>DASVDU010000019.1:0-25151 GCA_036380915.1 Hyphomicrobiaceae bacterium | reverse complement strand
CCGGCTGTGGCGTCAGCGGATGGCTCAGGAGGGAGCGCGAGCCTCACCCTTGATGAGGGCGGCGCCCTTCTCACCAATCATCAGTGATGCCGCGTTGGTATTGGCCGACGTGATGAGCGGCATGACCGACGCATCGACCACCCGCAGCCGATCCACGCCGCGCACGCGCAGAAAGGAATCAACGACGGCTCCATCGTCATTTCCGATCCGGCAGGTTCCGCAGGCATGAAAGACCGTGCCGCCTTGCTCGCGGATGAAGGCCAGGATGGCCTCATCGGCGACGGCGGCAAGACCGGGCCGGACTTCGTCTGTCCATAATTTCCGGAATGCCGGCTGATGATAGATCTCGCGAAGGATCTTCACGCCTTCGACCATCACCTTGCGATCCAGCTCGGCATCGAGGTAGCGAGGCTCGATGCGCGGCGGTGCGAACGGGTCGGAACTGCGGATCGTGAGCCGGCCGCGTGAGACCGGGTGGCACTGCCAGACCGAGGCGGTAAACCCCGAATAGCGGTGCAATGGGTCTCCAGGCTTGTCGACCGAAAGCGGCATCACGTTGAATTGGATATCGGGCCGACCACCAACCGCATATTGCGTGCAGGCGGCCCCGCCAACCTGACCGGCTCCGATCGTCAGCGGGCCTTCCCCGCGTACGAGCCATCTCCAACCCATGTGCGCCAGCCTGAGCGGATTGCGCACGTCGTCGTTGAGCGAGATTGGCGAGGTCAGGCGTACGATGGTGCGGGCCTGATAATGGTCCTGCAGGTTTTCGCCGACGCCCGGCAAATCGGCAATCACGGGGACGCCGTGCTGGCGCAGCAAATCGGCTGGACCGACGCCAGAGAGCTGCAAGAGCTGGGGGGACTGCAAAGCTCCGGCCGAAAGAATGACTTCCTGCTCAGCACGAGCCAATTCCTCGCGACCTCGTTGAACCCAATAGACACCGACGGCGCGAGTACCCTCGAATGCGATCCGGGTCGCGTGTGCCCGTGTGAGGACAGTCAAATTCGGCCGCGACAGCGCGGGCCGGAGGAATGCAACAGCCGCGCTTTCTCGCCATCTGGGGCCGATGCTGAGTTGATACGAGCCGACGCCGTAAGTGGTTTCGCCATTGAAATCGGGATTGTACGGCAGGCCGAATTGCTGAGCGGCGTCGATCCAGGCCCGGCACGCAGGATGATCGTTGCGCAGTATCGAAACGCGCAGCTCTCCGTGCGCTCCGCGATACTGACTAGGCTCGCCATTGAAGCATTCGAGCTTGCGGAAATAAGGGAGCACGTCCTCGTACCCCCAGCCGGACGCTCCCAGAGATTCCCAGTCGTCGAAGCCCTCCCGCTGGCCACGGATGAAAATCAGACCGTTGATCGAGCTCGAGCCACCAACGATGCGGCCGCGTGGCCAGACGATACCGCGGCCAGCCGTGCCTTCCGACGGTTCCGTCGGGAAAAGGCGTGAAAACCTCTCATCGTAAATGGTACGGAAATAGCCGACGGGGAGCTTGATCCAGAAGTTGCGGTCCCAGCCTCCGGACTCCAGCAGCAAGACCTTGCAGCTCGGATCAGCAGAAAGCCGGTTGGCGAGAACGCAGCCCGCCGAACCGGCTCCAATGATGATGTAGTCGTACGTCTGGTTCGGCAAAGATCAGGCCTTTGTCGCTTCCATGAACAGCGTCGGGTCGAAATACTCGGACGCGGGCACTGGGTTCGGAATGTTCCCGGTTGCGGCAAAGAAATCTGTCACCTGCTGAAGCCACTTGGTCACGGTGCCATCGCTATAGAGCTTGCGCCACTCGGCGACGGGGAAGCTCTTTTGGGCGGCGTACTGCTCTTTGAAGTCGGCCAAGGGGACTTGTGGGTAGTGCTTTTTCTGCAGGATTTCGAGAGCTTCGTCCGTCTTGCCAGTGAGATACTCGTTGCCTTCGGCCCAGGCCTGGATCAGCCGGATGAGCGTGTCGCGATTCTTCGCATGGAAATCGGCCGTCGTCGCCCAACCGGACATGATCGCAGCGTCTGGATAAAAGGCAGACGCATCGATGAGCTTTTTGGCCTGGGGCACTTTATCCCGCACGGTGATGTTGAACGGCACCCACAGCGCAACGGCGGGCACGGATCCAGAAATGAACGAGGTGACGGCATCGGGCATACGCTGGTTCAAAATCTCGATGTCGCTCGACTGCAGACCATTCGCCTTGAGGGCGGTGTCCAGGAAAACATGCGCGGTCGTGCCGGCGGTCGTGGCAACTCTTTTACCTTTGAGATCGGCGATGGATTTGATGCCCTGATCCTCGCGCACCCAGAGCTGGGCCGTTGCGAACTCCACGCCGTTGGTGAGAAACATTTTGCCCTGGCCGCGAGCGGGGAAGTTGGAGATGACCGCCCCGGTGCTGAGCACATCAAGGCTTCCGCCGATCATGGCCTGAAAGAGCTCGAGCCCGGTTTGGAAGAGTTTGAATTCGGGCTCCAATCCATGCTTCTGATAAGCGCCGAGGTGATCGGCGAGCCACATCTGTCCGTCCACAGCGAGCGTATGCAAATAGCCCACGCGGATCGGTGTTTTCGATTGCGCGATGGCCGGCGCGCCGATCGCCGCTGCGCCCGCAACAGCCAAGCTGGACTTTATGAGAGTTCGACGGTTTATCGACATCGTTTCCTCCTGGGTTGGCTTCGGCCTTTAAGTCTGGTGCTGCAGAGCCTGCTGTGCGTACTCCTGCATGACGAGGTTGCGCACATGGGCGCGCAGCTCGCCGAACTCCTTGCTTTCATGCAGGTCGTCGGTACGCGGATAGGCGAACGGTACTTCGATGATCTCGCGAATCCGCGTCGGTCGTGCCGTCATGACGATGATGCGGTTGGAAAGATAAACCGCCTCTTCAACGGAGTGCGTGATGAGCATGACTGTCTTGCCCTCGGCGGCCAGCACCTCGAGCAGGAGGTCCTGCATTGCCGACCGCGTCTGGGCATCGAGCGCGCCGAAGGGCTCGTCCATCAGCAGAAACTGCGGCTTGACGGCATAGGCACGGGCGAGCGCGAGCCGCTGGCGCATCCCACCCGAAAGCATGCGCGGCCAGGCATTTGCAAATTCCGAAAGGCCCATCAGCCGCATGTAGCGCTCGCAGATCTCCTCGCGCTCCGCCGCGCTGGTGCGATTGGCGCGCAAATTCAGTCCGAATGCGATGTTCTCCTTCACGCTGAGCCAGGGAAAAACTCCGTATTCCTGAAAAATGACGCCGCGGTCCGGACCCGGCCCGGTGATCGGTTTTCCGTCAAGTGTGACTGAGCCTGAGGATGGCTGCATGAAGCCGGCCACGATATTCATCATCGTGGTCTTGCCGCAGCCGGATGGACCGATGATCGAGACGAACTCGCGGTCGTGGATGTCGTAGCTGACCTCGTCGACCACCAAGATTTCGCCGTTGTCCTGCGTGGGAAAGCGCACGGACACGCGGTCGAAGGCGATACGTACACGCCCGGCGTTCATACGATGCGCTCCTGCCAGCTGACAAACTTGCGGGCGATGGCGCGAAGTGCAAGGTCCATGAAAAGCGCGATGAAGCCGATGCAGATGATGCCGACATAGATGATGTCGAGCTGGAAGAACGAGCCTGCATCCTGGATCATCGCGCCGAGCCCTTGCTGGGCCGCAATGAGCTCCGAGGCGACAAGTGTCGCCCATGCCACGCCGAGCGCCACCCGGAGGGCGGTCAGCATGTGTGGAACGGCGAGCGGAATGACGACCTTGCGGAAAATTTCGCCATCGTTGGCTCCCAGCGTGCGGGCGACACGCACGTAGATCGGGCTGATCTGTGAAATGCCCTCGTACATGACGATGACACCCGAGAAGAACGACGCATAGAAGAGAATGACCGTCTTCGCGAGCTCGTCGACACCAAAATAAACGATGACCAGCGGAATAAGAGCAATCGGCGGCAACGCACGGAAAAAGTTGATCAGCGGATCGACGAACGCTCGGATATTGCGATACCAGCCCAGGACGAAGCCCACCGGTACGGCGATCGTAATCCCGCTGAGCACGCCGAGGAAGACGCGCTGCGTCGACATCAGGATATCAAGCGGCAGACGACCCCGGAGCAGCTCGATGAAACGACGGCCGACCTCGTGCGGTGTGGGGACCAGCGCAGGATTGACGAGGCCGCTGTGATGAATGGCGTACCAGACCGCCAGGATGGCGATCCAGGGCATGAGGATCAAAGCAGTTCGACGCACGGGCAGACTGGCAATCCTTGAAAAAGCGGGGCTGGCCCAAACGTCCTAAACGTACTATGTTTAGGACGTTCAAGGCAACCGTTTATGTCATACTCCAGCCACCACATCTTCGGCGCAACGCCGATCCCTCGCTACGTGCAGCTGGCGGAATTATTCCGGGAGCGCGTGAACAGGGGGTTCTGGCGCCCCGGCAGCATTCTGCCGTCGATCGAGCAGCTCATGGCGGAGTTCGGCGTCTCTCGGGTCACGGTTCGCCAGGCGATCGCGCTTCTGGCAGAGGAGGGATTGCTATCTCCGCAGCGCGGGCGGGGAACATTCGTGATGAGCAAGGCCGGGCCGCGCCGGAAGCTGCGCGTCGAGACGACGTTGGACGACCTGGTCACGATGTATCGCGGCGATCGACCCCAACACACGACGCTGGATGAAGGAATTGCCGAACCGGCGCTGGATGAGAGTGACGGGGCAAAAGCACCCAAGTACTTCTATATGCGTCGGGTGCACGAGCGGGATGGCGAGCGTTACTGCGTCATCTCGATCTATATCGAGTATCGGATTTTCCGCCGCGCGCCTTCGCGATTCCGGCGGGAGCTGGTGATACCGATTCTGACCTCCTTACCCGGCCTGCAGATCAGCTCGGCCCGTCAGACCCTCACGATATCCTCAGCGGACGTCACGACCGCGCAACTCCTCGGGATTTCCATCAATGCGCCCGTTGCGGAGGTCCGGCGCGTCATGTGCGGAACGGATGGAACCGTGATCTATCTTGCCGAGGTGACGTATCGCGGAGACTATATCCACTTGGAAATGGATCTGAAACCGTGACACTCGACATCCGCAACGTCACTCCGTTCGTCTACCGCTGTCCCCTCGACGAGCCGGTGACGACCTCGTTTGGCACGATGCGCGACCGGCCCATGGTGCTGGTCAGGGTTGAAGATCGGGAGGGGGCCGTCGGCTGGGGCGAGATCTGGTGCAATTTTCCGGCGGTCGGAGCCGAGCATCGCGCCCGGCTCGTCGACAGCGTGCTGGCCCCGTTGTCTTGCGAAAAGACCTTCGCGTCGGCTCAGGAGGCTTTTGAGCACCTGACCCGGCGTACGGCAGTGCTGGCCATCCAGAGCGGTGAGGCGGGCCCGATTGCCCAGGCGATCGCCGGTCTCGATATCGCGCTCTGGGATCTCGAAGCACGCCGCGCCGGGCAGCCGCTCTGGAAATTTCTCAATCCTGGGGCCGCGCCGAACATACAAGTTTATGCAAGCGGGCTGAACCCGACCAATCCGGAAGGTTTGGCATTGGCCAGGCAAAAGGAGGGCCATATCGCCTTCAAGCTGAAAATCGGCTTCGGAATCGAGCGCGACGTCAGGAACCTGCAAGCACTGCGTACTTCATTGGGGCCGGCCGCCCTCTTGATGGTCGACGCCAATCAGGCTTGGGACGTCCGTACAGCTCTCGATGTGCTGCCCCGCTTGGAGCCGTTTCAACTCCAGTGGCTGGAAGAGCCGCTGAGGGCGGATGAGCCCTGGAGCGAGTGGGCCAAGCTCCGCGAGCGGACGTCCGTGCCGCTGGCTGCCGGGGAAAATATCATGGGCTTGGAGGCCTTCGATTTAGCGCTGAAATCGGGCGTGCTCAGCGTGGTCCAGCCTGACATCGCCAAATGGGGCGGCTTCAGCGGCTGCTTCCCTGTAGCGAAGCGGATCATCGCCGCGGGCAGAACATATTGCCCGCATTACCTGGGAGGTGGCGTCGGCCTCCTCGCCTCCGCCCACCTCCTTGCCGCCGCGGGCGGCGATGGACGGCTCGAGATCGACTCCAACCCGAATCCGCTCCGAACTCTCCTCAGCGGTCCGGTCCAAACGATCTGCGATGGCAAGGTGACACTTCCAGATCGGCCTGGGCTCGGAATAGAACCGGATGCTGTCCATTTGAAAGAGTACGCGGTGAGTTGGCGTTGAGATTCTTGCTTCATCCAGACTTCCGAGCACCGTGGAATAGAATTCAGCGCATGACGAATGCCGACTTGCCCGGCTTGCCGTTGCCGCTCTCCGGCGAGACGCGGCTCTATACGATCATCGGCGATACCATCGACCAGGTCGGCTCGCCGCCCGTGGCTGCCCCATTCAGCGCGGAATCCGCATGCTCGAAGGGCAGTGGATGCCATCTGTGAGTTCTTCGGAGTTTGAGGGATCGCCGCAGGGAACGGACGATCAGGTGACCGCTTGACTGCTGGCTGCCGGTCTGGTGATCGGGCAGGCCCCTGACACGGCTTCCGAGGGCCCCTGATTTGCCCGGTCAGCCATACGCAATGCGCCAGTTGACGCCAAGATCGGCGAGGTCCAAATCTCCGCCATGACCCCGACGATCGCCACCAGTGCTCCGCACCGTCCCCTACTGCCGATTCTTTTCGCTCTGAGTGGGGCGCATCTGCTCAACGACCTCATTCAGTCGATGATCCCGGCGCTGTACCCTCTGTTCAAGCAGACGTACAACCTGGACTTTGTGCAGATCGGGCTGATCACGGTCGCCTTTCAGGTGACGTCGTCCCTTTTGCAGCCGCTGCTGGGTTTCGTGACCGACCATAGGCCGTGGCCCTACGCTATGGTGGCGGGTATGGCAGCCACCTTGTCAGGGCTCCTAGGGCTTGCCTTCGCCACCAGCTATGGGACGCTACTCGTTTCGGCTGCAATGGTCGGGCTTGGATCGGCCGTGTTCCATCCCGAGGCCACGCGGATGGCGCGGCATGCGGCGGCCGGCGAGCAGGGTTTCGCGCAGGGTATCTTCCAGATCGGCGGACATGCCGGATATGCAATCGGCCCGCTGCTCGCCGCGATGATCGTTGTACCGCATGGCCAGGCAAGCCTCGCCTGGATCTCCGTCGTCGCCCTCACCGCCATGGTGCTTATGGCCTGGACCGGATGGCGATACGCCGCAATGCGTCGCTCCCAAAGGGCGGCAGGAAAATCATCAACAACCGGCGCGGCTGCTCGGAGCTTGCCTGTGGGCCATGTGCTGATGGCGATGGCGATCCTGATCGTCCTTCTCCTGTCAAAAAACGGTTATACGGCCGCGTTCACGTCCTATTACACCTTCTATCTGATCGAGCGGTTCGGAGTGAGCGTGCCATTTTCGCAGATCATGCTGTTCCTCTATCTCTTCGTCGGCGCAATCGGCGTGGTCGTCGGCGGCATGATCGGGGATCGGATCGGCCGCTATCAGGTCATCCTTGTCTCCATCCTGGGAACGCTGCCGTTCGCTATTCTGCTGCCCTACGCGAACCTGTTCTGGACCGGTGTGCTCAGCGTGGTGATCAACCTCATCATGGCGAGCGCCTTCGCATCGATCCTGATCTATGCGATCGACCTGGTGCCGCATCGTGTGGGTCTCGTCGGTGGACTTTTCTATGGTTTGGCTTTCGGCCTCGGCGGGTTGGCGGCAGCGGCGATCGGATTGCTCGCCGACCAGATCGGCATCATTGCCGTGTTCAAGATATGTGCGTGGCTGCCGGCCCTCGGGCTGCTGGCCTTCTTCCTTCCGCGTGCCTCGCGGGGGGCTTGAGCACGGGGTCGTCTGTCGTCCCACGCTCTCTGGTCGGAGACTGCATCGAAGAGGCTCTTGCGGCCCATGTTTCTGGTGCATGATCTGTTGCCCATATCTCACGCTCGGAACGACAGAGCCCACCTCGTGTTGACGTACTTGCGAGCAGACGCCAGAACAGGGGATGACTGGAAGGTTGCCATGCTTCCCGAAATCACCGGCTCGGCGGTCGACCTCGCGTAGAGAGAAGGGTAACTTGGCACCAGTAGGATTGGCTCGCCGGAAAAGGCATTGGACACTTCAGCCAATTGCTGCCGATGACAGGGCGTCTGCGACAGGGCTTTGTGCGAAGTGGCGTGCGTTGGCGATGGCCCGATCCGGCATCCATGTATCGGAGCGAATGGCTGGATGATTTCTTCCCGGACCATCTCGATCGCCCTCATGTGCGCCGGTCTCCTTCTGCCGGCAGCCGCTCAAGCCGGCCCGAAGCTGCTCTTCGATCCGGCGGATGGGAAGGTTCTCTACGCCGAGGACATCGATGACCAGTGGTACCCGGCCTCATTGACCAAGATGATGACCGCCTACGTCGTCTTCGAGGCGTTGAAGGCGGGTCAGATCACACTTGAGACGAAGCTCGTCACCAGCGAAGCCGCCCATGCCCAGCCGCCGAGCAAGATCGGGCTGCCGGTGGGCGGCGAGATGAGCGTCCAGCTGGGCCTGGAGTCCCTCGTCGTCAAATCGGCAAACGATGTCGCCATCATGCTTGCGGAAGCCGTCGGCGGAAGCGAGCCTGCCTTCGTTGAGCGCATGAATGCAACGGCACTTCGCCTCGGCATGACGAATACGCATTTCGTCAACGCCAATGGGCTGCCGGCTGCGGGGCAGGCTACCACGGCGCGCGATCTGGCCAAGCTCGCGATGGCGGTGACGCGCGACTTTCCGGATTATCGATACCTGTGGGGGCTGGCCGAATTCCGCATCGGCAAGCGCCGCATCGCGACGCACAACAACCTTCTCAAGACGTACGACGGCGCCGATGGCCTGAAGACAGGGTTCATCTGCGACTCCGGCTATAACATAGTGGCGAGCGCGACCCGCGACGGGCGGCAGCTCATGGCCGTCGTGCTCGGCGAGCCGTCGAGCCAGGAGCGCGCCCAGCGTGCGAGCAATCTCCTCGATCACGGGTTCGCCACCTACGATTGGAAGGTTCTGTTCGGCACGACGACGCTCGATACGCTGCCGGTCTCTGAAAACCCAAGGCCGCTGACGAGTGTGCGCGATACCGTGACCTCGTGGAGCTGCGGCAGGCGTCCGGCGCGGGTTGTCAAGAAGGGCGGGCGAAAGCCCGTTGCCAAGGCGAGAGCATCGACGGCAGCTGCGCCGTCGGCCGCCAGAACTCAGTAAGCTCGCGGGCTAAGCGGCGGGCCGCGCTTGTGCCAGCCCCCGTCTCGACATTGCGATCCAGCGGCAGCAACGCAGGGTCCGTCCGGATACCCACCGGCCGCGGGCCAGCATCAGCATCCCCGACAGCACCACCTTGGTGCAGGAATAGATCACCTGGTTGCCCAGCTTGGTGATGCCCGCGCCTTGTGGCCCATGTAGCCGAAGCTTTGCGACTCCACCTCACCGCCGGCCATGACGATGAGCCGTCCGGCCCGTGCTCCCGGTGACGCCGCCAAGTGACCGGCATCCGGCATCGACCCAAGCCATTCCGGTTTCTCGCCTGAGGCGCGCAGCAATCCGCCGACACGCGTCCGGACTGGAAGAAGGCCGAAGCGCATCGCCAACCTTGACCAAGGCGCCCCGCGACGCGCTCCATGCATCAAGGACCCCGCACCAGATCGAGTGCCAGCTCGGCCTGCAGCCCGGGGCCGTTCGGCCGAAGCTCCAGCCGGCCGGCCCAGGCGTCCGCGATCTCCTGCACGATGGCGAGGCCGAGGCCGGCTCCCGTGCCCGATTCGTCAAGGCGCCCGCCGCGGGCGAGAACCTCGCTCATCCGCTCCGGCGGAATCCCGGGACCATCGTCGGAGATGAGCAATTTCACTCGCCTGTCCTCTGCCCGCGCTTCCACGCGGACGGCGCGCCGCGCATGCCTGGCTGCATTGTCGACGAGGTTGCCGATCGCCTCCGCCAGGTCGTCGGCATCGATCCGCGCCAGGAGTTGCGGTGGGCACTCGACAGTCCACGCGAGCCGAGCGCCGTCAGGCGTCCGCATCACGACGGCGAGCACGCGGTCGATCACCTCGCGGACGTTGGCGCGAGCCGTGCTGACGCCACTTTTCATGCGCGCGCGGGCCAGCTCGCGCTCGACATGGCGGCGCATAGCCGTGGCGACCTGCTCGATCTCGGCGGCGATGTCCGCTTCCCCTTTCTGCCTGAGCCGCGCCACGTCGCCGGCGAGCACCTGCAGCGGTGTCTTGAGCCCATGGGCGAGATCGGCGGCGCGCGACCGCGCCCGTTCCGCTTCTTGCTCGCGCGCCTCCAGCAGGGCGTCGACCTCGGCAGCCAGGGGTTGCACCTCCTTGGGAAAGGCTTTGCCGAGGCGCGTCGCGTTGCCCTCGCGGATGCCTGCGAGGCGCTTGCGAATGGTTGCGAGCGGGCTGAGCCCGAACGTGACCTGAGCGTATGCGGCCGCGATAAGGACCGCCGCGAGGACGCCGAGGTAAGGCAGCAGATCGGCGGCAAACGCCCGGGTGGCCGCTGCGATCTCGCGGGTATCGAGTGCGACCGCGGCTCGAACAGAGGCATTGCCAAGCCGCGCCGGCAGTCTGACGCTGCGCTCCAGGGCAAGAAGCTCCGCCCCAGCCGGTCCTATGATCCGATGCCGATGAACGACGCCGTCGGCCAACTTGTCGCTGGGCAACGGTAGATCGCCATCCCAAAGCGACCGCGACCGCAAGACGGCATCTTTCGCCCGGACCTGCCAATAGAGCCCCGACAGAGGCTGGTCGAAGCGGGGGTCCGCAAGCACATCGGCCACAACCAGCGCTCCGTCGCCATCACGGTCCAGGTTGGCGATGATCTGATCGAGGTAGACGCCGAGCTCGCTCTCGATGCGGCGCTCCACGTGCTTCTCGAACAGGAGAACCAACCCCAGCGCTGCCAGAGCCAATGCCGCTATGATCGAGAGCGCTCCGCCAAGAAAGAGCCGAAGTCGAAGCGAGCCGCCGTTCATGCGTCCTCGGCAGCGATGAGGTAGCCGAAACCGCGCCGGGTTTCGATCGCATCGGGTCCGAGCTTCTTGCGCAGGCGCGCCACGACGGCCTCGAGCGCATTTGCCTCGTGCGCATCATCGTCACCATAAAGGTGCTCGAGCAACTCCGGCCCCGGCACGACACGCCCCTTGTGATGCATGAGATAGGCGACAAGGCGATACTCGAGCGGGGAGAGCGCGACCGGCACGCCGTCCTTCGTGAGCCGCATTTGCCGAATGTCCAGCGTCAGCGGCCCCACCTCGATCACCGAATCGGCGTGACCGGCCGAGCGCCGGATGACGGCGCGCACGCGCGCGACGAGCTCCTCCATGCGGAACGGCTTGGGCAGGTAGTCGTCCGCCCCGGCATCGATACCCTCGACCCGCTCCGACCAGGAGCCGCGGGCCGTCAGCACCAGCACGGGCATGGCGCGGCCGGCGGCACGCCACCGTTTCAGCACCGCCAAACCGTCGATTTTGGGCAGGCCGAGGTCGAGAACCACGAGATCATAGTCCTCGGTATCGCCGCGGAACCACGCCTCGTCGCCATCGCGCGCAATGTCGACGAGATATCCGGCGGCCTCGAGCGCGGCACGCACATCGGCTGCAATGCGCGGCTCGTCCTCGACCACCAGAATGCGCATCAGTCCGCCTCGTCCTTGAGGATCTCCGCCGTCAGTGCGTCGACCTCGATCTCGCGCAGCTGGCCCGCGGGCGTGATCACCTTGAACTCGTAGACGTAGCGGCCATCCTCGCGCTCGAACTCGACGTCGATGACCTCCCCGCCGAGACGGGGACGGACCTCGGCGAGGATGTCGGCCAGCGGCCGCGCGCGACCCTCCTCGAGCGCGCGCCTGGCCTGCTCGTGATCGTGACGACTGCTTCGCTTGCGGTGGCTGCGGTCGTCATCGCCCCGCGCGAGGGCGGGCGAACCCGTACCCAGGGCTGCAAGCGCCAGCAGAAGCGTCCGTCTGTCGAGTTCCGTTCTCATCGCTCACTGTCTGCCGCAGCCGAGCTGACAATTCACTGACATGGATCATCAGGAAGGTGTCAGCGGCAGTCTGCCATGGTCCTTGCGCGCCGCACAATTCCGTGCCGGCCAGGAAATGGAGACGAAATTATGCGCAAGGCTTTGATGACGTCCGCACTCGTTCTCGCCACAGCGACCGCAGCCGGTTTGGCCGTCGCCTCCGACGACGATGTCCGCGTGAACGTTCCCAAGGAGCAGTGGCTGTCGATCGCCCAGATCGCCGAGAAGCTCACGGCGCAAGGTTACGATATCCGCGAGATCGAGATCGACGACGGCGCCTACGAGGTTTCGGCCACCAAGGATGGAAAGCGCGTGAAAGCCTACCTTCATCCGGCGACCGGCGAAATCCTAAGGCAGAAGACTCGCAACTGATGACTGGCCTGACTGAAAAGGCCCGAGCCGGCGGCGATCTGCCGCCGGCGGAGGCCGCCAACGGGTTACCGGAGACGATCCGCGTATGGGATCCCCTCGTTCGGGTGTTCCACTGGTCGCTGGTGCTATTGTTTGCAACGGCGTGGCTGACCGGCGACGAGGTCGAGTGGCTGCACATCTATGTCGGGTACGGCATAGCCGGACTTCTCGCCGTCCGCATCGTGTGGGGCTTCGCCGGCACGCGGCATGCGCGGTTCAGCGATTTCGTCTACCGGCCATCGGAAGTGGTCAGCTATCTCGCCGACAGCGTCCGGCTTCGCGCCAAACGCTATATCGGCCACAACCCTGCGGGCGGCGCGATGGTGATCGCCCTCCTCGGCGTGCTCGCCGCGACAGCCGGAACAGGCATCCTGATGACCAGCGACGCCTTCTACGATGCGCACTGGCTGGAAGAGGTTCACGAGGCGTTGGCCAATCTGGCTCTGGTCCTGGTTGGGCTGCACGTAGCCGGCGTCATTCTCGCCAGCTTCGAGCACGGCGAAAACCTCGTGAGCGCGATGATCACCGGCCGCAAACGCCGATGAATGGGGCCCACCGCTGCTGAAGCGGTGAATGGCCTGACGGATGCCCTGCAATCCCGCCAGGGCATCCGCCTGTAGCTCACATCATACAGCCCATACCCGTCAGAAGATCGTCAGCCTTCTTCTTCTGCTCGTCATTGAGGGCTGCGTAGAGCGTCTCGAGTGGCGCTTTGATGTCCTTCAACGCGGCGAGCCGGCCCTCCATGGCAGTGATATGGGCATTGAGCCGTTCGACGGGAGACTTGGCCTGCCACGCTGCCAGCATCGTCTGACGCATGCCCTGCATGCTCTCAAAATTTTTCTTGAGGGCATTCGCGTATGCTTCCCAGGCAGATGCCTGGGAGTCCGTGATGGAAAGCTCAGCCTTCAGGAATGCGATCCTACCTTGCGCGAACGTAGGTGCGCCGCCATCGTCCCACATCGGGCAATTGCCAAACCCCATCCCCAATCCGCGGCCCCAACCGGGACCGTGCATCATCCCGTATCCGCCCATCATGCCCCAGCCGGGACCGCGCTGTTGGGCTGTCACCTGCGTTGCCGCTCCCGCAACAAGGCTCAGCGCCAGAAGGGACGATAAGAGAACTGAAGGTTTCATCGTGAAGACTCCCAAGCTTCGGCATCCGCGAGCGGGTCAGCACCGGGAACCCGGACCGGAGCGCCGGTGCGATCTGGAAAGCCAAGCACCAGCGTTGCTCCGAGCCGGCGCAATTGAGTGGTTCCCGCCAACTCTGCTGGTGCGATTATCGAGAGAGCCGAATGTCGAACATTGACCGGAATCAATCAGTGCTCGCCGCTTCACGGCAAGCCTGAGCAACATTCGCGGCAAGCCTGAGCAAAAATCGGGTGGCGCGAGGCTGGCAATCGCAATGTGGGCTGATCTCCTGTGCCCGGCGCAGGATGGTGTTGAAAGGAGAGTGTTGAAAGCAGCGCGGCATAGGGGCTCGGGCCAAAGAACTTGGGCAGCGTTGGCCCGGGCTTCGTCAGCGAGAGAAGGATTGGCGGCGGCGATGGGGATTGGAGAAAGATGCGCGCGGCGTGGCCAAGCTCGTCAGGATAGGCACTGGTTGCCGACGTCTTCTGCTTGTCGGGGAGCGATAGGCCAGGCCAGATGGCTTCATGGATTGTGATCTCGGCTTCTTCGATCGACAGGAAGACCGCGTCGAACCCGGACCGAACCCATTCACCCCGGAGAAAGTGTCAACCATCTCTCCGGAATAAAATGTAAACCATTCGACGAGAATGGACCCTTGGGGAACTGGTGCCGCAAGAGGGATTCGAACCCCCGACCCCATCATTACGAATGATGTGCTCTACCGGCTGAGCTATTGCGGCGGATCAGGACGCGGCAGGCATATACTCACTTGACCTGCCTTGGCAAGGGCGCTGGACCTCTCATCGCAGCTCGCGGCCGCTGTTCAGACGGAACCCTTGATCGGCAGGTGGAATCCGACGCGAGAGCGGCTCAGGTCCTCCTCGCCGTCCGCATCGGGGCCGGGGTCGTCGGGAGCCCGCGGCGGCACGAAGATGCGCGGCTCGACCGGCCGTGTGCGCGTGCGGAACGGCTGGGGATAGGTCTTGATGCCCATGTGCGCGGGCGGCGCAGGCTGACCGGGCGCGGGTGTGTCTAAGTCCGGCGATAGCGCTTTTGCCGCGGCGGCCTCGGGAGTGGGCTGCTCGGTGGGCCTTGCCGAAGCCGATGAGCTTTCGGCGCCAGAGGTCGTCTTCGCCGGGGCTGCTTCCTTGGCCGGCGCCGGCTCTGGTGCAGGACTTTGAGCGGCCTCGGCAGGCTTCTTCGGCGAGGGCGCAGCCGTGGGCGCGGCCTCCGCGGATGGAGCTGCTGGCCCGGGACCCGCAGCAGACTCGGGTTCCTGAGCTTCCGGACCAGGCTCGGCGGGCAGAGCCGAAGCGGGCGGCGCAGATGTCTTCTGCGGTCCCGGCGCGGCCGGTTTGGCTTCTGCCGCGGCTTCGGCGTCCGTTTCCGGCGCCTCGTCCGCCACAGGAGCCGCTGACGGGGCATCGATCAACGGACCTTGCGGGATCGCCTCCGGCTCAGGATGGAGATTGACCAGCTCTTCGAGCTTCTGGCTGAGCAGGGTCGCCTCGGAAGCATTCACCGCCTCGACGGGCACACGCCATTGGAAGGCATCCAGCGCGCCCGTCACGGGCGACGTCGGCGCCCACTTCTCCGAGACGACACCATCGGCCGTCCACGCAGGATCGCGCGGAGCATTGACGGCCCTTGCGAGCCACTCACGCACGCGGCCCCGGTCGCCATGCTGCTCGGCCTCGATTCGCGCCATGAGCGTGCACGTGCGCTGCGTCGGCGCGTTGGCGAGCAAGGGCTGCAGCACATGCCGGGCCGTCGGCCAGTCCTGCGCCTCGATCGCGGCTGTCGCAACGGCGATGGCGCTCTCCATGGAATGCGGCCGCAGTGCCGCCAGCTGCTTCACCCGGTCGAGCCGGTCGCGCGGGCTGTCGCCGATCCGCGCGTAGGCATATGCCACGGCGATGTCCGGGTGCGGCGAGCGCTTCCACGTGCGCTGCAGGACCTTCGCGGCGCGGCGGATGTTGCCTTTCGCCGCGAGCACGCGGCCGGCGATGGCCGCAGCGGGCACGAGGTCCGGCGCCAGATTGTGAGCCTCGAGCGCCAGAGTCATGGCGCGCTCGGGATCGGTCTCCTCCAGCTCCTGTGCCTGGGCGGTGAGGAGCACCGCGCGCCGCCGGTCGGCAACGGCGCGCTCGATGTTGTGGTGCCGCTTCGCGACCGCCAGTGTCTCCAGCGCGCCAGCCCAGTCGCCCTTCCGGCATTGGATGTCGAACAGGGCTTCCACGGGCCAGCTGAGCTTCGGATTGAGCGCCATGGCGCGCTCGGCGAATTGGCGTGCCGCTTCCTGCTCGCCCTCTCGCTCGGCCTCGAGGAACAGGCCGCGCAGCCCGAGCTGCTCGGTGTCGGGCGAGGCGAGCATGGCCTCGAAGATCCGCCGGGACGTTGCGCGGTCGCCGGAAAGTTGCGCCGCCTGCGCGCGCAGGAGGTGCGTCAGCGGCTCGTTCGGCAGCGACTTGCGAGCCTGGATGGCGTAACGGGTCGCGAGCGCGCGGTCGCCGGCGCCGATCGCGATCATGCCGCTCGACAGTGCCTCAAGCCCGCGCTTCTGGCGCCGCCGGTTGAAGTAGCTGCCGATGGCGGCCGGGCTGTGCCAGATCTGGCGCAGAACAGACCAGAGCACGATGGCGAGTCCCAGCAGCACGGCGAGGATGACGATGGCGCGGAAGACACTCGTTTCGATCTCGTAGCCTTGCCAGTTCACGATCAGGCTGCCGGGCCGGTCGGCGAGCCATGACAAGCCGAAGGCGAGCGCCGAAACGGCGAGCAGGAACAGAACCAGACGCAGCATCAGTTGGTCCTCTTCTCGACAGCTGCCTGGCCGCTGAGCGAGGCCTTGAGCTGATCCTCGACGCTGGCGAGCGCGCGATCGACGGCGGCTCTCGCCTCGACCTTGGCGAGCCATGCTTCGGCCGGCTCCAGAGATTTGGGCGGAAGCAGCCTGGCCTGATCCAAAACATCCGTGAACTTGCCTTCGGCGAGCGCCTGCTCCATCCGGCCGACGATCGCCTCGACGCTCGTGTCGTCCGGACTGTGCTCGACCCGTCGGACACGGACGATCGCCTTGGCGCCGATCAGCAGCCGGTCCAGCGGCGAGGCATCGGCCGGCACGCTTGCAGCGTCGATCACGGCATTGGCAACGGGGCGGAATTCCTTCTGCAAGGCGGCGAGAGTCGGTACGCCCTCGTCCTTGTAACGCTCGAGCACCGCCAGATCGATCTTGCCGGCGCTGATCCGTCTCAGCTCGCCGAGCTCGGCCGCGTAGCTGCCGCCGCGGTCCAGCGCGCGCTTCAGATTTCCGAGTTCGAGGGCAAGGACGATGCGCTCCGCGTTGGCGCGGCGGTCCTCCTCGCTGCGGACCACAGCCTGCACGTTTTGCTCGAGGGCCGCGACCCGGCCTTCGACCGGCGCGACAGCTGCGGTCACATCCTGGGCGCGCGCCACGGTTTTGAGCTGGGTGGCTAGCTCGCCCTGCAATCCCTCGACCGTGCTGCGCAAGCTGCCGGCCTCTTCCTGCACGGCGCGCAGAAGTTGCTCGAGCCGGTCGTCCGTCGCCTTCAGCGCCTCGGCGCGTTGGGAGAGGCGGGCGAGATCCGCCTTGGCCGCAGCCAGCTCGCGATCCATGCGCAGCGTCGCCGCCCGCGCCGCCTCGCTTGCTTCTGCCGTCTCGCTGAGACGCGTTGCGATCTCCTCGCTCACGCTCTTGCGTAGCTCGGTGAGCTGGTTGGGAATGGTCGCCTCGAGATCGGCGAGCTTGCCGCTGATGGCAGCGAGCTGCGGAATGCGACCGGGCTCATCGCTGCCGGCAGCCGCCGTCAACGTCGAGAGGACCTGCTCCAGTTTCGCGATGCGCTCGGTCACCTCCGCCGGGGCGGACTGGTTGACGCGATCCGCGAGGTTCGTGGTTTCGGCGGCGATCTTCGCCTGATTGTCCGAAAGCTCACCGACTTTCCGGTCGACCTCATCGAGGTGCGCCAATCGGCTTTCGACCTCGGCGAGCTTCTGCTGGAATTCCTGCGGCGAAACCGTCTCGATAGCGGAACGCTGGCGGATCGCCTGCTCGGCCGCTGTGAGGCGCTGCTGCAAATCACTGACGACCTGCTGGGGCACGCGATTGCCGAGCCCGAACTGCGGCCCAACGGCATCGGCGAGCAGCAAGGCCAGAAACCCGCCGGCAATGCCGGCCGTCAGATGGGTCACGATGCTCAGCCCGCTTCCAGACCGCTTTGGCGTTGCCGCGGGCGTGGTCTCCTGCTGGGCGGAGCTTTTGGCTGCATCCTGCTTCCCAGCCGGCTGTTGAACCGTTTGCTTCTCCGCTGATTGGGTTCCAGGCTTCGAAGTTCCAGATGAGCTTGTCTGGCTTGCGGCAGGCTTCGGTGCGCCGGACGTGGCGCCCGGAGAATTTTCCACGTTCGCCGCGGCTGGCGACGAAGCAGGGGCGGGGCTGCCCTTCGGCTCCGCCTCCTTGGCACTCCCGCCAGATCCAGCGGCCGCTGATGCCGTCGTCGAGGTGGACGGAGCTGGCGGCTTGACGTCTTTGCTCGTCACCTCGGTCGCCTTCAGATCGAGCAGAGCAGATGGCTTCTTCGGGCCGGAGCCCTCGGAAGCAGGCTTCCCGGTCGTCTTCGAGCTGTCGTTTCTATTCGTCATTACAGAAGCTAGCCTCTCGTGCCAGCGGGAGTCCTTGCGCCCTCACTGATGGCTCGGGTCGGTTAAGGCTTCGTGCCTGATCACTGGCGCTTTTTCCGGGTTGAGTGTCTAGGACGATTGTGGCGTGGCGCGTGCTGTCAGAGCAAGCACTTCCTGCAGGTTGGGTTCACTGGCGATCTCTACTTTGACGGGGGCAATTTCCTCAAGCTGTGCTGCAGCGGCCTGTGAGATGCAGAAGTAGATGAGGCGGCGGGCGGCCTCGGTGAGGCCGTGAGCCTTGATAAGGGCGGCGAAAGTTGCGGCCGTGCGCGGCGACAGCAGCAGCACGCCCTCGATTTGCCCGTTGGCGATGCGTGCCGCTGTCGAGCCGCTGAGGCGCGTCGCCGTCTCCGTCTCGTAAACAACGGGCCGCAAGACGTGATAGCCGAGGCGCGACAGCTCGCTTGCGAAGTCGTAGGCCAGCACATCTCCTGCGAGGTGAAGCAGTGGGCCGCCGTTCACCTCTGCATGTTCGACAATGAAGCTGACGAGCTGTCGGCCCGTGCCCGGGCCCTCGATGACGTGCTGGAAGCCGAGAGCCTTTGCGGTCGCCGCTGTCCCCGGGCCAACCGCGAACAGCGGCAGCGACCGCGCCTGTTCCAGGGCAGGGCTGGCGGCGAGCGCCCTGAGGCCGTTGCGGCTGGTTGCGATCAGTGCTTGGACCTCGTCGAGCTCGATGGGATCGGCATTATCGAACTTGATCGTAATCAGCGGCTCGGTGAGGACCTCGTGCCCTTGCGCGATCAGGTGCGCGCGAAGGGCAGTGGCGTCGGGCTCGGGACGTGTGACGAGGAGACGCATCAGTCGGACCACTGGAAGAAGTCTGGCCCCGCAGCCGCGCGCAGCTCGCGGCCGGCATCGTCGCCCATGGCGCGCGCGTCTGCAGGTGAGCCTTGCCGCTGGGTGGCGTGGAACCGGGTGCCGTCCGGAGACAGAATGAGGCCGCGGAAGTGAATGACGCCGTCATGCAACTCGGCCAGCCCAGCGATAGGCGTGCGACAGCTCCCTTCAAGCCGTGCAAGGAAGGCGCGTTCCGTTTCCACGCACAGGGCGGTCGGACCATGATTGAGGGCGGCGACGAGCCGTGCCGTCTTGGCATCATCGCTGCGGATTTCGATGCCGATCGCGCCCTGGGCCACCGCTGGCAGCATCTCTTCACTCGGCATCACGCTTGTAATGCGGTCCGCCTGTCCAAGCCGTTTCAGTCCGGCGCAGGCTAGGAACGTGGCCTCCGCAACGCCCTGCTCGAGCTTGCGCAGCCTGGTCCCCACATTGCCGCGGAACTCGATGACGTTCAGATCGGGCCGCAACCGGCGCACTTGTGCCTGACGGCGCAGAGATGAGCTGCCGACGACAGCG
The DNA here is from genome assembly GCA_036380915.1 of Hyphomicrobiaceae bacterium. Classification (GTDB taxonomy): domain Bacteria; phylum Pseudomonadota; class Alphaproteobacteria; order Rhizobiales; family Hyphomicrobiaceae; genus ZC4RG25. The sequence goes on along the minus strand of DASVDU010000019.1, from coordinate 5,572 downwards.
CCCGAAGGCAGCTCTGCAAGCGAGGCGTACCTGAGACTGATGAAGGCATCACGCACATCCTCACGCGGCAGCATGGACGCGATCGTGAGGCCACCGGGAAGCTCGGTCGGCATGTCCTTCATGGAATGGACGGCCAGATCGATCTCGCCCGCGAGCAGGGCCTCCTCGATCTCTTTCGTGAAGAGCCCTTTGCCGCCCGCTTCCGCAAGTGGCCGATCCTGGATACGATCGCCTGTGGTCTTGAACGTCCGGATCTCGACGGCAGACGCGTCCAGGCCGTGCGCTGAAACCAGGCGCTGCTTCACCTCGTTGGCCTGAGCCAGCGCCAGCGGCGATCCGCGGCTCCCGATCCTGATCCTGTCAGCTTGCACGCGCCAATCTCCGGATGCTAGGCCCGAGCTTACGTCTGCCGGGCCTGTCGCCGCCATTCATGCCCGCCGCAGCGCGAAGACGCAAATTGCGCGAGATGGATCACGACGCCGCATGAGCCAGCAACCTGCAAACGGCCGCGCCGGCACTCTGGTGCTCGGCATCGAGTCGAGCTGCGATGAGACCGCAGCCGCCGTGGTGCTACGCGAGGGGCCGGCGCAGGGACGGTTGTTGTCGAACGTCGTGCGCTCGCAGTGGGAGCAGCACCGGCAGTTCGAGGGAGTCGTGCCGGAGATCGCGGCGCGCGCCCATGTCGAATGCCTCGACGACATCATCCGGGAGGCGTTGTCCGGGGCGGGGGTGGCGCTCTGCGATGTCGACGGCATTGCGGTGACTGCCGGGCCGGGGCTGATCGGGGGATTGCTCGTCGGGCTCACGACGGCCAAGGCCCTGGCGCTGGCCACGGAAAAGCCGCTGATTGCGGTGAACCACCTGGAAGCGCACGCGCTCACGGTGGGGCTGACGGAAGGGCTGCCGCCGCCCTACCTGCTGCTGCTCGTTTCCGGCGGGCACACTCAGCTCCTGCTGGTGCGCGACGTCGGCCAGTACGATCGGCTCGGCACGACCATCGATGATGCGCTCGGTGAGGCCTTCGACAAGACCGCCAAGCTGCTGGGACTGGGCTTTCCCGGCGGCCCCGCCGTGGAGCGCATGGCGGAAGAGGGGGATCCGCGCCGCTTTGCGTTCCCCCGGCCGATGATCGGGCGGGACGAGCCGCATTTCTCCTTCGCCGGCCTGAAGACGGCGGTTCGGCGGCAGGCCATGCAGCTCGTCCCCCTGACGGAGGAGGACATCCGCGACCTGTGCGCGAGCTTCGAGGCTGCCGTCGCAGACGTTGTCGTCGACCGCTGTGCGCGGGCCATGCGGCTCACCGAGGACCAGCTCGGGCCCGAGAAGCACTTGGTGATCGCCGGCGGCGTCGCCGCCAACCGGCGGCTGCGCGAAGCGCTGTCGCGTTTGGCCGAGGCCAGCGGCTTCAGGCTGCATGCTCCTCCGATTGCGCTGTGCGGAGACAACGCGGCGATGGTCGCCTGGGCCGGGGCTGAGCGTCTCGTCCGGGGACACGTCGATTCCCTTGACGTGCCCGCACGGGCGCGCTGGCCGCTGGACCAGATCGCCGAGCCCGTGCTCGGGAGAGGCCGCCTCGGAGCGAAGGCATGAGGGAGCGTGCGCGGCGAGTGGGTGTGATCGGTGCCGGTGCGTGGGGCACGGCCCTCGCGCTCGTCGCCGCACGCGCCGGGCATCAGGTCATCCTTTGGGCACGGCACGCAGAGACCGCTGCAGCCATCAACACGGCGCACGAAAACAAGGCGCGGCTGCCGGGCGTGCATCTGCCAGATGCGATCGTGGCCACTTCACAACCCGCCGCTCTCGGGGATGTCGACCTGCTGCTGATTGCCAGCCCGGCACAGGCAATGCGGGAGGTCATGGCTCAGCTCGGGCCGCATCTCGCCGGCGGCATACCGGCTGCCATCGCCGCGAAGGGGATTGAGCAGACCACCTCCCTCTTCATGACCGATGTGCTCTCGGAGGTGTCCCCGGGCCTCGAACCGTTGGTGCTTTCCGGCCCCAGCTTTGCCGGCGACGTCGCCCGCGAGTTGCCGACTGCCGTCACGCTCGCCGCGCGCAGCCTCGAGATTGCCCGCCCTGTGGCCGAGGCGCTGAGCCTGCCGACATTCCGGCCCTACATCTCCGACGACCTCGTGGGGGTCCAGGTCGGCGGCGCGGTGAAGAACGTGCTCGCCATCGCCTGCGGCATCGTGACCGGCCGGAGCCTGGGGGAAAGTGCACGCGCTGCTCTGATTGCCCGCGCCTTCGCGGAATTGACGCGTTTTGGGCAAGCTCTGGGGGCACGCCGGGAAACCCTGAGCGGCCTATCGGGGCTTGGAGATCTCGTTCTCACCTGCTCGAGCCCGCAATCGCGAAATTTTCAACTCGGTTTTGCGCTGGGGCAGGGCAAGAGCCTGGCGGATGCGACGGCCGGCACCCGCGGCATCAGCGAAGGCGTGTATACGGCCGCTGCCGTGGTCCAGATTGCAGCGGAGCGGTGCATCGAGGTGCCTGTATCAATGGCGGTGCACGAGATCCTTGCCGGTCGCCTGACCATCTCTCAGGCGATCGACGGCCTCATGCAGCGGCCGCTGAAGGCCGAGGACTAAGGGTTAACTTATCGCGGCCCATTCGGCCGCGCCTCCAGCACTTGCCAGCTGGGTTTATTCAGCTAGCCTTTGTCGCGAGTGCGCCATCATTCAGCGTCAGCTTGATATGCCGAAGAAGCCCGCCACCAAGCCCTCAGCCGATCCGCGCATCCGCTATTGGCTTTTCAAATCCGAGCCGGATGCCTTCTCGTGGGACATGCTGAAGGCGAAGGGCGAAGCCGGCGAGCCGTGGGACGGCGTCCGCAACTACCTTGCCCGCAACAACATGCGCGCGATGCAGGTCGGCGACCTCGGCTTCTTCTATCACTCCAACCAGGGCAAGGAGATCGTCGGCGTCGTGGAGGTGATCGCGCCGGCGCACCCCGACCCCACGGACACCACCGGCACATGGGAGTGCGTCGACGTCAAGGCGGTCGCGGATGTCCCGCGGCCCGTAAAGCTCAACGACGTGAAGGCGACGCCGGAGCTTGCCAACATGGCGCTCGTGACGTCCTCGCGGCTTTCGGTCCAGCCGGTTACCGATGAGGAATGGGAGGTCGTTTGTCGGATGGGCGGACTTGATCCCAAGAAGCTCAGGAGCAAGCCGCGGAGAAAGGTCGCGTGACCGGCAGCTGCTTGCCGGCCATGTCCTGTGGTCGCGCGGTCCAGGTATGCAGGCGGGTATGAAGGGCATCGACGCTGTCAGCTTCATTCATGCGAACACGGAGCTGCTCGCGCCCCCACTGACTCCGGAGATCGTCCTCCACCTTGCCGCAGAATCGCTCCCCATCTGGAAGAGTACGGAGGAGGAGCTGGGCGAAATGAACGTACCGCCGCCCTACTGGGCTTTCGCCTGGGCCGGCGGTCAGGCGCTGGCGCGGTACGTGCTGGACAACCCTGAAAGTGTGGCGGGCAAATCGGTCGTCGACCTCGGCGCCGGCAGCGGACTGGTGGCCATTGCGGCGGCCCGGGCGGGAGCCGCATCGGTGCTGGCGATCGACATCGACGCGCTGGCGGCAGCGGCCATCGAGCTCAATGCCGCCGCGAACGGCGTCCGGATCGTCGCCTCCTGCCGGAATGTCTTCGATGAGGGGCTGCCGGCGGCCGACGTGCTTCTGGTCGGCGACCTCTTCTACGAGCGCGAGCTCGCAAACAGTGTTCTGGAACTCATCGAAGCTGTCGCGCGCGAAGGGACGGACGTCCTGGTCGGCGATCCGCGACGCAGCTACTTTCCCGTGGAGCGATTCGACCAGGTCGCGAGCTATGAAGTGCCGGTCACGCGCGAGCTCGAGGACGCAGAGATAAAGCGGACGGCAGTCTGGCGGCTCAGCATGCCGCCGGCCAGGTCCAGCTTCCTAGCCGCAGAGAGCATGGAGGCGGCATGAGCTTCGGTGGGGTGAATTATCTGGCCGTGCTGCTCGCAGCAGTTGCCAGCTTCTTGTTCGGGGGGGCCTATTATTCCGCTTTTTCGCGCCGCTCCCTGGCTGAATCGGCCGACGAGGCAACCGAGCCCCGTCGTCGGCAGCTCCATGCCGATGCCGTTCCGTTCATCGTCGCGTTCGTCGCCCTGCTGATCATGGCTTTCGTGCTGGCGGGAGCCATAAGCAGCCTTGGGGCCGGTCAGGTCACGGTGCGGAACGGGATCATTTCCGCGCTCCTCGCATGGGTCGGCTTCGTGATGACGACATTGATGATCAATCACATGGTGCAGCGCGTCAGCCGTATCGCAACACTGGTCGACGGCGGCCATTGGCTGGGCGTACTGATCATCCAGGGCGCCGTCATCGGCTGGTTCGGCCTCTAGGCTGCCATGGGCGCGTACGTGACATTTAAGACCAACGGCGCCATTGTCGGCACGGAATACGGCCGACATAATGCGCCAAATTTTACTCAAGCATCTTGGGAGGTTTCTCGATGTCGGAGAAAGTCTATGCCGTTCCGCCAGAGTGGGCGAGCCGGGCGTGGGTCGATGCGGTAAAGTACCAGGAGATGTACCAGCGCTCGATCTCCGACCCCGATGGGTTCTGGGGTGAAATGGGCAAGCGCCTCGATTGGATCAAGCCCTACACCAGGGTCAAGAATACCTCCTTCGATCCAAACAACGTCTCCATCAAGTGGTACGAGGATGGAACTCTGAATGTCTGCTACAACTGCATCGACCGGCATCTCGAGAAGCGCGGTGATCAGGTGGCGATCATCTGGGAGGGCGATGATCCGACCGTCGACGAGAAGATCACCTATCGCCAGCTCCACGAGCGGGTGTGCAAGTTCGCCAACGTGCTGAAGGCCAACGGCGTCCAGAAGGGCGACCGGGTGACGATTTATCTCCCCATGATCCCCGAGGCAGCCTATGCCATGCTGGCCTGCGCCCGCATCGGTGCGATGCACTCGGTCGTGTTCGGGGGCTTCTCGCCCGACAGCCTCGCCGGTCGCATCGAGGATGCCGATTCAAAATTCATCATCACTGCCGACGAGGGCCTGCGCGGCGGGCGCAAGGTGCCGCTCAAGAAGAACACCGACGAGGCCTTGAAGAAGACCAAGGGCGGCGAGAAGGTGCTGGTCGTGCGCCGCACCGGCGGCGACGTGCCCTGGACGCCGGGGCGGGACATCTGGCTGCACGAGGAGCTGGTGAAGGTCAGTTCCGACTGTCCGCCGGTCGAGATGGGCGCCGAGGACCCGCTGTTCCTCCTCTACACGTCGGGCTCGACGGGCAAGCCGAAGGGCGTGCTGCACACGTCGGGTGGCTATCTCGTCCACGTGTCGCTCACCCATCAACACGTCTTCGACTACCATGATGGAGACATCTACTGGTGCACGGCCGATGTCGGCTGGGTGACGGGCCACAGCTACATCGTCTACGGGCCTCTGGCGAACGGTGCCACGACGCTGATGTTCGAGGGGGTGCCCAACTATCCGACGCCGTCGCGGTTCTGGCACGTCGTGGATAAGTGGGGGGTGAACATTTTCTACACGGCGCCAACGGCGATCCGCGCCTTGATGGGTGC
>DASVDU010000018.1:0-32323 GCA_036380915.1 Hyphomicrobiaceae bacterium | reverse complement strand
GGCTTACGCTTTCACGACTGAAATGCTCGAGCGAAACACCGTTAGCGATGCGACGCTGGCCCAGGCCCGCAATCTGCTTGGCGACCGGGGCGTGGTGGAGATGGGCGCCCTCATCGGGCACTATCACAATGGAGCGATCGCGCTCGCCGTGGCTGACATCCCGCCACCGGTCGCGTAGCCTACATGAGAGACGCACGGATCGTCGGGCCGATAGATTTGCTAAGGCATTGATTTCCGGCCATTCGCGAATACGGGTGCCAAGCAAGTTGGCAGAGGCCATCGAACGTCCAGTCTGGTTCCGGCGCAACCGCTCCTTCTTGGATATGCACTTCACACCGGCTCCTTATAGTCTATCATCAGCATCCTGCCGGACTGGACCCAGGTGTGCGTATGCAGCGGACGAATGTGCCTATCGATCGCGAAGCCGAGGGGGTCTGTGATCGGTCGCCAGCACACGCCGCTTTCCCATGGGCGGAAGGCCAGTCTGACACCACGGCCTGCGCACGCCTGCTGCTTGCCGGGACGAGCGCCGAGCTTTCCCACGTCGCACAGCTTCTTAGCCCGCAATTCACGATCAATACCATTGCCGACCCCCAATCGGTGTTGGAAGCCGCCCGCGCCAGCGCACCCGACGTCATAATAGCGGACGCCGACTGGGCAGAACGCGATGGCTCGAGAGTTCTGGGCGAGATGCGTGCTGATCCAACGCTGGGCGCAGTTCCGATCATCATTCTTTCCAAGGGTTGCTCGGATCCGAGGACAGCGGAGATCCGGACCGTCGCGGACGATGAGCTGCGCTGGCCGTTCAGCGACCACGAGCTGCTGGCGCGCATCGCGCTGCACTTAAAGATTGTCAAATTGCATCGCGAGTCTGCCGCGGCGATCAGCTTGCGGGAGGCCCGCCTGAAGAGTGGGGCAAGAGCGCTGGATTGGCTTAATGAATCTAGCTCGCGCCTCTGGCGGATTGAAAGTATGCGCGAGGGCCTGGAGGAGATTCTCAGGGTCGCACTCCAGCTTGCCGGCGCTGATATGGGCCTCATTCAGCTCCTGAATGACAGCGGAGAGCCGGTGCTCGCCGCCCAGAACGGATTTGCGCCGGGGATCGGCGAGCTCCTTTGTAGAATTTCACCGCATAGTCATTCGGCATGTGGCAGGTCGCTCGGCTCGGCTCAGCGAATCGTCATCGAAGATGTCGAGGTTGATCCGCATTACGCGCCATTTCGCTCCGTGGCGCGTGCTGCCGGATATAGGGCGATTTTGGCGGCGCCGCTCATTGGCCGGGATGGTGCGCCGCTTGGTGTGCTCTCGACGCAATTTCGGTCGGTGCACCGTCCGGACGAGCAGGATTTGCGGCGTCTCGATCTTTATGCGCGCCAAGCTGCCGACTTTATAGAGCGCTTCAGACATGACGAGGCACTTCGCGAGAGCGAGCGACGGTTCCGCGCGACGTTCGAGAATGCTGCCGTCGGGATCGCTCACGTCGCCCCTGACGGGACGATGCTGCGGGTCAACGATCGGCTTTGTCAAATCGTCGGCTGGTCTGCTGAGGAGCTGACCACGAGGACGTTTCAGGGCATCACTCATCCAGATGACCTCGAGCCGAATTTGGCGCTACTTCGGCGTGTCCTGTCCGGGGAAATCGACCAATACGCCATGGAGAAGCGCTATTGCCGCAAAGATGGCTCGGTCGTCTGGTGCAATCTGACGGTCAGCTGCGTGCGCAAAGACGACGGAGCGGTCGATTATTTTATTTCGGTGGTCGAGGATATCACCGACCGAAAAGGGCTGCAGAGCAGAACCGGTTTTTATTGCGCGAAGTTAACCATCGCGCCAAGAACCTGCTCGCGGTGGTGCAGGCCGTCGCCCGTCAAACGGCCGGTGAGAATGACCCCAAGGTGTTTGCTGAGCGCTTCGCCGCCCGCTTGTCCTGTCTGGCCGCGTGCCAGGATCTCCTGGTCAGAAGCAACTGGCGGGGCGTGAGCGCGGGTGAGCTGGTGCGTTCACAACTCGCCCATTTCGTCGGACTTGTCGGCACCCGTATTCTGCTCGATGGACCCACTCTCAGGCTCTCGGCAGCTGCCGCCCAGACGATCGGTATGGCCTTGCACGAGTTGGCCACCAATGCCGGCAAGCATGGCGCGTTGTCGGATGCGCAAGGAATCGTGGAAGTAACCTGGAATTTGGCCGGCAGTGATGAGGCGCCAGAGTTTGTAATGTGCTGGCATGAACGTAACGGACCACGCGTGGCGCCCCCCGAGCGGCGGGGTTTCGGGCACACGGTCATCGTGCGCATGGTCGAGCACGCGCTCGACGCGGCGGTCAGCCTGGAGCACGACCCGGCCGGCCTCGTCTGGCGGATGAGCGCGCCTGCGCAGTTGGTCCTTGATCCGCCCTCGAACCTGGACACCAGTGGGGATGGCAGCGTCGGTGAGCCATAATGGTCAGCGTTCTTATTGTCGAGGATGAGCCGGTCCTCGCGCTAGAGATGGAAAACGCCTTGCAGAAGGCGGGATTTGCGATCGCCGGCATCGCGGGCTCGTGTCTCAAAGCGCTTGCTGTACTCGAGTGTCGAGACTGCGACCTCGCGGTTCTGGACGCGAACCTGCGCGGATCATGCGTGGAGCCGGTTGTTGCCGCTCTGCAGGCAAGAGGGAAGCCGTACCTGCTGATCTCGGGATACGACCGGACCCATCTCGCCTCGGGCTTGCGAGAAGCGCCTTTTCTGCCAAAACCGTTCGGATCCGACGCGCTTGTTCGCGCTTTGAACAATCTCAGAGTACAGGCGAAGACGCAGAATCATATGCATCCGAGCTGTTGAGCAGCGGGTAAGCGACTACAAGCACCCCCTTCAAAGTGCCCGATCAGCTCCATTACAGTCTCATCATGCGGACCTGTCGTGCCAGGCAGTGAATGATCCCCCGAACTGATTGCAGGGTAAGTGCACCCGACCGGGGTGCCCGAACAATTTTGGCAGCAATGCGATAGCAAACACGCTTCTCCACAGACGATAAAGTGAAGAAACCTGTCGCACAAGCTTTGGTTGTGTGTGAGTGAGCGCGCAACCTTGCTGTCATTTGCGCACGGTCCAAGCGCTCGTCCTCCGTCAATCCTCTGATCACGGGGAATGTGGGTGAGTACGCTTTACCAGATGCTCGGGCTGCCTGAAGGGGCCGACCAACACCAGGTGAAGGCTGCGTTCCGGAAACTCGCTCGATGTCTCCATCCCGACGTCAACCACAGCGCCGCCGCCGAGCAATTCTTCAAAGAGGTGACGAGGGCCTATAAAACCCTTGTCGACCCGGTCGCACGCGCGGAATACGACCGGGCCTTGGTGCGCCAGCAGACCTCAGAGAGGCGACGGCTTCGGCAATTTTGCATGACCGCAACGGCAGCGGGCGTCCTGTCGGCCAGTTTCGCCCTTCTCGTGCTCACTTGGGCACAACGACCTGGATTGTCCAGCAGCACTCCAATGGGGCGTGCCGGAACAGCGGTTGCGGTGCCTGATGCAACGGAGGTCCCCGGCAGAGGAGCAAACTGGTCCGTCTACCGCAACGATCGCTTTCGCTTCGCCGTCGGTTTTCCAGCCGACGTATTCTCGGTCTCGAATTTCGCGGATGACAATAGCGCTGTGCTGACCTCGGAGGACGACCGGGCCGAGCTGCGCATCTTTGCCGCTCGGAATGTTACGGGCATGACGCTCGGCAGCTATCGCAGCTCTCTGCTCAAGACCCGCTACGCCGGCGTAAGACTTGATCATACCCCGAAGGGCAAGCTTTGGTTCGTCCTCTCTGGCAGCCGTGGCGACAGAGTCGTGTACGAGCACGTCAGCTTCTCGTGCGATGGAGGTTCGATCTATGGCTGGCAGATGGTCTATCCTGCAGAAGAGCGCACGATTTTCGACCTCATTGCTGACGAAGTCGCTCGCCACACCACGACGACCAGCCTTCGTTGCGGGGCGCTGCCGCCGATTCCACGTAGAAAACCGCTCAATCAAAGAAAGTCCTGATCACAGACCAACCCTGGTTTGCTGAAAGCTGGGCAAAGCGCGACGGAAAGATAATAATAGCTGTTCGCGAATGCCGAGCACACGAAAACTGCCGTCGAGCAATAGCCAAATCATTCCAGAAATTCCGGTCGGGAGAAAAACCTTCGAAGGTCCCCGACTGCCGCTCACCTCGGCATTGTCGATTGCAGCAATAAGCTACAGGGCAATGTCTCTTTTCTGTTCGACACGAATCCGCGGCGCGCAGAGGGGCGGCGCCATCGCGCGAATGTACTAACATCTGGGTAGCTTGAACGGAAAGAGGCACTTTCACCTAATCCTGAAAGGCCCCTAGAAGCACACCGTCGTATTGCCGGAAAGCAAAGCCGGAATGGTAGGCCAGCAAGGAAGGAATCATGACGACCTGGCGAGGCGCCCGCGAGTTCTCGCGATCGAACCTATGAACCAGACGCAATGGGCAGCGAAGGCCGATGCGCCCAAATTGGGCCAAAGCGCCCTCAAGCCGCTGAACTCGACCAGCGGAACACCTGATTTGATGGTCGGAGCGGGGAGATTTGAACTCCCGACCCCCAGTCCCCCAGACTGGTGCGCTAACCAGGCTGCGCTACGCTCCGCCGAGCCATCCTTTTGCCCCGGGCGCGGTTAGAGGTCAACCGTTTGGATCAGATGGGGAGCTTGGCTCGGGTTGTGAAGCACCGAGCGCCTCGAGGCTCGACAGGTCGGCGGGCACGATGCGAAGGGGCGGAAGTGCGAGACCGGCCTTCGTGGCCAGAGCGGCATGAAGCGGCCGCGGCAGCGCGATGTCGTACAGCACGAAGCCTTCCTGTCGTGCCAAGCTCGCTGCGATGCCCCCGAAGTCCCTTGCCGGACCGCGCGCCGCCCACTCAGGACCCTTGATGCCGAGGTCATGGAGCAGCACGCCGATGCCGGTGGCGCGCGCCTTGCTCCAGGCTTCGAGCCGCACCCAGGCTTGCAGAATCGTTAGCGGCGAGTCCGTGGGGGCTGAAGAGAGCGCGCCTGCCGCAGCGAGCATGGCATCCTGTCGATCCAATGGGAAGTTTACGGGTCGGTCCTGCTCGATGTCGACACCAACCTCTCGATCGGCGATGGCGATGAGGCCATATGGGCCGGAATGAGAGAGGCTGAACATGACGCCCGCGTCCCACGGCAGCTGTGGCTTGCCCTGCGGGCTAGTTCGGAATGGAACCTGGCGCAGCCTGGGTCCGACGAAGCGCTCGAGCAGGAGACGCAAACAGATGCGGAAGTAGTGGCGCCGGGTCTCGCCGTTGCGGCCGGGCTCCGCCGTCCACTCCAGCTCATCGGCGGACAGACGCGGGGTCGATCTCTCGACCGCAGCCAGCGCAGATCCGGCGCGCGCCACGTCGAGGAACCAGAGCTCGACCCCCGCCGGGGCGCCGCTCATTGTTCTGCGCTTTGAGACCAGGAGGTTTGGTCAGCCACGGGCGCCGTCAGAATGCGGCGGCAGGCTTCGAGCTCCGACAGAGCGGTCTGCAAGCTGCGCAACACGTCCTCTGGTAGATGAGAGGCGCTGGACTTCTTTGCACTCGCCTGCCCCTGCTTGCGGCCAGGAGCTGCCTTCGACTTCGATTTCGCTTTGGACTTGGTCTTTGCGGCGCCTTCGCCTGCATCCGCGATCGGATTGGAGGGCTCCATCCAGCACCGCTTGACCTCGTCGACACCCTGCGTACGCAGGATCTTCTGCACGCCGCGGATGGTATAGCCCTCGAGGTGGAGCAGGTGCCGGATGCCGCGCAGGAGATCGAGGTCCTCCGGACGATAATACCGCCGCCCGCCGCCGCGCTTCATGGGCCGGATCTGCGGGAACTTCTGCTCCCAGAACCGAAGTACGTGCTTGGGCACCTCCAACTCATCTGCAACTTCGCTGATCGTCCTGAAGGCTTCGGCTGACTTGGTCACAGACATGGAACCTCGATCACGGAGCAGGGGGCGCGATGGAAAACGGCGTCGTGTCCAGACTACTCCGCGGCCGCCTTGCGTCGGCGGACCTGACCCGCGTTGATTCGGTCCTTCATGATGTTGCTCGGCCGGAACACCAGGACTTTACGCGGCGTGATGGGCACTTCCTGCCCCGTCTTCGGGTTGCGGCCAACCCGCTGGCCCTTCTGGCGAATGCCGAATGAGCCGAACGAGGAGAGCTTGACGGTGTCGCCCCGGGCCAGGCTGGACGCGATTTCGTGCAGAACGGCCTCGACCAGCTCCTGCGATTCGTTCCGCGGCAGCCCGACCTTGTTCACGACTGCCTCGGCCAGATCCGCGCGGGTTAGCGTCTTTCCGCCCATGGTATCCTCCCCAGGACTCCACTCCCGTTCAGATGCTAATACCTCTCAATCGATACGGTCAATCCGGATCTTATGCAAGCGGCTGATTTATCAGAAATTTCCCGACCGGTGTGCAACGATGCAACGAACCCAAAAGCCGTTATGGAACAAGGCGTCCCGCATTGCAGGATCATCCGGAGCGACTGCGGCGAGCGCTGAGGTTTACCACCGCGCCAGCGCAGCGCCCCAAGTGAAGCCGCCGCCCATGGCTTCCATCAAGACCAGGCTCCCTTCCTCCAACTTGTGCTGCTCGAAAGCCTGGTTGAGCGCCAGCGGGATCGAGGCCGCGGAAGTGTTGCCGTGCTCGCCCAGCGTGACGATGATCTTCTCGGGTGAGACGCCGAGCTTCCTGGCCACGCCGTCGAGAATGCGCGCATTCGCCTGATGCGGCACAAACAGATCGATCTCGTCCGCCGCATAGCCGGTCATCAGCAGCATCTCTTCGATGACACCGGAGATCTTCTGCACGGCGTGCCGGAAGACTTCACGGCCGTTCATGCGCAGGTGACCGGTCGTTCTGGTCGAGCCCGGGCCGCCGTCCACATAGAGCAGCTCCTCGAAGCGGCCATCGGACCTCAGGCGAGTGCCCAGGATGCCACGATCTTCACGCGTGCCGCGTTGGGCTTGCGCCTCGAGTACCACCGCGCCGGCGCCGTCGCCGAAGAGCACGCACGTGCTGCGATCGGACCAGTCGAGAATCCGGGAAAAGGTCTCCGCTCCAATCACCAGCGCGCGCTTGAACTGGCCCGCCTTGAGGAAGTTGTCGGCCGTGGCCAATGCGTAGACGAAGCCAGAGCAGACCGCCTGCATGTCGAAAGCGGCACCTTTGGTGATGCCCAGCTCCGCCTGGATCCGCACGGCTGTCGCCGGGAAGGTGCGGTCCGGCGTGGCCGTCGCGCAGATCACGAGGTCGACATCGACAGGATCGATCCCGGCGCGGACCATGGCCTGTCGTGCTGCAGCGATGCCGAGATCGGACGTCAGCTCACCATCGGCGGCGATATGGCGCGACCTGATGCCGGTGCGCTCGCGAATCCACTCATCGCTCGTGTCGACGATCTTGGACATATCGGCGTTGGTCAGCACGCGTTTCGGCAGGTAGGCGCCTACGCCGCGAAAAACTGATCGGATGACAGCCAAGTCGTCCCCCTACTCTCGAGCCGCGGAGCGGCACGATCGCCGCCATCCGCCTCGGCTCGTTTCCGGTTGCCTTCTGATTAGGTTCGCCACTTCAGCGCTACTTCTCGACAGCAGCGTCGAGCTTGCCGTGGAACGAGAGCAGGTCCGCCGTCAATCTGGCCAGTAGACCGCTTTGGGCCATGTCGTAGCCGAGATCTATGGCACTCGCAAAGCCTACGGCATCCGTGCCGCCGTGGCTCTTGATCGCGATGCCGTTGAGACCGAGGAAAGTGCCGCCATTCGAGCGTCGCGGGTCCATCTTCTCCTTCAGCACTGCAAAAGCACCGCGCGCAAGGAAAGCACCGATTCGCGACATCAGCGACCGGCTCATCGCTGCCCGAATGTACTGCGCGATCTGCCGCGCCGTGCCCTCCGCCGTTTTCAGCGCGATGTTCCCGGCAAAGCCCTCGACGACGACCACGTCGACGGCTCCCTGCCCGATCTGGTTGCCCTCCACAAAGCCTCGATAATCGATCGGGAGATCGGTGATTTCCTTGAGCCATGCATGGGCCTGGCGTACCTCGTCGACGCCCTTGATCTCCTCCACGCCGACGTTGAGGAGGCCAACGCTTGGTTTCTCGATGTGATATAGGGCGCGCGACATGGCAGCGCCCATAAGGGCGTATTCGCAAAGTTGTCGCGCCGAAGCACCGATGTTGGCGCCAGCATCGAGCACGATGCACTCACCGGTGACGGTCGGCCACAGGGCAGCGATCGCCGGGCGTTCGATGTTCGCCACCGGCTTCAGTATCATTTTGGCCATGGCCATGAGCGCGCCGGTGTTTCCGGCGGAAACCGCTACGCCGGCATCCCCGTTCTGCACGGCGTCGAGGGCGAGCCACATGCTTGAGCCGCGGCCACGGCGCAAGGCTTGGCTGGGTTTTTCGTCCGATTTGACGACGACCTCAGTGTGGACGACCGTGGACCTAGCGGCGAGCTTCGGATAGCGGGCAAGAACGGGTGCAATCTGCGCCTCGTTGCCAAAGAACCGGAACTCGAGCTGGGGATGCCGGACCAGCGCAATGTCAGCGCCCGGGATCACCACTTCGGGCCCGTGATCGCCACCCATGGCGTCGAGCGCTATGATCCGCTGAGCGGGCATGCGTGTTAGCCTGGGTAACCGATCCCTTGGAGAGTACGGCGAGGAACGCCTGCTTCAGCCTTGCCTGCGCTCGCCTGCGAACGCACGGAACATACCCCTTTGGCGGCCGTAGACAAGGAATTCTTAATCAAGCCCTGCATTGACCGCGCCGGGTGACAGCGTTGTGCCACAGCCTGCGGTGCCGGGCCGGGGTATCGAAAAAAGACACTTACTTCTTGGACTTCAGCTGTTCGAGTATGGCGAATGGGCTCCCTGAAGCCTCTTCCTCGCCCTGCTCGGAGGCGGGTTGCTCGAAAGCGACACCCTCCTTCCGCGGATAAGGATTGAGCGCGGAGGCGAGATGCTCATAGACGATCCGGCCGACAGGAATCGTGCCGTTTTCCAGCGGTTCGATGTCGCGGACCTCCAATGCATTGAACTCAACCACCTGCTCGGCCGGGGGGCCCGGGCGGAACTCGACCTCGAACGGTTCGACGATGTGGCCCTCGACGGGCTCGAGCGTGACAACACAGGTCTGGGTCACGTCGGCTTCGAGCTCGCCTTGAAGGAGATAGCGTCCGTGCTTGAGCGGCTTCACCTCGTAGCGGGCATCCAGGCGCGCGCAGTCAAGAAGGTCTAGCTCGGCAGCAACCTTAGCACGCGCTTCCGGCGTGGCGTGGCGTTCCGCGGCGAGCCCCGTTTCGGGAATGTCGCTGACGCGGTGGGACCACTCGAGCTCCGATGTCATCGCAGCGCTCATTCTCTGCTTCGTTTCAAACGTCCTCGAAAGTAGCTCGGCCCGAGAGCAGGTCCGCATCTGGGCAAGCCGCAAGAGTGGCCGTCGCCCTTCGCATGTAGGCTGCCACACTGGCGGCAGCGGATCGAGGCGCAAACGGGAGCAGCTTTTTGTGCACGGCTTCCGTGAGAGCAGCCTCGCTGCCTGCTTGCTCGGCTTTGCGGAACTCGGCGGCACACTCGTAGAGGGCGCCGGCTGCCTTCTTCACTTTCCGCGGCACGGTGAGATCGCCGACCCCCATCTCACGCATGCAATCGTCCATATCCGTGACAAACGCTTCGACGAGAGGCCGGGTCAGCGTCTGGCCCGGTCCGCCTGTATGCTGTAGCCGCTCAAGAACGAGATAGGAATGCACGATAATCATTGCGAAGCGACCATCCGGCGTATCCGGGACGCCATACACCGAATAGAATGGTTCGCGGCGGGCGGCGGCCACGATCGAGCCATAAAGCTCTGATGCCGTTCGATTCGAACGGACTCGCGCTCTCCACCGGCTCAACATCGAGAGACCTGCCCGGCCTGCTGCTTTAGCGATGGATGATGCATAACTTGCCGCTCCGCATTGTAATGAATCGTGCCTCCGGATAATCGGAGGCGGGTGGAATCACAAAGCTGATTCCCACAGATCAGGGGGTTGATGCTTCGGGGATGACCAAACGTAAACATGGCCAGCCGGTCGGTGCATCGCCAGTGCGACTGCGTGAGGCGGCACGTCGCGGCGTGCTGCTAGCCGGTGCGGCCTCACTGGCCGCGATCCTTGCGGCATGCAGCTCCGCAGCCATCGTCACGAAGCACGGGCATTCCTTCCAGCCATCGGAACTGCAACAGATCCAGCCGGGCATGACTCAGGAGCAGGTCCGGATGGTGCTCGGCACGCCGACCACGACGAGCTCCGTCGGGACGGGCGATGCCTTCTACTACATCTCGAGCACGACCAAGCAGGTCGCGTTTCTGGCGCCCGAGGAGGTGGACCGGCGCGTCGTCGCGATCTACTTCACGCGCGCCGGTACCGTCGAAAGGATTGCCGAGTACGGTCTGAAGGACGGCAAGGTGTTCGACTTCATCAGCCGCACTACGCCGCCCGCCAACTCGTACGAGGATGGTCTGTTCAAGCAGATCTTCCGCAACCTCGGCAAGCGCACCAATATTTTCGGAAGCTGAGTCGGGTCCGTTCCGGGCAGCGAAGAGCCGGGGGGTATTCGCGGTCCTCGACCCGCGGTCGTCTATGATACCAAAAGCGGCTCCCCGCTCCGACCAAAAGAAAGGGCCCCGACGGGGCCTTTTCGTTCTGATCTGACGCTTGTGGCTGTTCAACTCGCCTCGCGGTCCCGGCGACGCTCGCGCCGCTCGCGGCGTTCACCCCGGGGCTCCGCTGCCTCTTCGCCCTCGGGGCGCGGCTCCGGCGGGATTTCCTTGCCGGTCTCCTGGTCGACGACCTTCATCGAAAGCCGCACCTTGCCGCGGTCATCGAAGCCGAGGAGCTTCACGTAGACCTCCTGGCCTTCCTTCACGACCTCGCTCGGGGAGCTCGGGCGCCCCTTTGAGGTGAGCTGCGAGATGTGCACGAGGCCGTCGCGGGAGCCGAAGAAGTTCACGAACGCGCCGAAGTCCATGATCTTCACGACCTTGCCCTTGTAGATCTCGCCGACCTCGGGCTCGGAGGTGATCTCGCGGATGCGCTTCAGCGCAGCGTCTATGGACTCGCGGCGGGCCGCTGCGATCTTGACGGTGCCGTCGTCCTCGATGTCGATCTTGGCGCCGCTCTCCTCGACGATCGAGCGGATGACCGACCCGCCCGAGCCGATGACCTCGCGGATCTTGTCGGTCGGAATATGGATCGTCTCGATGCGTGGTGCATGCTCGCCGAGCTCGGCCCGCGCCTGGCCGAGCGCCTTGGCCATCTCGCCGAGGATGTGCAAGCGTCCCTCGCGCGCCTGATCGAGCGCGACGCGCATGATCTCCTCGGTGATGCCGGTGATCTTGATGTCCATCTGCAGCGAGGTGACACCTTCGGCCGTTCCGGCGACCTTGAAATCCATGTCGCCCAGGTGGTCCTCGTCGCCCAGGATGTCGGACAACACCGCAAACGAGTCATCCTCCTTGATGAGACCCATGGCGATGCCGGCCACCGGCCGCTTCAGAGGAATGCCGGCGTCCATCATGGCGAGCGACGACCCGCAGACGGTTGCCATCGAGGACGATCCGTTGCTTTCGGTGATCTCCGAGACGACCCGGATCGTGTAGGGGAACTCGTCCGCGGACGGGACGAGCGGATTCAACGCGCGCCAGGCTAGCTTGCCGTGGCCGATCTCACGGCGCCCGGGCGAGCCTATGCGGCCAGTCTCGCCGACGGAGAAGGGCGGGAAGTTGTAATGGAGCATGAAACGCTCCTTCTTCGTGCCCTCCAGCGTGTCGACGTACTGCTCATCCTCGCCGGTGCCGAGCGTCGCGACGACGAGCGCCTGCGTCTCCCCGCGTGTGAAGAGCGCCGAGCCGTGCGTGCGGGGAAGCACGCCGACCTGCGCCATGATCGGCCGCACGGTCTTCAGGTCGCGGCCATCGATGCGGCGGCCGGTCTGGAGGATATTGCCACGGACGATGTCCTGCTCGAGGCTTTTGAACACGTCGCCGAGCAGAACGGCGTCGGTTGGGTCGTCCGCTGGCAACAGCTCCTCGAACACTTTTTGGCGAATCGCCTCGACCGTTTCGCGGCGCTTCTGCTTCTCCGTCATCGAGTAGGCGCGGCGCAGCTCCTCCTCGGCGATCTCTTTCACGCGGTCCTTGTATTTGGCCTTGTCTGGGATCGCGATGTCCCACGGTTCCTTGGCAGCAGTCTCGGCCAGCTTGATGATGGCCTGGATCACCGGCTGGAAATGCCGGTGCCCGAACATGACGGCATCGAGCATCTGCTTCTCGGAGAGCTCGTGCGCTTCGCTCTCAACCATCATGACGGCGTCCTGCGTGCCGGCGACCACGAGGTCGAGCTTGGTCTTTTCCATCTCGTCGATGAGGGGATTGAGCACGAGCTCGCCGTCGATAAGGCCGACGCGGGCCGCGCCGATGGGCCCCAGAAATGGCACGCCCGATAGAGTAAGGGCTGCCGAGGAGGCGATCATGGCGACGATGTCAGGATCATTCTCGTTGTCGAACGAGAGGACGGTAGCGATCACCTGGGTCTCGTTCTTGAAGCCTTCGACGAACAGCGGCCGGATGGGCCGGTCGATCAGGCGGGAGGTGAGTGTCTCCTTCTCGGTCGGACGGCCTTCACGCTTGAAGTAGCCGCCGGGGATCTTGCCTGCCGCGTAGGTCTTCTCCTGGTAATTCACGGTCAGTGGGAAGAAATCCACGCCAGGCCGCGCGGTCTTCGCTGCGACCACGGTGGCAAGAACGGTCGTTTCACCATACTGGGCGAGCACGGCACCGTCTGCCTGACGGGCCAACTGTCCGGTCTCGAGCTTGAGCTTGCGCCCGCCCCATTCAATTTCCACACGATGGATGTCGAACATTTTGCGTCTTTCGAATTTTTGAGTCGTCTCAATCTTGTGCCGTTCGTACACCGGCACAAGGTTCGGATTTCGGAGCAGTCACAGGAACGGAATGGCCATCTGACCCGATCGGCTCGATGACGGCCTGTCCGAAACGGTTTGCCACCTGCAGCGGCCTCGGAATGCGAACCGGCCCGACACTTGGCCGATCCAACAAAAATGGCGGGCAGCAACACGGCCGCCCGCCTTATCATCAGCGACGAATGCCGAGCTTCTCGATGATCCGTTGGTAACGTGCCTGATCCTTGCGCTTCAAGTAGTCGAGCAGCTGACGGCGCTGGCCTACCATCTTCAGCAGGCCGCGGCGTGAGTGGTTGTCCTTCTTGTGGATCTTGAAGTGCTCGGTGAGCTGGTTGATGCGCTCGGTCAGGATCGCGATCTGCACCTCGGGGGAGCCAGTGTCGCCGGACTTCGTCGCGTTCTCTTTGATGAGCTCCTGCTTGCGCTCCGCAGTGATCGACATCGGGTTTCCTTTCGTTGATTTGGGATGGGCAGCTAGCCCTTGTTCGCGGCCACAGCCGGGATGTCGTCCAGCCGGGTCACAGTGAGGACACGGGCCCTCTGGCCCGGTCGCAGCGCCCTTATACACCAACGGTGGCGAACGGCGAGTAGTTTCTCCGCCGCAATCGGTACGATGTATTCCGCCGGTCAGCCGAGATTGAACACGCGGGTCGGCCGGAACTCCCCTTTGGCGAGCTCGCCGATGGCGACGAGCTGGCCTTTGGCCATGGCGTAGGCCGGTCCCCTGAGAATCGGCGCGTCCCGGCCGCGGATGAGCACATTCTGGCCGCTGCGGACGCGGGACGCGTCAGCCGAGCTGAGACTGATCCGCTGCAGGTCGTCGAGCACCGACTCGACGGGCAGGAGCTTCGCCTTCAGTGCCTCGATCGCGCCGTCGAGCCTGCTCGCGTCCTGCAGCTCGTCGAGCGGCACGGCGACCTCCTCGCCGAACGGGCCGACCTGTGTCCGGCGCAGTGCGATCACGTGTCCGTAGCATCCCATCTCGCGCCCCATGTCGCGCGCCAGTGCCCGCACGTAGGTTCCCTTTCCGCAGACCGCCTCGAACACCGTCGTGCTCTCGTCGAGTCGTTCGACGATCCTTAGCTCCTCGATCAGCACGGGGCGCGGCTCGAGCACCGGCTTCTCGCCCTCCCGGGCAAGGTCATAGGCCCGCTCGCCGTTGATCTTGATGGCGGAGTAGGTCGGCGGCACTTGACTGATCTCGCCCGTGAAGCGCGGCAGAATCTCTTCGATGTCTTCGGCAGTGGGGCGGCGGTCGCTCGTTTGGATGACCTCTCCCTCGGCATCGTCGGTGCTGGTCTCCGTGCCCCAGCGAACGGTGAACCGGTAGGCCTTCTCGCCGTCGACCGCGAACGAGCAGGTCTTGGTCGCCTCGCCAAGCGCAATCGGAAGGATGCCTGTCGCCAAGGGGTCGAGCGTTCCGGCGTGGCCGGCCTTTTGCGCATTATAAAGGCTCTTGACGGCCGCGACGGCCTGCGTCGACGTCATCCCCTGCGGCTTGTCCAGGATCAGCCAGCCGTGAATCGGATTGCCTTTCTTCGCGCGTGCCATCTTTGGTCTCGGATTGGGAGTGAAGCAGCTTGGTCGGCCGACAGGCTTCGCAATCGGGATGGGGCGTTATTCACGTTCCTTGAGGCTGTCGAGCAGCCGGTCGATGCGCTCGCCGCGCTCGAAGCTCTCGTCCTTGCGGAAGCGGATGTCGGGTGCGAACTTGAGATTGACCGCGCGCGCCACCACCCCGCGGATGAAGCGCTTGTTGCGCTCCAGCGCGGCGAGTACGGGCTCCGTATCGACGCCGCCGAGCGGGAGCACGTAGATTGTCGCGAGCCTCAGGTCGGGCGACATGCGCACTTCGGAAATCGTGATCACGTGCTCGGCGATGACGTCGTCATGGATTTCGCCGCGGGTCATCAGCTCGGAAAGGGCATGGCGGATCAGCTCGCCGACGCGGAGCTGGCGCTGGGAAGGAACCGACCTAGCTGGCGCATTCCTCGGCATGATGATGTCACTGACCGGGTTCGAACCGGCGCAGCCTCCTTTGAGAAAGTCATAAAAGAGAACCGGCGGGAGCGAATTGCGTCGCCCGCCGCCGGCCGAATTGCGTCTCGAGCGATCAAAGGCTCCGTTTGATGGTCTCGACGTGGAAGCACTCGATCACGTCGCCGACGCGGATGTCCTGGTAGTTGGCGAAGGCCATACCGCACTCCTGCCCCGCCGGGACCTCCTTCACCTCGTCCTTGAACCGCTTCAGTGAGGACAACGTGCCCTCGTGGATCACCACGTTGTCGCGGATCAGGCGCACCTTTGCACCGCGCTCGACCTTGCCCTCGGTGACACGGCAGCCGGCGACCTTGCCGACCTTCGTGATGTTGAACACCTCGAGGACCTCGGCATTGCCGAGGAAGACCTCGCGCAGGGTCGGTGCCAGCAGGCCGGACATCGCCGCCTTCACGTCATCCACGAGATCGTAGATGATGTTGTAGTAGCGGATCTCGACCCCGTCGCGCTCCGCCGCGGCCCTGGCCTGGGCGTTGGCGCGCACGTTGAAGCCGATGATCACGGCTCCCGACGTATGGGCCAGCGCCACATCCGACTCGGTGATGCCGCCGACGCCCGCGTGCACGATCCGCGCCTCGACCTCGTCGGTCGAGATCTTCTTCAAAGCACCGGCGATGGCCTCAACCGAGCCCTGCACGTCGCCCTTGACCAGCAGCGTGAACTCCTTCTTCTCGGCGTCCTTGAGCTGCTGCATCATCTGCTCGAGCGTCCGGGCGGTGCCAACGGAGCCGAGCGTGTCGCGACGCTTACGGATGCGGTAATCCGTGATCTCGCGGGCACGAGCCTCGCTCTCGACCACGGCGAACTGGTCGCCGGCCTCGGGCGCGGAGTCGAAGCCCAGCACCTCGACGGGCACCGATGGCCCGGCTTCCTTCACGTTCTCGCCCCTGTCGTTGATCAGCGCGCGAACGCGGCCCCAGGAGGTGCCGGCCACGACGATGTCGCCGACTCTCAGCGTGCCGCGCTGGACGAGAAGGGTGCCCACCGGACCGCGTCCCCGCTCCAGCTTGGCCTCGATGACGAAGCCCTCGGCGGAGCGATTCGGGTTGGCCTTGAGTTCGAGCAGCTCGGCCTGCAGCGAGATGGCCTCGAGCAGCTTGTCCAGGTTGATACGCTTCAAGGCCGAAACCTCGACCTCGAGCACCTCGCCCGACATGCTTTCGACCACGATCTCGTGCTGGAGCAGCTCGGTGCGCACGCGGGTCGGGTCGGCGTCCGGCTTGTCGATCTTGTTGATCGCGACGATGATCGGCACGCCAGCGGCCTTCGCGTGATTGATGGCCTCGACCGTCTGCGGCATGACGCCATCATCGGCCGCAACCACCAGCACGACGATATCGGTCACCTTGGCGCCGCGGGCACGCATGGCGGTGAAGGCCTCGTGGCCCGGCGTATCGATGAAGGTTACGACCTCGCCGGTCGGTGTCGTCACCTGATAGGCGCCGATATGCTGCGTGATGCCACCCGCCTCGCCGGCGGCGACGTTCGTCTGCCGGAGCGCGTCCAGCAGCGACGTCTTGCCGTGGTCGACGTGACCCATGATCGTGACCACAGGTGGCCGCGGCCGCAACGTCTCGGGCGCGTCCTCGGCGCCGATGAAGCCTTCCTCCACGTCGGCTTCCGAAACCCGCTTCGGCGTATGCCCGAACTCCTGCACGATGAGCTCGGCCGTGTCCGCGTCGATCACGTCGGTGATCTTGTGCATCGCGCCCTGCTTCATCAGGAACTTGATGACGTCCACCGCGCGCTCCGACATCCGGTTGGAGAGCTCCTGGATCGTGATCGCTTCCGGAATGACGACCTCGCGTACGATCTTCTCGCGCTGCTGCGGGATGCCCATGGCGCGCAGCCTCTCGCGCTCGCGGCGGCGCTTCAGTGAGGCGAGGGACCGCTCGCGCTGGCGCTCGTCGAACGCGTTGGTGATCGTCAGCTTGCCGCGAACGCGCGATTCGTCGGCGCCCTTGAGCGGCGCGCGGACGAGCTTGCCGCCCTTCTTCTTGGTGCGGCCTTCCTCTTCCTCGATCTCGGCCAGCGCGGCTGCCTTGGCCCCGCGCTTCGGAACCTCGACCTCCGCCTTCTTCGCCGTCTCGGCGGCCTTCGGCTGGCTGCGCTCCGGACGCGAGACGATGATCGGACGCGTCATGCCGATGGGCTGCGGCAAGACCTGCGGAACCTCAGGTGTCTCGGGCTCTTCGGGAGCGGCGGCTGCCTCGGCGGCTGCCGCAGGCGCTGCGGGCTCCTCCGGCGCAGCCGGGGTTTCTGCCATGGCAGGTGCCTCGGGCTGGGCCGCGGTCTCCGCTTCGGCTGCGGGCTCCGCCCGCTCGGGCTCTGCCTCTTTGGCGGCAGCCTCAGTGAGCTGAGCGGCCTTGCGCTCCGCCTCCTCACGGCGGCGCTGCTCGGCCTCCTGGCGCATGCGCTCCTCGCGGAGCCGCTGTTCCTCGGCCTCACGCACCTGCGCGGCGGCGAGAGCCCGCGCTCTGGCCTGCTGCTCCTCCTCGGAGAGCGTACGCAGGATCTTCGGCTGCTGTTGCTGCTCGGCCTTCGGGGCCGGCCGCTGTTGCGCGACATGCGGGCGCGGGCGCACCTGCACGGGAGCCGCCGCCGTCTCCTCCGGCTCTTGGCCCGCGATGGTGCGTTTTCTCTTTTTCTCGACCACCACCGACTTCGACCGGCCGTGACTGAACTTCTGCTGCACGTGGCCGGACTCGATGGTCCGCTTCAGGCTGAGCGGCTTGCGCGTACCTGTCAGCACGGTCTTTTCGGTGGTTTCTTTCGTTTCGCTCATACCTTGCCCGTTCCAAAAATCCTTAGACGGCCCCTTGGTCGGCCGCATACCTGGTGTTCGAAGCCGACGCGCCCGACCGATATCGGGTCACTCGGCCAACCTCGTTCAGGAAATTCGTCGTGGCGCCGCCCGCGCTCAATGCAGCATGTACCACATTCGACCGCCCCAAGGCCAAACTCATTTGGTCGACGGTCAATTCCTGAATGATAGGTGCAGGCTTGCCAATTTGCTTACAGACCGCACGAAATCGCCGGTCCAGTTTGCCTGCGCCATCTGCTGCGGCTTCTTGGCCATGCAGCAATGCGGCAACAGTGCCTGCAGCAATTGCCGCTTCTATGCGGCTGAAGCCCGTGATGACGAGCCCCGCCTTGTTGGCGAGGCTCAACGCATCCATGGCGCGCTTCACAAGCAGCCGCTCCACCACGTCGGGAAGATCGGGTGGAACCGACACCTGCCGCTTCAAGCTCTTTGCAAACGCTTTGCGCTTGACGGCTTCGGCCACGTAACCGCGTTCGGCAGTCACCCAGACTCCGCGGCCTGGAAGGCGGCGCGCCACGTCCGGCACGATCTCACCGTCAGGGGACGGTACGAAGCGGATGAGCTCCTCAGGCGCTTTCTGATCGCGGGTTACGACGCAGGTCCGCAGCGGAGCCGTTCGCTCCGCCGCTGGTCTTTCTGCGCTGTCCAACCGCACCGCCATTCGTGCTCTGTCCGCTCCTGGTCATGGCCGCTGTCACGCGCTCGACCCGGCTTCGCCGGTCGTCTCCTCGACCGCCTCTGCCCCCTCGACCGCCTCTTCGGCGGGCTGCTCGAGGTCTTCGGGGTTGATCCAGCCCAAGATGATGCGGGCCGCCATGATCATGTCCTCGGCTTCCTTCCTGCCCACGTCGAAGCCGTCGAGAATGCCCTTGTGCCGCACCGGCTCGGCGTCCCGCTCCTTCTTCCGCTCGGTCCATCCGACGAGGTCGTCGGTCGCGCAGTCGGCGAAATCCTCGAGCGTCTTGATGCCGTTCTCGCCCAGGGCGACCATCATTGCAGTGGTCATCCCAGGGACCTGTGCGAGGTCGTCGGAGACCCCGAGCTCCTTGCGCCGCGCGTCCCGCTCCTGCTCGATGCGCTCGAGATACTCGCGGGCGCGGGTCTGGATCTCCTCTGCCGTATCCTCGTCGAAGCCCTCGATGTGGGCGATCTCGCTGAGGTCGACGTAGGCGACCTCCTCGACGGTAGCGAAGCCCTCGGTCACAAGCAGCTGGGCAATCACTTCGTCGACGTCGAGCGCCTCCATGAAGATCTGCGAGCGCTCCGCGAATTCCTTCTGTCGCCGCTCGCTCTCTTCCTGCTCGGTCAGGATATCGATATCCCAACCCGTGAGCTGCGAAGCGAGCCGCACGTTCTGGCCGCGGCGTCCGATCGCCAGCGAGAGCTGGCTCTCCGGAACGACGACCTCGATCCTGTTCGAGTCCTCGTCGAGGACGACCTTGGTCACCTCAGCCGGGGCCAACGCGTTGACGATGAACTCCGCCGCGTCCGGCCGCCACTGGATGATGTCGACCTTCTCGCCCTGCAGCTCGTTCACCACCGCCTGTACGCGCTGGCCGCGCATTCCGACGCAGGCGCCAACAGGATCGATCGAGCTGTCCTTGGAGATCACGGCAATCTTTGCGCGTGAGCCCGGATCACGGGCAACCGACTTGATCTCTACGACACCATCGTAGATCTCCGGGACCTCCATGGCGAACAGCTTGGACATGAACTCCGGCCGCGCACGCGACAGGAAAATCTGCGGTCCGCGCTGCTCGCGGCGTACATCGTATATATAGGCACGAACGCGGTCGCCGTAACGCATGTTCTCGCGCGGAATCATTTCGTCGCGGCGGATAATTCCCTCGGCCCGGCCGAGGTCGACGATCACATTGCCGTATTCGACCCGCTTGACCGTACCATTGACGATCTCGCCGACACGGTCCTTGTACTCGTTGTACTGCCGCTCGCGCTCCGCCTCGCGGACCTTCTGTACGATGACCTGCTTCGCGTTCTGCGCCGCTACGCGCCCGAAATCGAGCGGCGGCAGCGGCTCGGCGATCAAATCGCCGATCTTTGCCTCGGGGTTGCGGCGCTTGGCTTCCTCCAGGGAAATCTCGGTGGCATCGTTCTCGACTTTCTCGACCACCGCCAGCACGCGGGACAGACGCGTGTCGCCCGTGCGCGGGTCGATCTCACAGCGAATGTCGTTGTCCGCGCCATAGCGCGACTTGGCCGCCTTCTGGATCGCGTCCTCCATCGCCTGGATGACGATCTTGCGATCGATGGACTTCTCGCGCGCAACCGCGTCTGCGATTTGCAGCAGCTCCAACCGATTCGCACTGACTGCAACGGCCATCCCTTGCACCTCTGTCGCTTAATCTTCCTGCGGCGGCCCTGAGCCGCCATCACCCTTCGAACTCTTCTTCGCCCGCCTCAGCGCCTCTCTGATGAGCTCATCCGTCAGCACCAGCTTGGCGTCTGCAACCAGATCCACTGGAAAGCCCAGCACCTGGGTGCCCTGCTGATCGAGCGTGCATTCAAGTCGCACCTCGCCGTCCTCGAACCCTTCGAGAACGCCGCGGAAGCGTTTGCGTCCGCCCACCTGCTGCTTCAGCTCGATCTTGGCTTCGTAGCCCGACCAGTCCTCGAAGTCGCTCGGTCTGACGAGCGGCCGGTCGATCCCTGGGGAAGAAATCTCCAGCCGGTAGCTGCCCGGCAGGGGATCGTGCGCATCCAGAAGAGGAGATAGCTGTCGAGAGATCGCTTCGCAATCCTCGATCGTCATCGTGCCGTTCGGACGCTCCGCCATGATCTGGACCGTCTGGCCGTCCCGGCCGTGGATCTGCACCCTCACCAGCCGGAAGCCGAGGTCTTCCAATGTCGGCTCGACGAGCTCGGCGATCTGCGCGGCAAGGCCGGTCTCGCGAATGAAGCGCCGTGCACTTTGGCCCTCATCCCGCTGGTCCATGTCGCCTCGAAACCTGCAATCAAGTTGCTCACAAGCAGCATAAAACAAAAAGAGCGGACCCGGCGGGGCCCACTCTCAGAGTTGAGATGATCATGAGCATTGGAAGCATATGAGATAGGTACTGGCGAGGTCAAGCGCAAATGGCGAAAATCGGGCAGCTTGCCTCTTGTCCATGCGGCAATTTTGTTCGATTTACCCCGCTACGCTCTGCTCAAGTGCGCAGAAATCGTAGATAGGTAGGGCGACGTCCTGCTGCAAGCGCCTTCTGCTCATAGCGGGTCGGTGGCCAATCAAATGTCCGCTCTCGCCAGTCGGACGGCGCTTCGGCCAGCCATTCGAACGCGGGCGTAGCGCGGAAGGCGAGGAGAGTTGTGCGAGCGTAGTCGCCGATGTCCGTCGCAATCCTCAGCTCCGCGCCGGGCTTCATCACTTTGGCTAGCGTTTCGAGGAAGCTCGCCGAGACGAGGCGCCGCTTGCGGTGACGCGTCTTGGGCCAGGGGTCCGGAAACAGGATGAAAACGCGTCCGATGGATGCCTGCGGCAACCAGCGCAGCAGCGGCCGGGCATCGTCGGCCAGAATGCGGATGTTTCGGAGGCCCTTCTCCTCCATTGCGGCCAGCACCTTCACCACACCGTCGAGATAGGGCTCACAGCCGATCAGCCCCACATCGGGATTGTGCTCGGCCTGCCAGACGAGATGCTCGCCGCCACCGAAGCCGATTTCGAGCCAGACATCGCGGACCGGGCAGGCAAACAGGTCTACGATGTGGGCAGGTGGGGGCGAGGCGAGGTCGATGGCAACGCGTGGCAATTGCTCGGCCAGAAGGCGCTCCTGGCGGGCGCTGAATTTCCGCCCATGCCGCCGCCCGTAGCTGCGGATGTCCTCGCGCGGTCTCCTCTGCAACTCGCCCATCTCGTCCGCGTCTTGAAAGCCAATCGGCCGCGGGGATGAGCCGCGGCCGATCAAAGGATTTCGGAAATCGAAGCCTAGCCGACGGCGCTCTTCAGGGCATCGACCAGATCGACCTTCTCCCAGGAGAAGCCGCCATCCGCGTCCGGCTTGCGGCCGAAATGGCCGTAAGCAGCGGTGCGCGCATAGATCGGCTTGTTGAGGCCGAGGTGCTCGCGGATGCCGCGCGGCGTCAGCTTCATCACCTTGCGCACCGCCTTCTCAAGCTGCTCCTCCGGAACCTGGCCGGTGCCATAGGTATCGAAGTAGATGGACAACGGCTCTGCGACTCCAATGGCGTACGCGAGCTGGATCGTGCACCTGTCCGCGAGCCCTGCGGCGACCACGTTCTTGGCGAGATAGCGCGCAGCATAAGCCGCCGACCGGTCGACCTTGGTCGGGTCCTTGCCGGAGAAGGCACCCCCGCCATGCGGGGCCGCACCGCCATAGGTGTCGACGATGATCTTGCGGCCGGTCAGCCCGCAGTCGCCATCGGGTCCTCCGATCACGAACTTTCCTGTCGGGTTCACGTGCCAGGCGGTATTCGCGTCGATCCAGCCCTCGGGCAAAATCTTCCGGATATAGGGCTCGACGATGTCGCGCACCTGCGCGGAAGTCAGCTCCGGTGCGAGGTGCTGTGTCGAGAGAACGATTTGCGTAACACCGACGGCCTTGCCGCCCTCATAGCGAACCGTGACCTGGCTCTTGGAGTCCGGGCCGAGCAGCGCCGCATCGCCTTCCTTGCGCTTGCGGGCATCGGCCAGCACTTCGAGAATCTTGTGGCTGTAATAGATGGGCGCCGGCATGAGCTCCGGGGTTTCCCGGCAGGCGTAGCCGAACATGATGCCCTGATCGCCGGCCCCTTCGTCCTTTTCCTTATCAGCGTCGACGCCCTGCGCAATATCCGCCGACTGCGGATGCAGCAGCACCTCGATGGCTGCCTTCTCCCAGTGGAAGCCTTCCTGCTCGTAGCCGATGTCACGGATCGCCATGCGCGCGAGATGGGCAACGAGATCCTTCGTGATGGTCGCAGGGCCGCGGGTCTCGCCGGCAATCACGACGCGATTGGTCGTGGCCAGCGTCTCGGCTGCCACTCGCACGTCCCGAGGATCGACGCCGGCTTTCGGCGCTTCCCGGAAAAACAGGTCGACGATCTCGTCGGAAATCCGGTCACAAACCTTATCCGGATGGCCCTCGGAGACGGATTCGCTGGTGAACAGGTAAGATTGGCGTGACACGGGTGTCCCCGACAAACTGAGTGGAGCCGCAGGTCGCTGCGCTTCTTTACAGTCTTTGCGAAGGGAATCAAGCCGCGTCGCCCGGAGCCAATGTCCGGGCTATCGCGGCACACTGCAGCTTTTAAGAATCCTTTTCTTCGCCGGCCAAAGTACGGACAAGATCGACAATGGAACGCCGGACTTTCGGATCTGAAATTTTTACAAAGGCCTTGTTGAGCTCGACGCCTTCACGACTGCTCAAGAAATCGACCACGTAGCGATCCGCCGCCCGCTCCGCAAGGCCACCGGCCGCCGAATTCGGCTGCGACCGATATTCGCTGGTTGTCCCGGGTGCATCTTCGTAGAAGAACTGGACGCTGACGCCGAGCACGCGGGCAAGCTCGTAAAGCCGGCTCGCACCGATACGGTTGATGCCTTTCTCGTATTTCTGGATCTGCTGGAAGGTGAGGCCGAGCTGCTCACCCAGCTTCTCCTGACTCATGCCGAGCAGCATGCGCTGCAGTCGCACCCGGCTCCCCACGTGCAGGTCAAGCGGGTTTGCCCGCCGCGAGCCCTTTTCGACGACGTCGAAGTCATGCTCGGCAACTGCATCATCTTGTCTGGCCATGCCCCTATTCTCCCCACCCTGTGGCGACAAAACTCTTTTCCCCGCGCAATTCGTAGGTGCAGGCAAAGCGTCCGTCAACCGGAACAAGAGGTGTAAGTAGCGGATTTCGACTCCGCACTGAAATCGTCGGCTTAGTGAGCAGTGGACTTCTTGCGCCACAAGGAGCCCGCCAGCCAGCAAAAGCCGGCTAGCCAGAGGGCTGCGAACACCGCATCGCCGAATCGAGCATAGAGCGGAGGGGGCTTCGGACCCGGGAGATCGGTGTCGATGACCCCGCGCTCGTTGAGGCCCAGACTCGCGAGGACTCGCCCGCTGGCGTCGATCACGCCTGTGATTCCGTTGTTGGCGACCCGGATAAGCGCCAAGCCTTCCTCCACAGCCCGGACACGCGCCTGGTGAAAATGCTGGTGCGGGCCGGTCGTCTCACCGAACCAGCCGTCGTTGGTGATGTTGATGAGGGCGCGCGGCCGCTGGCCCGGCTCGACGACAGCGCCCGGAAAGATCGCTTCATAGCAGATAAGAGCGCTCACCGGTGGCAGTCCGGCCACCTCGAATAGCGGCCGTGGGGATCTTCCGACGGAAAACCCGCCCCGCCAACCGACGAGCTTCTGCAGCCCGAGCCGCTCGAGCAACGGCTTCAGCGGCAGGTATTCCCCGAAGGGGACGAGATGCACCTTGTCGTAAATGGCCGTCGGCCGGCCATCGGAATCGATCGCGATCAGGCTGTTGAAAGCGCGCCTGCCTTGTGCCGGCGAAACGGCTCCGTCGGCCCTGAGCGCACCTGCAAGCAATTGCGTGCCTTCAGGCAGCATTCTGCCGATCGCAGCCAATGCTTCCGGGGTATCGAGCGGCAGAAACGGCATGGCGGCCTCGGGCCAGATCACGTGCGTGATCCCAGCGAGCCCGTCGAAACTGCCGTCCGGGGCGCGCTGGGAGAGGTTGAGGTGATCGATGAAGATGTCGCGCTGGTGTTCCGGCCGCCATTTGTTGCGCTGGGGGACGCTCGGCTGCACGAGCCGCAGGCGTACGCCTTCGATCGGCGCGGGTCGCGGCTCGGCAAGCTGGTAAGAGCCATAGGCCCACGCCAGAGGCAGCGGCAGCATGGCGAGCAATGCGGCGGCCAGGCCGGTCCGGACACGTCCATGCCCGGCCGCCGCATCGGCGAGAGCGACTGCCGGCACACTAAAGATGAGGACGGCCAGCAACGTCAGGCCGTAAATTCCGAACAGTCCAGCCGATTGCATCAATGGCAGTGGCCAGGTCAGCGCGTAGCCGAGCACGTTCCAGGGAAACCCCGTCAGAATGTGCCCGCGCAGCCACTCGGCGGCAGACAGGGTCAGCGCCAAAGCGAGCACGCGCACCAGCCCTGGGCGCCAAAGGAGGGCGGCGGCAGCAGTCGCTGCGGCATAAAACAGCGCCAGCCCCGCCGGCATCAGCATGACCGCGAATGGCATCAGCCAGGCAAAGCGCTCGGCCTCGACAAGAAAGGCCTCGCCGATCCAGAACAGTCCGGCCAGGAAGTAGCCCGCGCCGAACCACCATCCGACGACGGCGGCGTTGCGCGCGTGAGCGGTAGCCGACCGGATCTCCGATTCCGCCGGCTGCTTTCCTGGATCCAAGGCGCCGTCGATCAGCCACGTGAGAACGGGGAAGGAGAGGAACAGGACAGGCCAGAGGAAGAACGGCGCCATCGCCAGCGCGCACAGGCCGCCGCTGATGAATGCGACACAAATACGCCACCAGCCCGTCAGCTTTCGTATGAAACAAGCGGCGCGATGGAGCCCATCCAAGCTGCTGATCAGCGCTGGCGCTGGCCCGCTGCCCCCTACGCGCGACATTCAGGATCGGAGCTGGCCGGCTGCGCTTCCGCCGTCACCGGCCTTCGGCGCGCGATCGGTGTGGATTTTCAGCTTGTTCACGCGCCGGGCGTCGGCATCGAGCACCTCGAACTCGACGCCTGACGGATGCTGCACCAGCTCACCGCGTGCCGGCACGCGGCCCACGAGCGCGAACACGAGGCCGCCGAGCGTATCGATCTCCTCTTCCTCGTCGTTGTTCAGCAGCTTGATGCCAAGATATTCCTCCAACTCCTGCACGGGGGTGCGGGCGGAGGCCACAAGGCCGGACTTCGGGTCGAACTTGATGTTCGCCTCCTCGGCCTCGTCGTGCTCGTCCTCGATGTCGCCGACGATCTGCTCGACAAGGTCCTCGATCGTGACGAGGCCGTCGGTGCCGCCGTACTCGTCGATCACGAAGGCCATGTGGATGCGCGTGGTCTGCATCCGGATGAGCAGGTTCATCGCCGGCATGGACGGCGGAACGAAGAGCACCGGACGCCGGATTTTCGCGACAGCCAGAGGCCGTGTCAGGTCGACGCGGGAGAAGTCGAGCGCGCGCAACCTCGGTTTCGCCTGGCCGTTGTGTCCATTGGATCTGCGCGTGCCGCCTTGCGCCTCGGCCTCCTCGCCGTCGCTCTCCTCGGAAAGGACAGCGGCTTCGCTGTACAGCCAGCTCATCAGGTCCTTGATGTGGACCATGCCGCGCAGGTCGTCGAGCGTCTCGTGATAAAGAGGAATACGCGAGACGCCGGCCTCCTCGAAAGTCGCGAACAATTCGCCCAGCGTTTCGCTTTCGTCGATCGCAATGATGTCCGCACGGGGCACCATCACGTCATCGACCCGCAACCGCCCGAAGTGGAGGAGCCGCAGCATCATACGGCGCTCCTCCGCGCTGAAGGCGTCCTCGGTCTTGGTTCCGGTCTTCAGGGCGTTCTCGAGCGCATCGCGAAATGTCGGGGTTCCGGAGAGCCGCAGCAGGCCCTTCAAGCTGGAAAGCCAACTCTGGCCTTCACTTCCGTCGTCGGATTTCTGTTCGCTTCTGGATGGGTCGACGTCGATGCTCATAATGCTCAACGGGTTGCTTCTCACGCGTCAAAGTGATTCGGGGGCATAGGGATCCGGAACCCCCAGTTGCCCGAGGATTTCGACCTCGAGCGCCTCCATCTCGGCAGCTTCCACCTCGGTCTCGTGATCGTAGCCGAGCAGATGAAGCAGTCCGTGGACCGCGAGATGCTGCAGATGGTGATGGAGTGGCTTACCTTCAGCTGCGGCTTCCCGGGCGACTGTTTCGGCCGCAAGCACGATGTCGCCGAGGTGGCGTCGCGATCCGGGCGGCAGACCATCCTCGCCGGCTGGGAAGGAGAGCACGTTGGTTGGCTTGTCCTTGCCGCGATAAGTCAGATTGAGGGCTCGCACACGCTCATCGGAGCTCAGGGCGATCGCGGCTTCGGCAGAGTCGAGCTGCAGCCTTCGAGCTACCGCATCTGCAACCGGGCCGAACACCTCATCGACTGGCGCGAGGGCGCCCCAGTTACCGTCTTCGATGATGATATCGAGCTGCAACCGTCCTGGAGGCTCCGGGTCATCATCGCCGCCATCGGACGGCGGCTCGGCGATCACGGTTTCAAGTGTCTCGTTCATGTCGTTCGCGCTTGGCTTCGGCAGCCTGGCCCCGATCATAAGCCTCGACGATCCGTGCGACCAGATCCCGCCGCACCACGTCCGAGGACGTGAACCGGACCACCTCGATCCCCTGAATTCCCGCCAGCAGCCTGACGGCTTCCTCCAGCCCGGACCGCTGGCCAACGGGCAGGTCGATCTGGCTCGGGTCTCCAGTTATGACCATCTTCGAGTTCTCACCAAGGCGGGTGAGGAACATTTTCATCTGCATGCTGGTCGTATTCTGCGCCTCGTCCAGAATGATGTAGGCGTTTGAGAGGGTACGGCCACGCATGAAGGCCAGCGGCGCAATCTCGATCACGCCGGTTTCCAGGTCTCGCCCCACCTTTTCCGGCGGCAGCACGTCATAGAGTGCATCGTAGAGAGGGCGCAGATAAGGATCGACCTTCTCGCGCATGTCGCCAGGCAGAAAGCCCAGCCGCTCGCCTGCCTCAACCGCCGGGCGCGAAAGAATGATGCGCTCGACAATGCCTCGCTCGAGGCAGTAGGCGGCATAAGCGACCGCAAGATAGGTCTTGCCGGTGCCCGCCGGCCCCAGCCCGAATACCAGATCCGTGCTTTCGAGGCCGCGGATATATTGGCTCTGCGTCGGCGTGCGCGCCTTGATGACGCGCCGCCTGGTCGTGATCTGAGCCTGGCCATCCGGCGACTTGCCGGGCTTCTCCTCCCGGCCATGCCGGATCAGCCCGTCGAAATCACCGGGTCCAACCTGCTCGCCGCGCGCGACTCGCGCGTAAAGCTGCTCGAGCACGTTGCGCGCGATGTTGCACGCCGGCTCCGAGCCGGACAGGATGACGACGTTGCCGTGAGCGTGTGCCTCGATGCCGAGGCGATCTTCTATCAGCGCGAGATGCGCATCGTACTCGCCCAACAGCTCGGCGAGGTGGCGGTTACTTTCGAAGGGGACGACCAGACGCTTCCTGGCAGAGGAGGCCCTCGTCGGCCTGCCGGCTCCGGAAGCTGCTGCCCCGCGATATGCGTTCAAAATGCAATCTCTCCCGTGCGGCCAACCCACGACTCGGGGCTACCGCTGTCACTATACTAGCCTATGTAGTGGAGATGTGACACCCGTCCAGCACGTGCGAACAAAAAGCGACCTGCTATCGCACGACTCCGGCCAGGCTGTTGGTGCTGGCATCCGAGATTTCGACGGGCAGAATGCGGCCGAGCAGGCTGGGCTCAGCCTCGGCGTGGACAGCCTGAAGGTAGGGCGAGCGCCCGACGAGCTGGCCGGCCTTGCGCCCAAGCTTCTCGAACAGAACCGGGAACACCCTGCCCACGCAGCGGGCATTGAACTGCCGCTGCTGCGCCTGCAGCAGCTCTTGCAGCCGAGCGAGCCGGGCGGCCTTGACCTCCTCCGGCACCTGTTCCTCGATGTTGGCCGCCGGGGTGCCGGGTCGCGGGCTGTACTTGAAGGAGAACGCCTGCGCAAATCCGACCTGCTGCACCAGCTTGAGCGTATCCTCGAACTCCTGTTCGGTCTCTCCCGGGAAGCCGACGATGATGTCCGTCGAAAGCGCGATGTCCGGCCGCGCGGCGCGGATCTTCTCCACGATGCGCAGATAATCCCGGGCCGTATGCTTCCGGTTCATCGCGGCGAGGATGCGGTCCGACCCCGCCTGGAACGGCAGATGCAGGTAGGGCATCAGCTTCGGCAAATCCCGATGCGCTTCGATGAGCTCATCGTCCATGTCGTGCGGGTGGCTCGTCGTATAGCGCAGACGTTCAAGCTGCTCGATGCTGGACAGGTGCCGCAGGAGCTTGGCGAGTGACCATGTCCGCCCGTCGGGTCCTTCCCCGTGGTAGGCGTTCACGTTCTGGCCGAGCAGCGTGATTTCCCGCACGCCCTGCTCAACGAGTCGGCGCGCCTCCTCGGTGATCTGGACAACGGGCCGCGAGATCTCCATGCCGCGAGTGTAAGGCACCACGCAGAACGTGCAGAATTTGTCGCAGCCCTCCTGTACCGTCAGGAAAGCGGTGGCGGGCCTCGTCCCCCGCCGCTCTGGGAGGTGGGCGAACTTGTCCTCGTCCGGGAATTCCGTGTCGATGAGCTGGCGATGCTCGGCTTGCGCTTTGGCCGCAAGCTCGGGCAGGCGGTGATAGGCCTGGGGTCCGACGACGAGGTCGACGATGGGCGCGCGCGCGATGATCTCGGCACCTTCGGCCTGTGCGACGCAGCCCGCGACGGCGATCAAGGTTTTCTTGCCATCGACCTCTCGCGCAACCTTCAACTGCCGCATGCGGCCGAGCTCCGAATAGACCTTCTCGGCCGCCTTCTCGCGGATGTGACAGGTGTTGAGGACGATCATGTCGGCCTGGGCCGGGTCCTCGGTCTCCGAATAGCCATGCTGCGCAAGGGCCTCGGCCATGCGCTCGCTGTCATAGACATTCATCTGACAGCCGTACGTCTTGATGAAGACCTTCCTGGCTCCAGGCATAAGAACCTCACAGCTTCCGTCGGCGACGGCATCCGGAATATGGGTTGCGCCGCATCATTCTATACAGCTCAGCTATCGCTCAGGTTCCGAAATGCATTGTCGCGTCTGTAGATCATGGTTGCTGCATTGCAATATCATTTTACGCACGATGTCCAGACGCTTGCCTGTCTCAGCATCCGTCTGGATGAGGGCGCCAAGCCAATGGCCTAATCATTCCGTCCACGCAGCAATCTGGCAAGGGCTTGCCGGATCCTGTCCTCCGTATACCGGGCCAGTTCCTTACGGTCGGCAAAGTCGGAGAGTGACACTGGCGGGTCGATGCTGATCTTCACGTCGAGTGGCCCGGCCTTGAGCAGCTCCCAGGCGTGAGCGGCCATTTCCATGTCGCCGTACCAGCCGACAAGAGATCTGCCGGACCGGCCAAGCGGAATCCCATGCAAATGCGTATAGGCGATGGCAAGCGTCTGGACGCAGGCACCCGGGGCGGCGGCGAGCCCGTTGGCGAGCGTCGGTTTCACGGCCGCGAACAAAGGGCTTTTGAACGGCAGGACGCGGTTGCCGTCGCTGGAGGTGCCTTCCGCGAAAAGAACGATCGCGTCGCCCGATTTCAGCCGCTCGATGATCTCGGTCGTCGTCTGTCCGACCGCGGTGCGGCGCTCGCGATCGACAAAGACGCTGCGTTGCAAACGCGCGAGCGATGAGACGAACGGCCAGCTTCCGACCTCCTTTTTTGCGACGAACGAGACGGGCGCGACCGCCGACAGCACGGGGATGTCGAGCCAGGAGACGTGATTGGCGACCACGAGAACCGGGGTGTTCTCCGCAATCTTGCCCTCGACGTGAAGCCTGATTCCGAGCAGGCGGCAAACCTGCCGATGGTACCAGTGCGGAAATTTGCGCGCGTAGTGCGGCGAGATCCGAAGGAGGCCGGCCTGCACGGGCATGAGTGGCAGGGTCAGCCCGGCAAATCCGGCAAGGATGGCGGCTGCCCGCGGCGCACCTCGGCGATTTGAGCTCGGCGTCGGGTCGGTTCTCATTTGCCGTTCAACGACCGATGCCGAAGATCGGCTCTCGGTCACGTGCTCTTTTTGCGGCGCAACGGTATGCCGTGCAACTCGAGCCGGTGGCCGACCAGCTCGAACCCGAGCTCCCGGGCGACGCGTTCCTGCAACTTCTCGATGTCCTCGTTGCGGAATTCGATGACCTGGCCTGTTTCAAGGTTGATCAGGTGGTCGTGATGCTCGCGGGTGGCCTCCTCGTAGCGACGGCGCCCGGCCGCGAACTCGTGGCGCTCGAGAATGCCATTTTCCTCGAACAGCTTGACGGTCCGGTAGACGGTCGAAAGAGAGATCCGCGGGTCGATCTGGTGGGCGCGCCGGTAGACCTCGACCACGTCCGGGTGGTCCTCTGCTTCCGTGAGGACTCGTGCGATGGTACGGCGCTGACCCGTCATACGCAGCCCGCGCTCGCTGCAAAGCCTTTCGATGCGGCTCGGGGACTGATCCTCTGCGCCGGCCATCCTATTCAGCCAATGCCCCTCCATGACGGACCTTTTCCGTCTTTGTTCTCGCTTATAGATGAGCCGCGTGTAACGCGTCCACCCATGGGTCAGCCGCCGATGAGCTTTGACATGATGATCGCGTCGGTTGGGGCTTTCGCGGGGTGCTCGTAATAGCCGGGCCGACGGCCGACGATGCAGAAGCCCTGGGCGCGATAGAGCTGCCGGGCGACCGAATTATCCGCCGCAACCTCCAGGAAGAGCCGCGTTGCTCCGCGTTCGGCTGCCAGTCTGGCGAACTCGCCGACAAGTCGGGAGCCGATCCCTTGACGCTGAGCCTCTGGCAAAACCCCGACGGACAGGATTTCCGCCTCGTCGACAACGACGCGGCCTAGAATGAAGCCGATCGGGCGTCGTCCGCTGATTGACCTGGCAAGCAGGGCGATGGAGCCGGGATGCGAATGCAGGGACGCGAAGTCGTCGCTGGACCATGCCGGGGTGAACAGCGCCGCATGGAGCGCGCTCAAAATTCGATTGACCTCAGGGCTGGAGGCTTCGATCAGCTCGAGAATTGCTGGTCGCTCGGAGGTCATCATGCCCGCGGCAAGGATTTGCCCGTCTGCGGCTTGGCGTCCGGAGGGCGCAGATAAAGGGGCACGAGCGGATCGCGCACAGGTAGCGACGCGGCAAGGCGGGCGAGGTAGCGGGCGTCCGGCTGCAATGTTGGCAGTTTTGCTTCGGCCTCTCGCCCGGCCCGGCGGGCTGCCTCGCTGACCGAAAGTCCGCCACTGCCGACACAGAGCAGGGGAGCAGGCGCCTCGAGCGCAGCCGCAGCGTCCGGCGCCATGACTGTGGCTTGAGTCAGAGGTTCGGTGGCTTGCAGTTCGAAAACCTGAACGAACACCTTCCCGCCGCGTGCATCGACGCACACGGCTAAAACTGATCCGGCCGCAGCTTCGCCAAGCTCCGAAATGGCTCGATATGCCATCACGTGCAGGCTCGTGGTCGCGCGGATCGGCAGTCCTGTTGCCAGCGCAAGTCCCCGGGCGGCAGCGACACTGACGCGTGTTCCCGTGAACGTCCCAGGCCCCTCAGTGACGGCGATGGTGTCCAGGTCTCGCAGACTCGCTCCGGATTGATCCAGAACCTCGCCGATCATGGGGATGAGCCGCTCGGCTTGTCCGGTCGCCATCTCCTCGTACCGCCAGGTGAGCTGGCCGTTCCAGAGGATAGCCGCCGAGCAGGCGCCGAAGCA
>DASVDU010000017.1:0-13842 GCA_036380915.1 Hyphomicrobiaceae bacterium | reverse complement strand
CGCACCATGGAAATTCCCGCACACCAGAAGATGGTCACGAGCTTGGGAGCCTCTCCCACTGCTATTCCATGGCTCGAGGTCTATGGAGCTCTGCAAACGGGAGTGGTCGACGGGGCAGAGCTTCCTATTATCGGAACGCTGCAGCAGAATCTGCAAGAAGTCCTGAAATATGTGACCATCGACCAGCATGTCTACAGTCTGGCGCTCATTGTCATAAGCGAGAAATGGTATCAGTCCCTTCCTGACGATCTTAGGGAGGCGGTCATCATCGCAGGAAAACAGGCACAGGTCGCAGGACGCGGTTTGTCGCAATCACTGGTGAACGACGTGATCGACGAGTTCCGCAAACAGGACGTTGTCGTGACCGTCGCAAGCCCCGAGGAGCAGGAGGCATTCCGCAAAACAGCGCAACCGCCAGTCGTTGACTGGATGGTTGAACAGTTTGGAAAGGCATATGTGGACGAGTTCTTCGACGCAATTGAAAGCGCAGAAGAAGAGTTGGGGATGACCAACTAATCATCCCCCCTCCCCGCGCTCGGGACAGGCCGGGCGCCCCTTTCCGGGAATTGAGACATGAAGACATTCATGCGTGTTGCCGACCTTTTGCTGGCGATCGCGAAAATACTTACGGTCATTCTCATGGCGGGAATGACCATCTCCATCCTGCTCGGCGTGTTTTTCAGGTTTGTTGTTTCAGACCCACTCAGTTGGCCACCGGAAGCTGCGCGTTTCATGATGGTCGCAATCACCATGCTGGCGGGCAGCGTGGCGGTGCGGCAACTCGACCATGTCGGAGTGACGTTCCTGGTTGACTCGGTTCCTCCGAGATTACGTTTTGCGGCCTATATTGTCGGGCTGGTGTTGACCGCATTGTTCTTGGCCCTGCTTGTGGTCTACAGCTTCCGCTTGACGTTCGAAGCTGGACCGCTCCAACGCGCGCCTACGCTTGGAATACCGATGACTGTCGTCTTTTTCTCCATGCCCCTGGGCGCATTCATGATGCTCGTCCAGCTGGGAGCATCACTTTCCGAAGGAATCAAACGCGCCCGCTCGGGGAACTCGCCATTCGAGGCTGGAGAAACGGTCGCTTAGTCGCGAGGCGAGCTGAGGAAAGTTGATGACACTCGCTATGATCGCCCTTGCACTCTTGCTTCTTATCGGAGTGCCCATCGCGTTCGCGGTCGGAATCATGTCGGTGGGCTATATGTTTGCCGTCGGCGGGGCGGATTTTCTCCTCCTGGTTCCTCAGCGCATGTTCGCCGGGCTCAATGTCTTTACGATCATGGCGATTCCGTTCTTCTTTCTCGCTGCCGAGCTGATGACCGCCTCAAAGATCCTCGATGACCTCGTCGAGTTTGCAGATGCCATCGTCGGGAGATTCCGCGGCGGTCTTGCTCATGTGAATGTCTTGGGGAGCGCTTTCTTTGCCGGGATATCCGGTTCGGCAATTGCGGATGTCGCCGGTTTGGGTGCCATCGAGATTCGGGCGATGGAAGCTGCAGGCTACGATAGGCGCTTTGCGACTGCCCTGACAGTTGCCTCGTCGCTCATCGGGCCGATAATACCGCCGAGCATCATCATCCTCCTCTATGCATCGATCATGCAGGTATCGGTGGCCACCATGTTTCTGGCTGCCGTGCTGCCCGGAATATTGCTGACAGTCATGTTGATGATCGTCGTCGCGTTCATGGCGAGGAAGTATGACTTTCCGAAACGGAACACGCGTTATAGTCCCGTCGAGTTTTTGAGCATCACAGTCCGGGCATCTTCTGCTTTGTTGATGCCGCTGATCATCATGGGCGGTATCCTCAGCGGCATTTTTACCGCCACAGAAGCGGCCGCCGTCGCAGCATTCTATGCCTTGGTGATAGGACTTTTTGCAAAACGAACTCTGAAGCTGGCTGACATATATCAATGTCTGCTGAGGTCGGGGATCATGACGTCTGTCATTTTCCTGGTCCTAGCGACGGCAAGCATTTTTGGTTGGATTATAGGCCTCGAGCGGGTACCGGAAACGATGGCCAAGGCGCTCGTCGGCATTACCGCTGATCCGATTTTGCTGCTGACCCTGATCGTCGGCTTGCTGCTAATCGTCGGAATGTTCATGGATGTTGGTGCGGCCCTTATCGTCATGGGTCCGATACTGGCTCCGACCGCGATCAGCGCGGGTATTGATCCGGTACATTTTGGGATCGTGATGTCTCTCTCGCTTGTGGTGGGACTCAACACTCCGCCCGTGGGCCCATGTCTTTTTGCCGCTGCCAGCATCAGCAGGCTCAAGATCGAAGAAATCAGCATGGCGCTGATTCCGTTCTACGTGGTGCAAGTCGTGTTTCTCGCGATCATCATGCTCATCCCGTCTATCTCGCTTTGGCTTCCGCAGTGGCTGGGATATCTAAAATAGAGTCGCGGCGTCGGCGTCATTAGCACAGTGAAAGCGACTTGGCCCGCCCCGCCGGACGTTGTTCCTCGTCGATCACTTCGGCAGATTTCAAGCAATACGTCTCCTTTCAGCTTCTCGATCAAACGGATCGATGAGAGAAGGCCGCAGCCGGAGAGCCTCGGATGACCACCACCGCTGCGGAACGGAGGACGTTGTCGTTGAAATGCCCTGCGCATTCGACCGTGCAATCAACCTCGCCCGCCGGACACGTTCTCCATTTCACTGGCAGAATACACCGTCTGGCCCAAGCCCGGGTCGAACAGGTCGGCGGCCGGCGACCCTTTCGACGACAGTCGCGATATTGACTTCTAAGGTCACGTCGCGATCAAGCCCGGCAAAGCCCACCCAACACAAGCCGCAGGCGGCAATCTGTAGCGCGGGCGCAGCGTCAGAACGCGACGGCCACCCGGGACCGATGGAAGCGGATCGAAGCAGAAGATCACCTTTCGTCTCCCGCGAGCCGGCTAAGCAGCCATGCGCCTGCCGGGCCCGGCGGCCGGTCGAGGCGATGCACGATGACCGTGGCGACTGTCGACCGCCGGGTTTTCGGCCACCTGGCAATCTCCAGTTCGACGAGACGGCCTGCGGCAAGGTCACTGGAGATCATGTGCAGCGGCATGTTGCCCCAGCCCATTCCAGCCAGCAGCATCGCATGCTTGGCGCCGAGATCGGCCAGACGCCAGGTACGCACGCTGACGACGCCGGTATCCTTCCCTTTGGTCAGTTCCGACCGATCTGTGAGCACGAGCTGGAGGTGATCGCGCAGCTCCTCGTCGCTTAGGGCCTTGTCGCTTTGCGCTTGCATAAGCGCCAGGGGATGCGTGGGCGCGGCAACCGGAACGAGTTCGATCTCGTTCATGGCAGCCGAGGCCAGTCTATCGGACACATTGGCGAAGTCGATGACGATGCCAAGGTCTGCATTCCCGTCCAGCACTGTTTTGACGGCCGCCCCCAAGGACTCGACATAAAGCCGCGTCTGTACAGTCGGAAACTGCCGATCGAATGCCGATAAGGCAGCGAAAAGAAGCGGCATGGGGAACATCGCATCGACGACCAAAGTCAGTTCCGCCTCGATGCCCTCGCGCAGCGCTCGTGCCTGACGCTCGAAGCCTGCACTGGTCTCGACCACCCGGCGCGCGCGTGGAAGGAGTGTACGCCCGGCATCCGTCAGTGTGGGGCGGTATCCGCTCCGGTCGAACAACAGGGTGCCGACGGCGCTTTCGAGCTTCTGGACCGCGTATGTAATGGACGCCTGTGAGCGGTTCAGCCGCCTGGCTGCGGCCGAGAAGCTCCCCTCCTCTACTACGGTCGCAAATACGCGCAACTGGTCGAGGCTGACTCCAAACTCCATCAACTTTTCCTATAGGAATCCCCACATCTATCCCGGTTTTTTCTGGCGAGTGACGGGCCTAAGTTCAAGCCACATGTCAACTCGCCCAAGGGAATTTCTCCATGAAAATACTCCACGTCGACACCAGCATCACAGGCCGCGCCTCGGTCAGCCGGGCGCTCTCCGCCGAAATCGTTGCATCCCTGCGGCGGCTGCAGCCGGAAGCGGAAGTGACGGTCCGCGATCTCGCGGCCCAACCGATCGGCCATCTGTCGGACGCCCATCTTCTGGCAGACCAGGGGGCTGTTCCCGGCGAGGCGGCGATCCAGGACGATCTTGCCGCAGGACAAGCAGCGCTGGAGGAATTTCTTGCCGCCGACATCGTCGTGATTGGAGCACCGATGTACAACTTTGCCATTCCAAGTCAGTTGAAGGCCTGGATTGATCGCCTCGCGGTGCGCGGCGTCACCTTCCGCTATACCGACGATGGGCCGGAGGGTCTCGCCAAAGGCAAGAAGGTCATCATCGCCTCCTCCCGCGGCGGGTTCCCGTCAGAGGCGCTCGATCATCAGGAAACCTACCTGCGCACGATCTTCGGCTTCTTCGGGATTACGGACATAACCACCGTACGCGCAGAAGGCGTTGCATTCGGCGAGGAGGCCAAGGCCAGCGCCATCAAAGGGGCCCGGTGCGAGATCGCCAGCCTCGCAGCGTAGTTGACACCCCAAACTGGCCGATCAACGGGCCATTCATGATCTGAACGACGCTGTGCGACAACCGGCGCCCTGTCGTTGATTGCCGCGCAACCGCCCGGTCTTCCGTACCGGGGAGACGCGGACACGGATGAACGAGGCTCAGCCCAGCAGTGTGACCACAACCGGACCGTTTCGGCCCACGACGACGGTGTGCTCGTACTGCACGGTCGGGGCGTGAGGTTCACTGAACAGCGTCCACGGATCGTCGCCGCCGGTCGCCCATTTCGCTCCCATGGAGAGAAACGGCTCCACCGTAAACACCAGCCCTTCGTGCATTTTCCTGCGTTCCGTCGGGTCAGGCCAGGTCGCAACTTCGCTCGGCTCTTCATGCAACGAGCGGCCGACACCATGACTTGCCAGGTTCTGGACCAGCGTATAGCGGTTCTTGTGCGCGAACGCGCCGATCGCAAAACCGATATTCGCCAACGGCCTGTCAGGGGCGATCTGCCTTATTCCCGTCCATGTGGCGCGGCGGCCGTCCCTGCAGAGCCGCTCGATGGCCCTGGACACGGGAGGCACGGTGAAGGACGCGCCGGTATCGGCAAAAACCCCGTCCTTTTCCGCCGAAACGTCGATGTTGACGAGGTCGCCCGCGGCTATTCGACGCCCGCCGGGTATGCCGTGCGCGATCTCTTCGTTCACGCTGATGCAGGTTGCTCCCGGGAAACCGTAGCACAATTCAGGAGCCGGCCGGGCGCCTTCCTGCTTCAGTAGCCGGCGGCCAAGCTCATCGAGCTCGGCCGTCGTCATTCCGGGTTCGATGGCTGCTCCCATCGCCTCCAGAACATTGGCAACAATCCGGCCAATTTCTCGCAGCCTGCCAAACTCGTTGTCGTTCGAGATCGTCATGATGTTCCGAAAGTTGCACGTATCGAACCCCTAAAACATTTCTACGCCCGATGACATCCCGGAACCCTCGCCGTTCCGGGCACCGTCACCGGAAGCTCGTTGATCCGGTGCTTCATAGCCAGAACCATGTGGCTACGAGCCGCCCGGTCCGGTCATGGCGGGGGCTGCCGGACCGATGTGGCCTCGCGCATCCGACTTCTCTTCCTCGAAAGATTTGATCAAGGCGAGCGCCTCCGCGGGCGTCCGCGATTGCCGGAACAGATCAGCCAGCCCACTCCGCCGCATGAGACGCCAGCCATGATGCAGGCCGGCCACAAAGCCTCGCGGGTCTGATTTCGGCCATACGAGGCCCAGCAGCAGGTCGACGCGGTCGTCGTCCGACGTTCCGAATTGGAGGGGCCGCTGCAATCTCGCCAGAACAGCCGCCGGAGCACGGATTCCGTCGAGGCGCGCGTGGGGCATTGCCGTGCCATTGCCGATTGCGGTCGACCCGAGACGCTCGCGACGAAGGAGGGCGGCCAGCACGGAGCCTTGGCTTCTGCCGACCTTTTCCCCCAGCCGGACGGCTATGGCCCCCAGGGAGGTGCACTTCCGGCCGGATCGCGTCTCGAACAGAATGTCCTGCGCTCCAAGAAGTTCGCTCAGCTTCGTCTTCGGTTCCGCCTGGAAAGCCGCCTCGCGCGCCGATGCCGGATGCGGAGCCACGACCGGCGCCGCATCCGGACGATGAGCCTTGTCTGAGAAGGCATGCGCCCTGCGATCGCCGTTCACAGCAGCACCTGTGACCATGCCGGGCGGGCGGCCGGATGGCGAGTCGGCTTGAACCGATCCGCCGATGTCACAGGCGCGGCGACCGGAGAAAAGCACCACGGGCAACGGGCGGCCGCTCTCGGCAGGATGCGGCTGCAGGAAAAGCAGACAGGCTTCGGACGGAAGGTTCTCATGTCACGCTCCATCAGCGCGGCGTCGTGAAGCGCCGCGGGAATGAACCGCGTTTCTGCTATGCCCCGGAGCAGGTTCAGGTGCGGGATTCAGGGTGAGAAAGCCTGCTCCGGGAATGGACCCGTCCTTTCCCGGTAAGCCTCGAAATCCTGACGAAAGTCTCGATGCACATGACGGTCACCTAGCCGAAAGGCCTCCCTCAGGCCGATACCGTGTCGCGCGCCACGCCGGACCGCGTGGTCACATCATTGCGAAAGCCACGAACATCAGCCCGAACATGCCCACTGCGA
Source organism: Hyphomicrobiaceae bacterium (assembly GCA_036380915.1). Classification (GTDB taxonomy): domain Bacteria; phylum Pseudomonadota; class Alphaproteobacteria; order Rhizobiales; family Hyphomicrobiaceae; genus ZC4RG25. The sequence continues at coordinate 7,233 of DASVDU010000017.1, read as the reverse complement.
TGATCATTCTCGTTGTCGTGTCCATCGTTGCCTCCGTAAGCCAGGCGCAGGACGCCTGACCTGCCAAGGTTCGATCCTTTTCGTTGTTCTTCAGGCTGCCTTTCGGACCCGCTCGGGGGCCCGGCGGGCTCGCGGCGGCGAGGGCCCTCGGAGGAGCCGTCTCTCGACCGGATGAGCCCGTCGACCGCCCGCGGGATGTCGTGCCGCGCGATTCCGATGTCCTTGAGCTCCCGGTCGCTCAGGCTCTCGAGTTCGGCGATCGCGCGCCTGCGCTGCCAGCGCTGGACCGCGTATTGGACCGCACGCAGGAAAAGCTGCGCGATGGTCACCCGCGGCGTGTAGTGCGCAGGATTGTTTCGGGCGGTGCTTGATCGAATTTCGTATGCGGACATATCGTACCTCCTTTCACGGTCGCCAGCCTTCCCCGCCTGGCCGCAGAAATGCGCCATCCGCGGACGGCTTGCTGGTGGCATCAACCTTCGCTCCGCGGATGCTCGTCGGAGCGCTGCGGAAGAGATGCCGTACCAGCCGGCTTGGATTGAATGAGAGTGGGAGGTCCCCGAGACGGCGAACGGAAACGTTCGAGCCGCTCGGGGCTACGGGAGCGTCAGGAGCGACGCCGAAACGACCAAGTATTTCTTATATGGACGTGGAGTATTCATGGCCAGGATATGGCCATTCCAGCTTCCTTCGTCAACCGGATCAGATGCGATGCGGCCTTTCGACGCTTGGAAACAATCGACGCGTACTCATCGGCTTAGCGTAGCCGCGATTACCGAGCGGTGTCGCCGCCCGGTTCCCGCCGGTTGAGGCTTTGGGGCGCGCGAAGGACCGAACGCGCAGGCACGTCCGTGTTCCCCTCCGCCCGCTCGCGATAGAGAGCCGCGCGGACAAGCAGCGTGAGCGTGACCGGTGTGGTGACGGTGATGAAGACGCCGATCAGGAACTCATGCAGGACGACCCGCGAGCCCAGCACCGAGAAGCAGACGATCGAGGCGAGCACGATGGCGCCCGTTCCCCAACTTGTTCCGAGGGTCGGCGCATGCACCCGCTCGAAGAAGCTGCCGAGCCGCAGGGTTCCGATCGCTCCGACGAGCGTGAGCCCGGCGCCGAGAAGGACGAGGAGAGCTGTCAGAAGCGCGGCCCAGGCGGGCAGGTCGGCAGCATGCGTCATTCGATCACCTCGCCTCTCATGAGGAACTTCGCGAGAGCCACGCTCGAGACGAAACCCAGGGCGGCAATGATCAGGGCCGCCTCGAAATAGAACGCGTTTCCCGTGCGGATGCCGAAGGTGAGCACGAGAAGCATGGCGATGACGTACATGGCGTCGAAGGAGAGCACCCGGTCCTGCGCGCGCGGTCCGCGGATCAGCCTGTACGTGTTGCACCCCATCGCAATGACGAGCATTGCCTGAGCAACCGTCACGGACCAAAGGAGAATGTCTGCGGTCATTCGAAGATCTCCATGAGCAGCTTCTCGTAGCGGTTCTTTATCAGGGCGACCCATTCCTCTTCGTCCACGAGGTCGAGAACGTGGATGATAAGGACGCCGGTCTCGACCGAATATTCGATCCATGCGGTGCCCGGCGTGCTGGTGATAATGCACGCAAGCACAGCCAGTCCCGTCCTGTCGCGCAGTTCGAGAGGTATGGCCACGAAGCCTGCCACCCGGTCACGGTGCCGGCCCTGGAGGATGATGCTCGCGACCGCCGCATTCGAGCGCAGGATATCCAGCATCACGATCCCGGCAAGGCGGGGGATGGCCTGCCAGCGTCTCACCCTTGGCTTCGACGGGTGCAGCGCCGCCATTGCCTTGGAAGCGCCGGCGGCGATGACCGCACCGAGGAGGAACTGCCCTGGCGAGAAGGACGTCAGCAGCATCCACATGAGCAGGAGTGCTGCGGTCAATACGGGATAGGGCAGAACGCGGCTCATCTTTCGCCCCTCGCCGTTTCCAATGTTCCCAGCACGCCCTGGATATAGCCTGACGGGTCGTGCAGCGATCGGGCCGCAGCCTCGGTGTAGCTGATCATCGCGCCTCCCTGGACGGTCAGGATCAGACAAAGCACCAGCAGCGCCACGACGGGGGCGACCTCCACCACGAGCACCCGCGGGATGATCGTCTCGAGCGGCGCCCAGAAGATCCGGATGCCGCTGCGCATCATGGCCACAAGTACTGCCAGGCCGGACAGGATGATGAGCGTGACCAGCACCCATGTGCGCGCCGGGATGTCTGCCGGCCTGCCCAGCTCCTCGAGGTTCAACATGCCCGTCAGCATGGCCAACTTGGCGATGAAGCCGCTGAGCGGCGGCAGCCCGGCAAGCAGGAGAGCGACGCATCCGAAGCAGACGCCGAGGACTGCGAGCGCCCCCGGCAGAACAACGCCGACCTCTTCGTCCTCGCGCTCCTCCTCGGCCTCGTCTTCTTCCTCGCCATATGCTTCCACCGTTACGGCGAGCAGGTCCGCTCCGGGTTCGCGCGCGCGCTCCACGAGTTCGATCAGCATGAAGAAGGCCGCCGTGCTGAAAGTGGAACTGACGAGGTAGAACAGCGCGCCCGAAACCACGGTGGCGTCGCCCATGCCGACGGCCGCAAGCAGCGTTCCCGAAGAGATGAGCACGCTATATCCGGCAAGCCTACCCATGGCCTGGGAGGCGAGCGCGCCGGATGTGGCGAATGCGAGCGTTGCTATTCCGCCCCACAACAGGGCCGGGCCGCCGAAGCCGGTAAGTTCTCCGGCGTCGCTGCCGAAGAGCAGCAGGGTCAGGCGCAGGAGCACATAGACCCCGACCTTGGTGAGCGCGACAAAGAGTGCGCCCACCGGTGCTGCGGCGGCCGTGTAGGCGGAGGGGAGCCAGAAGCAGAGCGGCCACATGCCGGCCTTGACCAGAAAGGCAACGCCCAGGACTGCCGCGCCCGCCTGCAGCAGCACCCGGTCTTCGGCCGGCACTGACGGCGCGCGCAGGGCGAGATCCGCCATATTGAGGGTGCCCGTGACCCCGTAGATCAGACTCACGCCGATGAGGAAGAGAAGGGAGGCCGCAAGGTTGATCGATATGTAGTGCAGCCCGGAGCGTACCCGGAACGCGCCCGAACCGTGCAGCAGCAGGCCGTAGGATGCAGCAAGCGTCACCTCGAAGAAGACGAACAGGTTGAAGAGATCCCCGGTCAGGAATGCGCCGCCGAGCCCCATGAGCAGGAACTGGAACAGTGTGTGGAAGTGCGGGCCCGCGCGGTGCCAGCGGGCCATCGAGAAGACCAGCGAGGCGAGCGCCAGGACGGAGGTAAGGACCAGCATCAGCGCCGACAGACGGTCGAGCACGAGCACGATGGCGAAGGGGGCGGGCCAGTTCGCGACGGCATAGGACCACGACAAGGCGCCGCTTCCGACCGGAACCCCGTCGGCGATGCGCATGAGCGTTACGGCCGCGAGAAGGTACAGCAGGGTCGAAGCCAGACTGATCGCCGCCTTCACCGTATGGCGCACCTCGTCGATGAGGAGGAGCACCGCGCCGGCCACGAGCGGCAGCAGGATCGGAACCACCAGGAGGTGCTTCGCCCACTCCATCAGCGCGACTCCCGCCCGTCGACATGGTCGCTGCCCGTAAACCCGCGGGCGGCAATCAGCACCACCAGGAGCAGCGCTGTCGTGGCGAAGCCGATCACGATGGCGGTGAGCACCAGAGCCTGCGGAACCGGATCCGCATAGTCCGCCGGGTTGCCGGTGCCATCCGCGCCCAGCACGGGGGCTGCGCCGAGGCGCAAGCGGCCCATGCTGAAGATGAAGAGGTTTACCGCATAGGAGAGCAGCGAAAGGCCAATGACCAGCTGGTAGGTGCGTGGACGCAGGACAAGCCACACGCCCGATCCGGTGAGCACGCCGATGGCGATCGCAAGCGTCAGCTCCATTGCTGCTCCTCCGCAAGCTGGCGTTCCTCCTCGAGTCGTGCTGCGCGCAGCCGGCGGATCGACTGATGAGCGATGGCGATCAGCATCAGCACCGTGGCGCCGACGACAAGGCCGAACACGCCGAGGTCGAACATCGTCGCGCTCGCCAGCGGGACCTTGCCCACCAACGGCAGTTCCGCGTACCGGAAGTACGAGGTGAGAAACGGATCGCCGAGCAGCAGCGATGCCGTCCCGGTCAAGGCAGCCAGAAGCAGGCCGCCGCCGATCCACAGCACCGGCAGGATGCGCAGCCGGTCCTCTACCCAGACCGTCCCTGCCGCCATGTACTGGAGGATGAAGCCCGCGGCCATGGCCACCCCGGCGGCAAAGCCTCCGCCCGGCGCATCGTGGCCGCGCAGGAACAGATAGGCGGCCAGGACGATGACCACGGGAAACAGCCATTGCATGATCACCGACGGCACGTACAGGTATTCGGCGGCCGTCGTGCCGACCGCCCTGTCCTGCTCCTCTTCGTCATGGGCCTGGAGGAGCTGCTGCTCCGGCCGTTCGATGCTGTCCGGCGCGGGGCGGAAGCGCCGCAGCAGTGCGAAAACGGTGAGCGCCACGATGCCGAGGACCGTGATCTCGCCCAGCGTGTCGAAACCGCGGAAATCGACGAGGATCACGTTGACGACGTTGCGCCCGCCGCCCTCGCTGTAGGCCTTCTCAACGAAGAAGTCTGCGATGGTATCGGGCGGCATGCGCGTCATGACGGCGTAGGAAATCACTGTCATGCCGACACCGGCCACCACGGCCAGCGAAAGGTCGCGCAAGCGGCGCAGGCGGTCGAAAATGCCGCTCTGCTTGAACAGCTCTTCCGAGCGTTTCGGCAGCCACCTTAGCCCGAGCAGTATGAGAACGGTTGTGACGATCTCGACCACCAATTGGGTCGCAGCAAGGTCCGGTGCCGAGAGCCAGACGAAAGTGACGCAGGTCACGAGCCCGGTTCCGCCAAGAAGGATAAGCGCTGCCAGGCGGTGGTACTTGGCTTGGTACGCCGCTGCGACGGCGCAGACCATGCCGACTGCCCAAAGGGCGGAAAAAGCGGCATCCGCCGCTCCGCTGCGGTATGCGGCGAATCCGAGCCCTGACGCGAAAAGCGGAATTGCGGCGGCGGCAAGCGCGGCCGCCACGAGCAGGCGCATCTGCGGCTGCAGGCGCCGCGTACCGAAAATCTCCTCGACGAGCCGTGCCCATCGCCATGAGATCGCGACGTTGACCCGCTCGAAGATGCGCTGGCCTTCTATCCGCCCGAAAAGCAGTGGCCTTTCGGAACGTTCCAGGTAGTCCCCTGCCACCAGATAGAGCAGCGCCCCGCCCGCCATGGCCACCGCGCTCATTACCAGGGGGACGGTGAACCCGTGCCAGACCACCAGGCTGTATTGGGGTGTCGCCGCGCCGAGCACGGCCGAGACGGCGACGTCCAGCAAGGGCCTGACGGTCAGACCCGGGGCGATGCCGACAACGAGACAGGCAAACACCAGGAACGTGACCGGGAACCGCATCCAGAACGGCGGCTCATGCGGCTCGCGCGGAAAGCTTTCGGGCGGCGCGCCGAGGAAGATGGAGTGGATGAGCCGGATGGAATAGGTCACCGCCAGCGCGCTTCCGAGCACGGCAGCATAGGGGGCGGCTGTATCCAGCCAGGAGTCGGCATGGGTTTCGACGGCTTCCGCGAAGAACATCTCCTTCGACAGAAAGCCGTTCAGCAGCGGCACGCCCGCCATGGCCGCACTTGCGACCGTGGCCAGCGTGCCCGTGATCGGCATGTAGCGGAATAGGCCGCTCAGCCGCCGCAGGTCTCGCGTGCCTGCCTCATGATCGATAATGCCGGCTGCCATGAACAGCGACGCCTTGAAGGTCGCGTGGTTGAGCATGTGGAATATCGCGGCCACCGCTCCGGCCGGGCTGCCGAGGCTCAACAGCAGTGTCATCAGCCCCAGATGGCTGATCGTGGAATAGGCCAGCAGCCCTTTCAGGTCCTGCTGGAACATCGCGAGATAGGCGCCCAGCAGGAACGAGGACACTCCCGCCACTCCCACTATGGTGAACCATTCCGGCGTGTCCGAGAGCACGGGCCAAAGGCGTGCCATGAGGAAAACCCCGGCCTTGACCATGGTCGCCGAATGCAGAAACGCAGACACCGGCGTGGGTGCGGCCATTGCGTTGGGCAGCCAGAAGTGAAAGGGGAACTGTGCGCTCTTGGTGAACGCGCCGAGCAGGATCAGCACCAGCGCCGGCACGTAGAGGGCGTGGTCACGGATTGCGTTGCCCGAGGCCAGCACAACATCGAGATCGTAGCTGCCTACGATATGGCCGATCATGAGAACGCCCACCAGAAGGGCAAGGCCCCCGATCGCCGTTATCGTCAGCGCCATGCGCGCGCCGTCGCGTGCTGCCTGGTTATGATGCCAGTAACCGATCAGCAGGAAGGAAAAGATGCTGGTGAGTTCCCAGAAGACCACCAGCAGGACCAGGTTGCCCGACAGCACGATGCCTAGCATCGAGCCCGTGAACGCCAGGAAGAAGAGATAGAAACGACGAACCGGGTCCTCGGGCGAGATGTAGTACCGCGTATAAAGGACGACGAGGAACCCGATGCCGCTGACGAGAAAGGCGAAGAGCCAAGCAAACCCGTCCATCCTGAGGGCGAAGTCGAGCCCGAGCGAGGGAATCCACTCGAAACTTTGCCGGAGAGCGCTTCCGTCGCCGACCGTCGGATAAAGCGAGAGGGTCAAGACCAGGCAAGCCGCCATCGTGCCGCCCGCCAGCCAGGTGGCGGGGGTCCGTGCGTCCGACGGAAGCAGGACGGTCGCGAGACCTGCCAGGAAAGGCAGCGCGACGATCAGAAGTAGTGAGTGCGGCTCCATCGCGCTCCTTGCGGCTGGATGGCATCTTACGGTGGTTTAAGGCATCGGCAGTGTCCTGCCAACGGCGGCAAGCAGGTGCTCGCATGCAAACATGTCGGCAGACGCACGGCTCTGCCGCGCCGCGCCGCGCTCGGCATGTTCGTTGCCACGCGCGTCGAAAGCCGATGCGGGTCTACCCCGTCCCGCCCGTGCCTTGACTTTCCCGGTTCCAACCGCCAACTATCCAGCTATGACTATCGCAGCCATCACACGCCAGAATACCATTCTCCGGGTTTGCCCCATCGCGGGATCGTAACCCCCGGCTCGGCTGTCATGCGCCCCGGGCCGAGGGGCGGAAAATCCGGAAAGTCCGCGGGTCGACGCGACCCGATCGCGCATCCAATCACCGACATTGCCAGACCGGCATCCCCACGAG
>DASVDU010000016.1:0-3512 GCA_036380915.1 Hyphomicrobiaceae bacterium | reverse complement strand
TAAATCGACCATTACTTCCCCCAACGTGTCTGTGCTGTTCATCAGCCCGGACATCAGAGGGCGCGCAGGCTTTCGTCAGGCTTTCGTCAACTCGCACCTTCCACAGGCCTCTGGAAAATCCGCCACCTTTCCCGATTGGCCTCCAGCCAGCGCTGGCACTTCACCTTCACCCATTCACCGCGCCGGCCGGATCGGTACGGTGCAGCGGCGCGCTTTGACACGACGCCTTCAAGGCCGAGCTCGTCCACCGTCGTGAACAAGCGGGCGCCGTCGCGGTGTGGCGCCACGTAGCTGAGGGCTGGGATCGAAGCGGTAGCCAGGAGCGCGTCGAGCGCGTTCTTCCGGTCGATCAGTGGCAGGCTGCGGAGATCGTCTCCGTCGCAATGCAGAAGGTCGAACGCCAGCACCGAGCATAGGTCGTCACGGCCGTCGCCGATGGCCCGGTTGATGCTGAACACGTTGCCAATCCTGTCGCCCTCATCTGCCACCAGCTCGCCGTCAATGATGCACGAACGGACGGGCAGCGCGCCCAACGCTTCAACCAGGCGCAGCAACCGCGCAGTGATGTCATTGCCGTTCCGCGTGAAAAGCGCGAGCCGATCGCCAGCCTTGATGAGCTGAATACGCCAGCCGTCGAGCTTGGGCTCATGTAGCCAGCCGGGACCCGTCGGCAAAGACTTGGCCAGGCTGGGAATGCAGGGCGGGATGAAATGGGGCGTAGGCGTCACGCCTCACCACTGCCGCAAGCGTGATCTTGGCGCAAGGTGGCGCGACTGTTCGCCATATCCGTGCCGCGCAAGCATCACATGCTCGTGCAACTTGACGCTTGCGAGAGGTGGGGAATGGGCGAGATCGACAAGCAGCGCGTCTCTGCAGTGCGGACCCTGGAAGAGATAGGTTACGTTTGGGACGGCATCCGGTGGCAGCCGCAGCGTGAGGCGGCGTATTGGCCGGAAGCCGACACCCTGCACGCGTTGCTGATGGATCGGGCCGAAGTGCTGTCGGGCTGCATCGAGGGCACCGAGCAAGAGGATGAGCTGCGGGCCCTTGCCGATGCGCTCGAGGCCTACGAGGCGCGACGCTGGCCAGAGGGAAAGGTGCCCGGCGGGAAGGGGTGACCTAGGGCGTCTGGTTCTGATCTGACAGGCATGCCGCGTAAATCGCTGCCACCTTGTTGGCAGCGGCCTGCTTCGTGCTCTCTCGCCCGTGCGTCGTCAGCCAGATTTTCCCCCAACCCACGCGAGCGTACATGCTCCAGGACCACTCGCCCGCTGCGGGACCGTGCTCGATTTTCATGATGCGTCCGACCGGAACGTCGCCGTCCGTTGCGCAGTAGTCGGATGGGCGGGTCTCGCCACCGATGACGGTGTGCTGCCAGGTCAATCTTAGGCTCTGAAGCATGGCAGAGCGGGGCTAGATCGATCGAGTTTCCTGGGCGGTTTCTTGGGCGGTCGATTTTACGGATCTTTTAAGTCTTTGATTTTTCTGGTGAGCCCGTCGGGATTCGAACCCGAGACCCTCTGATTAAAAGTCAGATGCTCTACCGCTGAGCTACGGGCCCACGAGCGCGTGAATACAGGTCGAGGGGGTCGATGGCAAGGGCGCGTGGCGAAGTGAGCGAATCTTCCGCGAGATGCGGGCGGCCGTGATGCTGGACTCGAGCCTAGCTGCTTAGGGGCCGCAGTAATCGCTAAGCAAGCCTCTGGGCAGGCGGTCACACCAGGCGAGGAACCAGACGTCCGTAGCACCGATGGCGTGATCGACGGTGTACCAGCGGCCGTTGCGGCGCTGGAGGATCGCCTCGGTGCGAACGCCATCGAGATGCTCAGCAAAGTCGCGCAGCATTGTCCGTTGCAGATCGATGCGACCGCCGCCAGGCCGCTGCGGAATGACCCGCGCAAAGGCCCAGGTACCGAGTACGCGCAAGTCATGCACGACAAACTCGATCGGGGAGTCGAGCTTGGCTTCGATCACCGGGCGCATGGCATCCATGATGGCCCGGCGCTCCTTGGACCCGCGGGCAGGCTCATACCAGGATTGCGCATGCGCTGTTGCTGTCACGAGTATAAGAAGCAACGCGCCGCCGATAAGCCTTCCGCTCATATCCCGCCCTTCCTCCCCAAACCGCCGAACTCTACTCCGCCGCCTGCCGCGGACCGTAGCCGAGCTCGGCGTTGAGCTTGTCGATGAGATCGGCGGCTGCCTCGGGGATGTTGGTGCCGGGGCCGAAGATGGCGCGGGCGCCGGCTGCGTAGACGGCCGGGTAGTCGGACGGGGGGATGACGCCGCCGACGACGATCATGATGTCGCCGCGGCCCTCGGCCTCCAGCGCAGCCTTGAGCTCCGGCACCAGCGTCAGGTGAGCGGCGGCCAACGAGGAGACGCCGACGATGTGAACGTCGTTCTCGACGGCCTGACGCGCCACCTCGGTGGGCGTCGAGAACAGCGGGCCGATGTCGACGTCAAAACCGAGGTCGGCAAAGGCGCTGGCGATCACCTTCTGGCCACGGTCGTGGCCGTCCTGACCGATCTTCGCGATGAGGATGCGCGGCCGCCGGCCGTCGTTCTTCTCGAACTCCTCGGCCATGCGCTGCACGCGGGCGAGTTCCTTGTTCATGGCCGAAGCCTCCGCTCTGTAGACGCCGGAAACGGCCCGGATGGTTTCCTGATGCCGGCCGAAGACCTTCTCCATCGCCTCCGAAATCTCGCCGACGGTCGCCTTGGCGCGGGCAGCCGCAATGCTGAGCTCGAGCAGGTTACCGTTGCCGCGAGCGCCTTCGGTCAGCGCATCGAGCGCAGCACGGACAGCCTCGGGATCGCGTTCGGCCTTGAGCTGCTTCAGCTTGGCGATCTGGCGCTCGCGGACGGCATTGTTGTCGATCTTGAGCACCTCGATCTCGGCCTCGTTCGCGACGCGGTATTTGTTGACGCCGACGATGGTTTGCTGGCCGCTGTCGATGCGCGCCTGCGTGCGGGCGGCGGCTTCCTCGATGCGCAGCTTCGGGATGCCGGCGGCGATCGCCTTCGCCATGCCGCCCAGGCTCTCGATCTCGCGGATGTGCTCCATGGCGCGGCGGGCGAGCTCGGCCGTCAGCCGCTCGACGTAATAGCTGCCGCCCCATGGGTCCACCGTGCGGGTGGTGCCGCTCTCCTGCTGGAGCACCAGCTGCGTATTGCGCGCGATGCGGGCCGAGAAGTCGGTTGGCAGCGCGATGGCTTCATCAAGCGCGTTGGTGTGTAGGGATTGCGTGTGCCCTTGTGTGGCCGCCATCGCCTCGATTGTCGTACGGGTGACGTTGTTGAACACGTCCTGGGCGGTGAGGCTCCAGCCGCTGGTCTGGCAGTGGGTGCGCAGCGAAAGCGAGCGCTTATCCTTCGGGTTGAAGTTGGTCTGGATGAGGTTCGCCCACAGCAGGCGGGCGGCGCGCATCTTGGCGATCTCCATGAAGAAGTTCATGCCGATCGCCCAGAAGAACGACAGCCGCGGCGCGAAGCTGTCGATGTCGAGCCCG
>DASVDU010000015.1:0-6046 GCA_036380915.1 Hyphomicrobiaceae bacterium | reverse complement strand
CTCGCCGGAGCTCTGCTCGGTAGGGAGCGTCTGCACGTCGCTGCCGCCGGGCACGCCTTCGCCGGCGGACCCGGCTGGACGCGTGAAGCTGAAGGAAAGCCCCCCGTCCTGCGAATAGGTGAGGAGCAGGCGCGGTTCGATTAGGACGACTTTGTCCGGCGACAGGCGTCCCGACCACAACCCTTCCGTGCTAAGCTCGACGGCCGCAAGCGGCGCGACCGCCACCGGGCTGCCCAGTTCATCCAGCAAGCGCACGTTGCGCAGCCGGAACTCGAGCTCGCCCTGCTCGTCGAGGCGCACCAAGGCATCTTCGATGCTGACGCCGAGCCCCGGCATTTCTGCTGCAATGCTGCGCGCGACGGGTCCCGCAATGGCCTTGAGCGAGATCGGGCCGTAGAGGATGCGCACGTAAAAGGCGCCAACCGCCAGCACCAGCAGAAGCACAACGGGAAGGAGGAATTTTCCGCAGGTCCAGCACGGCTTTGCGAGGGCCCGGCCTACAACCAATGCGCGCTGCACATGTGGGTTCATGCTGCCTGCCTGCCGCGTACGGCGCAAGGGGCCAGTGATGTCACGTGGCCGTGTGGTCAAGCTCGTTCCTCTGTCCGTCAACGTGCCGTCAAGTGCTCAGACGCGGCTCACGCGTCGGCAAGGCAGAACGCAGGCGCAGTCAAGGACGCCCGGCAGGCTGGCTGCTCGACTGGCGCAGCTGCCGGCACGCCAACTCTGACCGAGAAATCACCCTTGCGGCCCCGCGACCTGATACGTTACGTCCACGAACGATGTGAGAGCGCAAAGCGTCGAAAGAAAGGCATCTCATGGTGCAGGAAGGCGATGCAGCACCAGATTTCGAACTGCCCACAGAAGATGGCAGCGTTCGCCTGAGCAGGCTGAAGGGAAAGCCCGTGGTCGTCTACTTCTATCCGAAGGACGACACCTCCGGCTGCACCGCGGAAGCGCGCGACTTCAATGCGCTGAGGGCCGAGTTCGCAGACGCGGGCGCTGAGGTCATCGGGATTTCACCAGACAGCGTGGCGTCTCACACCAAGTTCAGCAGGAAGCACGGCCTGCAACTTAAGCTGGCGGCGGATGAGGAGAAGTCGGCAGCGACTGCGTATGGCGTCTGGGTGGAAAAATCCATGTATGGCCGGAAGTACATGGGCGTCGAGCGGTCGACGTTTCTGGTCGACCCTCGAGGGAGGATCGCGAAGATCTGGCGCAAGGTGAAGGTGCCTGGCCACGCCGAGGCCGTGCTGAAGGCCGTCCGCGAGCTGACGAGCCGACCTCGACCATGACGCCTGTTTGCTTCCTCAGCGGCGGTGACCACCATTCGGACGCATGCTAGGATGATTGTGTGCTGCATCGGCTAACCTGCAGCCCAGGGGGGAGTGGCAATCGTACGCGGGGGTGCGATCGGCCCGCTTGCCCGTCCCGGGGGAGTGACGAGAGCGAGTGGAGGTAGTTTCCATGTTGCCCAGCTTTTCCAACAAGAAGCCGGAGAAAGATGGCGCGTTTGGTGCGTCCGGAGCCGGTTCTTCTGCCGGCCGGGTCGGGCGTAACGGGGCCAGCGTCTCGATCATAGGTCCGGACCTCGTCATCATCGGCGACCTTGTTTCGAACGGTCAGGTCCAGGTCGATGGCGAAGTGCAAGGCGATATCCACGGTAGCCACATCGTGATCGGCGAGGGCGCGAGGGTCACTGGTGGAATCGTCTCCGAGGAGGTCGTCGTTCGGGGAACGGTCGAGGGTTCGATCCGCGGCCGGAAGGTGATGCTGCAGGCCGAGAGCAAGGTCGAAGGCGACATCTATCATAAGTCCTTAGCCATCGAGCAGGGCGCCTATTTCGAGGGCAAGTCCCGCCGGCTCGAGGACCCGCTGGCAGGGGTCCAGAGGCCGGAGCTGCCTGCCGAGCCGGCCCCCGCTTACGATTGAGCTCCGTCGACGAACTGGCGTTATTGCCGGCTCGGAGCGCCGCCCAATCCAGGTCTCACTGGACCGTCCACGGGGCAACGCTCAGCCGCGTCCCGCCAAGCTGCGCGAAGGTCCTGGAGCGGCATGTGAAGACGATGACCTGATGGGCCTCGGCGGCCTGCCGCAGTGCGTCGAAGAGCGACTCGATGCGATCGTCGTCGGAGTAAACGAGCGCGTCGTCAAGTATGAGCGGAGTTGGCCGTCCGGCATCGGCCAGCAATCGCGCAAACGCCAGGCGAGCAAGGACTGCAATCTGCTCCTGCGTTCCGTCACTGAGCAATCCGATCTGCTCGCGAACGGCACCGCGATCGATCGCCTCCACCCTGAAATCTCGGTCGAGCCCAAGTTTGGCGCCCGGGAATACCAGGTTCATGTAGGGGTCGAGCCGTTGCAGGACCGGTTGGAAATAGCGTTCGCGCGATTGCTGCTCGACCGTGGATAACGTCTCGAGCAGCAGGTTGATCGCGGCAACCTCGCGCTCGAACCGTCGGACCTGCTCTTCGTGCGCCGCCAGCTCGCCTTCGAGCGCCTTCACCTTGGCCGCGATCCCGTCCTGGCGATCCCGATCAAGCTGGGCTTCGAGGACGGCCAGATCACGTTCCACCCGAGCGACTTCATCGGCCGCACTCTGCTGATGGCGACGCGCCTGTGCCAACGCGGATTCGAGAGCACTCATGGCTGCATCATCGGGCGCCTTTTCCCGCCACGCGCTCCGCTCGCGAATGGCCTCGTTCATTGCCTGCTGTGCTGCCGCAACGGCGTTCTCCAGCTCCAACAGCCGGTTCGACCTCTCCTCGACCGGAGGAAGAGCCTTCGCCAGATCCGTCAGCCGCTCCTCACGCGCACGAGCAGCAGCATTGATGCCCGCCAGCTCCTCCCGGGCAGCAGTCTGGTCTCGAGACAAACCCTCCAGTCGCTGCTCCAACTCGCGCAGGGCGGTCTCCACGCCCTTGATTTGGGCTTCGATGTCGGACCGTTCGGGCAGGTCAGACTCGTCCAGCTCGCGGGGCTCGGCGATGTCCGTCAGCCGCTCCACTTCCTCACTAAGTCGCTCCAGGCCGTCGGGAGCACGCGTGGCGATACGGTCCTCGGCTTGCGCCAGCTCGCGCTCCAGCCGATGGCGCTCTTCGAGCCGCCGGCGTGCCGTCGAAAGGTCGGCTACGCCCATGGACGCCAGCAGATCGGCGAGGACGGAGCGATGCGCTTCCTGATCGGCCTGATCTTCTTCGATGCTCTCCGAAACGGCCGGGTCGACGGTAATGGTACCGATGCCTTCGATCTCGAAGGTCATGGCGCGCGAGGGCGTGAGCACAGCGCCGTCGTCGACGGGGCGGCCGCCGACGCGGATCTTTCCCGCAGCACCCGTCTGGTAGGCGACGCGCACCTTTGGCAGCTGCGCGTCGATCCGCGCGGTCAGCGCTTCGATGCTGCTCGCCTCCCGCGCGGCCGCAGCAACACCATCCTCCGTCACACCGAACGAAGCCAACTCGGCCCGGATCTCCTCCGCGCGCTGAGCGGCAGCTTGTGCCTCCGCAAGGCGGCGCGAAGCGTCGTCGAGCCGGGCGGCGGCCTCACGCTGGCGATCCAGCTGTTCGCGCGCCCGGAGCCGCTGCTGTGCTGCTTCGAGGGCCGACTGCAGCGTTTGACGTTCCCCTCGTGCCGCATCGATCGCCTTGGTCAGCGCCTCCAGCGCTTCGTTCAGCTCTTTCACTTTCGGCTGCGCCGCGGCTGCAGCCGCCTCGAGCTTCGCACTCTCATCGAGCATGTTGGCAAGCAGCGCATAAGCTTGCTGGGCTTCGGCCACGCGGCTCTCGCAAGCCTGCACCTTTGTCTCCGCCAGCTTCAATTGCTGGCGGGCCGCAGCTGCCGATTCACAATCCGCCTCGAGCTTCTGAACCCTCTCACGCAGGGCGGCAACGACCTGGGGATCGGTGAGCTCCGCACGACGCGAACGCAGCTCTGTGACGCGTGTGATCCGATCGGCCGCGGCACGCGCCTCAGCTCGCGCAGCCTCCAACTCTTCGGTTGTCGCGTTTCGACGGGTAATGGCTTTCAGGTATTCCCCAGCAGGTCGGGGCGGCTTGTGGTCGGTAACGAGCTGACGGCGCTGCTGCACCGCTCTCGCCCGAATGGTTCTCAAGTCGTGACCGCCACCGCTTGCCGCCGCGATTTCGCGCTCGATCACGCGGGCGAGTTGCTCGCGTTCGCCCTCCTTTGGCGATAAAGGTTGCAGGGACATACCCTGCTCCAGCCAGAGCAGCCCCAGTCGATGCTCTCCACCGCTGCCGATCAGCTCGAGCGCCCGAGCGTGAGCCTCGTCGCCGCGTGCGACGACCCTGCCGGCGGCGGTCAGATCGGTCAGCACGGCCAGTCTCTCGCTCAGGTACTGCTTTCTTAATCGCCATAGCCGGCCGTCGGCCTCGAAGTCGGCCTCCACCATGGGCGCGCCGCCGCCATACGGCCGCAACCGTTCGATCGCCTTCGATTGTGTGGAATGCCGCATCGTGAAGAGCGTCTGCAGAGCTTTGAGGATGGTCGATTTGCCGAGCTCGTTAGGACCGGCCAGGACGTCGAGCCCTCCGGAAAGCCCCTCGAGCGCAACGGGCTCGGAAAAACACCCCAGTTCCCGCACTCGCACCGCACGGATTCTCATGCCCGCTCCTCCCCGCGCGCGTCCTGCCAGAGGAGGTAGAGCTTTTGCAAAGCGAGCGAGGCGATAGGGGCCTCTTCGCTAGATTCGCCGCGTGCCGTCGAGCTCAGAAGCTCCGCGACCCGGCGCAGGTCGCCTGCTCCGAACTCCTCCAGCTCGATCTCCTCGGGGAGCACCTGCAGCGCATCGCTATCGACCGAAAGATAGAATAGCCTCTCTTCGAGAGCTTTCAGCCGCGCCTCAGCATCGGACCAGGTCGACAGCGAGGCCGTGCCGCTGAGCGCGAGCTTGAGCAGCAGGTGCTCCTGGTGAGCCACTGTCGCCGCGATGGTCTGCTCGAGTATGGCCAACGTCTCGGGACCTGTGATCGTGACGGCATGTTTCCACCACTGGTAACGCGCCGTCGGATGGCGCTCGACCACGACCGGCTGATCTTCCCCGCCAATCCGCACCACGAGAGCGAACCCCGGCTCGTTGTCCGGAAAGCGGTCCGGCTCCGGTGTACCTGAATACCAGACGCGCTCCGAGACGCGCGTCACCCCATGCCAATCGCCGAGAGCGAGATAGTCGAGGCGAGCAAGTTCCGCACGATTGGGCGCGATCGGCACCGCCGGCTCGCCGTCCTCGCCGCCGAACCCCTGAATGGACCCGTGGGCCAGCCCGATCCGGTACCGCGCTGAAGGGGCCTCCGCCTCGTTCATCCAGCTCGTCGGATCGTTCGAGACGGAGCGCGAGGCCAGCGGCGCCGGCAGCAAGGCAACGCCCTCCGCGATCATCTCGACCCGGGGCTCCAGGTGAAGGCGGATGTTCTGCGGAAGGCCCAGGTGAAGGAGGCGCTCCCAGACACCGCCAGCGTGCGCCGCATCATGATTGCCTGGCAGCAGATGCCAGATCACGTCCTGCTCGCGGCCGAGCCGGTCGATGGACTGTCGAAGATCCCGATCCGGCACGTCCGGCCCGTCGTAGACGTCACCCGCGACAAGGACATGCTGCGCGCCGGCTTGGCGCGCCACGCCAGCGATGCGTCCGATGACATCGAGGCGTGCCTCGCGCAGCAAGGGCACCTTGTCAGCGGGAAAACCGGCGAAGGGCCTGCCGATCTGCCAGTCGGCCGTATGGACGAACGTGAACGTCATGCCAGCATCATGTTCCCATTATGTTCTCGTGACAAGAGCCGCATTGACCGGGTGCCCGGACCCTGTGGAAATTCGCACGCAGCGCCCCTGATCTGAAGTGCGCCGGAACTCGCAGCCAGACCCGAAAGCGAGCTACGCGAATCAGAAGGCACTGCAATCATCACTTACCGATGTAATGATCGAGAATCCGCGCGGGACATATGCCGTGATAGGCGGGTTTCTCGATCATCACACCAGTTGCGCATGGGTCGCGCATGGACGATGAATCGGCCGGACGCAAGGCGTCGGC
>DASVDU010000014.1:0-10651 GCA_036380915.1 Hyphomicrobiaceae bacterium | reverse complement strand
GCCCTTAGTTGCTGCTCGGTTCTCGTGAACAAATCAAGATCCAGATCAACTCTGCGCTGCCGCGGTTGTGAGGTGTGCCACGCGCGCAAAATCTTGTTGGATCGCTGAGCGCGCTCACTCCTCAGAGGATCAACGTCATGGAAACGATCTGATCGTTATCGGCACTGGGACGGCAGCATAGACGGTCGCGATGAACTAGCGGAAAGCCGATTTGGCGAGTGCCGTCGTGATCGGCGCTGCATCTTACGCGGCTGCACCCCCGAGAAGAATGAAGTGGCGGCCGGCTCCAACAGGCGTCATTGATACCCGATATTCATCACGTACTCCCGGAGCAGCAAGTCTTCGCTTTCCACCTCCTCGAGAAGGACCTCCAGTGCGTCCTTCACATTGAGCACGCCCAGTGGTCGGGAATCCGAATCCGTGATCGGGATGTTCTTCAATCCCCGCTGCTTCATCGTCGACCAGACTTCCTCCACCCAATCATCGGGATGGCACACCACGACATCCCGGGTCATTACCGACGACGCCTGGATATCACAGTTATCTGCTCGGCAGCGGCCGATCTCAGCCACAACATCAGTTTTCGTAATCACACCTGCCAAGCGCCCTCTCGGATCGCATACGACGATGAGATCGGTTCCGGGCTGCAGAAGCTTCGCGACGTCGATCAGGGAAGCATCATCTCTGATCGTGACGAGCCTGTTGCGAGCTGCAGGCAGCAATTTCTCGACCAGCATCGGGCTGATCCTCCTGCCGATTAGAGGATGTTCTTTTCATTGAAGTGCCTTATCAGAACCAAGCGCCACCATCAGCGTCGCGACAGTTCCGGCAATAGCGAGGATGAAGCAGCCAAACTGGGCCGCAATAATCATCGCGAGCTTCGCCCACGAGTGCTGATAGTCTTCGATAATGACCTGCAATCCTAGAGCGGCGTGATAGAACAGCGTGATGAGGAGTGCGATCATCAGAATAGGGACGTACGGCCTCCGCACCCATTCGGTAAAGGCGGCGTAGTCGCTTCCCGTATGTGCGATGATCGAAGCGATGAACCATAATGTCAGCGGAATGAGCGCGATTGCCGATAGTCGCTCCGCCCACCAATGCTCTACACCGGATTTTGCCGAACCCAGTCCGATCGCGCGGGCGAGAGGGGATCGCATGTCCTTCCGGTTCATGGCTTTTCGCGTCCTATGAATAGGCGACCACCCATGTGATGATCGTGAGTACGATGCTCGCGGCGACGGCCAGCCAGCCTCCGAGGTAGACCTGCCGGAGCTCGAATGCGTGGACGGTATCCCAGACCAAATGCCGGACGCCGCCGCACAGATGCATGAAAAAGGCGAAGGTGAAGACGAACAGTACGATTTGCCCGATCCAGGTGGAAATCGCGCCTTGCACAGCGGCGTAGGCGTCGGGCCCCACAGCGCCCGCGATCAGCCACGCGACGAGGCCGACCGCCGCAAGGCTCAAGAGAACGCCCGTGACCCGATGCGTGAACGACAGGACGGAGGTGAGCTGCGGGCTATAGATCTGGATGTTGGGAGATACTGGAAGGACCCGCTCCCTGTTTTGCGAAGAAGGGCTGGCAAGCGGGCGTTCGGTTCCTCTGGCCATCTTTCCTCCGCTTGAATGGCGTTCCAGCCGGATCAACGATCCAGTCAGCTCCGTCGCTCGAACATCCTTTTTTTGATTTCGGCGATCGCCTTTGCCGGATTCAATCCTTTCGGACACGTGCGCGTGCAGTTCAGTATGGTGTGACAGCGATAGAGCCGAAACGGGTCCTCCAGATTGTCGAGCCGTTCTTCGGTCGCTTCGTCTCGGCTGTCGGTAATCCATCGCCAAGCCTGCAGAAGCGCAGCCGGCCCTAGAAAGCGGTCGGAATTCCACCAGTGGCTCGGACACGCCGACGTGCAGCAGAAGCAGAGGATGCACTCGTAATATCCGTTCAGCTCATGGCGCTCTTCCGGCGACTGGCGCCGCTCCACATTGGGCTCGGTCGTCTTGGTCTTAAGCCAGGGCTCGATCATGTGGTATTGGGCGTAGAGGTGCGTGACGTCGGGCACGAGGTCCTTGATGATGGTCCTGCTGGCTAGCGGATAGATGCGCCCCGGGTCACCGAGATCGCTGATGTGCCGCGTGCAGGCGAGCCAGTTCGTGCCGTCCATGTTCATTGCGCAACTGCCGCAGATACCCTCCCGGCAAGAGCGCCGGAAGGCGAGCGTCGGGTCGACGTTGTTCTTGATCCAGATCAGCGCATCGAGCACCATCGGCCCGCATTGATCGAGATCGACCTCGAAGGTGTCGAGCCGGGGATTCTCGCCGGTTTCCGGGTCATAACGATAGACTTCGAACGCTTTGATGCGTCTGGCGCCTGCCGGGGCTGGCCATCGCTTTCCCTGCTGGATGCGAGACTGCGGAGCCAAGCCGAAATTCTTCGGAACAGGAAACCGCTTGAACAACCTCGTACGCGGAACCTGTTCTGAGGACTCGATGATCATTCTTCGCCTTCCAAAGCGGATCGAGGCGGCCGCCGCACGGCCGAGGGGTTCTGATAGAGTGAACGACTTATTGCTGGGGCACGTTCCAGCGCATCAGGTCCCGACAAATGGACAAGGCACCTGTTCTGCGGCCAAGCAAAGCGAGAAAGCAGGGAGGAATGCCGCAGGCATCGCTGAGCACTAAAGCGGCAAGACATGCTTCGCCGCAGATCTGCGAAAAGCCCAAGAAGCCTGAAACTGCGAGATACCGCAGTTTTCGAGCGAATCCCGGACTCAATATCAGTTTTGCCTTATTCAGGCTTTTGCAGGACGTGAAGCAGTCGCTCGCAGCGTCACGACGTTGATCGGACGCGGGAGCGGCCCGTAAACCGCCGGCAGGCACCACATCATTCCGCCGACGTGCATCGATGCCACCCCCGCTCCCCCGATCAGGCCGCGCCTGCGAGCGACGACGCGGCCGCGAGCGGCTCGGCTCTGACGTAGCGGCGTGCGTCCAGCGAGCGCAGGAACCGCCAGACGAAGAGCAGCGTGGTCAGCAGCAGGCCCGGATACCCGATCCCGCCCAGTACGTAGGGTAACGTCGGGTTGCCCTGCTGCACGCTCGCCAGATTGAAGCTGAGCAGGCCCAGCGTGATGAGGCCGCCGAAGAACCACATCGCAAGCAGCCACAGGCCCGTTTCCCAACTGCTCAGCCGCCGGCCCCACCCGGACGGCGCCGGTATCTCTGCCGAATCGTGCTCCGCGGGCACGCGCCATCCCAGCGTCAACAGGTCATAGACCAGCAGCAAAACGCCGATCGCGAAAACGATGCCGAAGACGGGCACCATGACCTTGGCGAAGTGCATCGCCGGTGCCACGTCGCCGCCGAACCAGTCGAGACCCAGGGTGCGGTAGACGAACACCTGCACGGTGCCGCCGATGGCGAAGGCGAAGCCGAGCCCGAGCATGCCGGTAAAGACCAGCCAAAAAGCGAGCTTCCCGAGCCTCTGGTCGAAGTTGCTGACGCCGCGCATGAGCGGAATTGCATAGTAGGCGGCCGCGATGCCGAGCATGCCGAACGTGCCGAAGAGCGCAAGGTGCGCGTGGCTCACCGTCACCCACGTCCCGTGCGACCAGACGTTGGTGAGCGCAAAGGTCATGGTGAAGCCGAGGATGCCCGCGCCCACCTGCTCGAGCACGACCGAGCCGAGAAGGAAGGAGAAGGCCGGCGTGTTCTCGAGCGGCTTTCCATCCTGATGGGCGTCGAGATAGATGTGCCAGAAGCAGAAGATCAGCGGCACCGGCTCGAGCGCGCTGAACAGCGCCCCCCAGAACTGCCAGAACTCGGGCGTGCCGATCCAGAAGTAATGGTGCGCATTGCCCAGCAGACCGGACAGCCAGACGAGCGAGACGCCCCAGAACACGGCATAGCCCACGGACTTCACGTCGGCCTTGAACATCAGCACGAGCAGGAAGCCGACGAGCGAGATGTGGATGACCTCCCACACGCCCTCGACCCAGTAGTGGACGACGTACCAGCGGAAATACTCGCTGAGGTCCAGCCGCTCGACGAAGAACATGCCAAAGATCCAGACCGCCGTCAGCGCCACGACGCCGAGGCCGAGGCCCCAATGGATCTCGTTCCATTGCGATCTCGGCGGAAAGGTTCTGAGCACGACGTAGCACAGGATGCCGAAGCCGATGAGAATGACGACGTCGGCAATCCGGCCGGCTTCCAAGTATTCCAATCCCTCCTGCAGCAGAGGCTGGCCCATCCACCAGCCGGCGATGCCCTGCTGCGCCAGCACCTGCGTGATCACGTTCCAGATCACGACGGCGATGAGAGCGTAGAAGAGGAACTTGATGAGCCACGGCGCTGCCAGCTCGCGCTTCGACAGCAGCGGGCCGACGAACAGGATCGTGCCGATGAACCCGGACAGCACCCACAGGACGGCGAGATTGGTGTGCTGCGAACGGATGACGTTGAAGTTCAAGATGCCTGCGAGCAGCGTCGGATCGACGTGCTGGGTCGCCAGCATCAACCCGAAAACGGTCTGGAAGAAGAACAGAACCAGCATCACAAGGAAAAACCGCAGGCCGAGGCGCTGGGTCTCGTATTCGATCGGGATCATTGCTTATTTCCCTTCCAGACTACGGATGTAGGCAACGATGGCGGCGACCTGGTCCACATCGAGCATCTCGGCGAACGAGGGCATCACCCCGGGCTCGAAGCCGGCAACGACCCTGGCGTCGGGATCGAGGATAGATTGGGTGAGATAGGCGTCGTCCCGCTTCACGGTCGAACCGTCCGCAAGCTGGACCTCGGCGCCGTAAATTCCGCCCCAGCCGGGGCCGACCAGGCGCTCGCGGTCCGTAGCGTGACAGGCGGTGCAACCGTTTTCCTCCGCCAGCATCTTGCCCTGGGCGACTGCGGACACAGGCTTGGCACTCGCCACTACTGCCTCCTTCGTCACCGACACCGCCGCCTGCGCCGCGCCAGGAACCGGCTTCGCATACGGGGATGTCAGCCCGTCAACCTTTGGAGTCGGCGGCCATCCTTCCGTGTTCATCTCAGAGGTGTATTTCAGGAACGCGATCAGCCGGCCCACTTCGGAGCGCGTGAGCGGCAGGTTGGGCATTGCGGTGGCGTGGCCGCCGCGCCGCGCAATCCGTTCGTTTGCGGCCGGGTATTTCTCGAGGTAAGCCTCGATGTCGGCGACGCCCGCATCGGCTGCGACGGCCTCGTTCTGCAATTGCAGCTTCACGGCCCCCTTCGTTGGCCAGCTTCCTGCAGATGGAAGGAACGCCTCGAGCCAAGCGGGGCCAACTTTCCCGTAGAGCTTCGTAAGATCGGGCCCGAAGTAGCCGCCGTTGCCGACGATGGTGTGACAGCCCATGCAGTTGTAGGACTGGAACACGCGCTTGCCTTCGACTGCGTCGAAGTTGGCGTACTTCACGTCCGAGGGGACCACTTGCCCGCGCGAGTCGATGAAGGACGCGACCGAAAGCGCGACGAACAGGATGGCCATCACGCCGAGGACCGCCATCGCGCGACGGCGCTTCATTCCCTCAGCGCAGGGCTGACCGGGGGCGCAGCTCATCTCGCGTCCTCCCGGTTTGCGGCGGGCCTGACCTTCACATTAGCCCGCTTGGCTCTCTCCAGCGCATCGTGCTCGAAGAGCGTGCCGAGGCTGTCGAGGAAGGCGTAGAAGACATAGACGGCCAGGACGAATCCGAGCGCAAAATAAACGAGCCACATGCTGCGGGATTCGGCCCAGTATTCGAAATTGCGCCAATACGGCCAGGACAGTGCCATGCTCGCTCCACTGGCGAGAACGGCTATCGAAAGTCTGATGATGCGTTGCGCCGACATTGCCCCTCCATGCGCAGTGAGCCGTCAGCGGTCACGTCGACGTGGCAGACGACCCACCTGCTGCTGCTGCACCAATTGGACACGCCCCTTGGAAACAGGTATTCAATTCGCCAATTCCTAGACGGACAAATCTGCATTGTAAACACCAATTTGAAAGGCTGCTCATGCGCCCTGCCGTTTTCACTGACTATGGACTGCGAGTTTTGATGCGGCTTGCGGACGCACCGGACCAACCGTCGACGACAGCGCGGATCGCGGAGGAATTTCAGATCCCCTATAATCACCTGGCGAAGGTCGTGCAGGCTCTCGCCCGCGGCGGCTTCGTGACGACGCAACGCGGCGCGGGCGGCGGGATCCGGCTGGCACGGCCGCCCGAATCCATCACGCTCGGCGAAGTCGTGCGGTATCTCGAGCAGCGCTTCGCACTCGTGGAGTGCTTCCGCGCCGATGGCGGAAAGTGCTTGCTCACGCCGAAATGCCGGCTGAAGCCGAGGCTTGCTGCGGCGCGCGAGGCATTCCTCGACGAGCTCGACAAGACCAGCCTGGCCGAATGCGCCTATCCGGGACGCGACCCGGATCCGACCGCGTCCGTCATTCGTGACGAGCAAGGCGCCGGAGGACTGGGATCATAAGATCGGAGTTCAGCGGCGGTGTTGATCGACTGGCGTCTAGGAGAGCTTTGCCCCTTATCCGGTCGTAGCGACGATGTCCTCCACTCGGCAGCCTCGAAGGATCGAGCCGCGAGACAGCTACTCTGTGACCGGCATCACGTAATTGAGCGACATCCGCCCGCCATCAGCATAGACCGTCGTTCCGGTCACGTAGCTCGCCTCATCGCTCGCTAGCCAGGCCACGATGGCGGCGATCTCCTCAGGCCTGCCGAGCCGACCCAGCGGCGTGCGGGACAGCACCTTGGTGCGGAAGGCCTTGTCCTTGATCACCTCTTCGAGCATCGGCGTCATGATCGAGCCCGGGCCGACCGCGTTCACCCGGATGCCGTAGGGTGCGAGCGCAACCGCCATGGCCTTGGTGAGCTGCGAAATTCCGCCCTTGGAGACCGTGTAGGCCACGTGGTCGGGTAACCCGAACCAGGCGTTCACCGAGCTCATGTTGACGATGGCGCCCGGATTGTCCTTATCCCCGCCCTCGGCGATTTGCTTGACGAGTTGCTTGGCCACCGCCTGGGCGCAAAGAAAGCTGCCCTTGATGTTGGTCCGGATCACCCGGTCGAACTCGGCTTCCTCCAGCTCGAGGAACGGCTTGTCGTCGAGTACCGCTGCATTGTTGACCAGGATATCGACCCGCTCGTAGCGCTCGAGCGCGGCAGCAACCAGATTGTGCACATCGAGCCGCTCGGCGACGTCGCAGGCATGAAAGAAGGCATCGCCACCGGCCGACGTGATCGCCAGAGCGACCTTTGGGCCAAGCTCGTCATTGATGTCGGCGATGACCACCTTGGCGCCTTCCCGCGCCAAGCGCTCGGCGCAGGCGCGGCCTATTCCCTGGCTGGCACCAGTAACGATTGCGACCTTGCCGTTGAGCAACATGTCATCCCCTTTCGGGCCGGTGATGATTCCTGCGCGCTCGAGCGCTCGAAGCTGCGCATGACGGCTGGGCCGCAACGGCGTCGGCAGGGGCTCGTCGCTCTACATGCTCCGCAGCCGTTGGAGCAGCTCCGACGTCGGATAAGCGTCCGCCGGCAACCCGAACCGAATCTGGGCCTGCTTCACTGCTGCGCGCGTGCCGGCGCCCATGATGCCGTCGATCTCCTGGTCGTATAAACCCGCTCGCCTCAGAAGCCGTTGCAATTCACGAGTCTCGGCCAGACCGAACTGTTCGACGGGCCCGCGGCCCTTGCTCATCGGCGGCGCGCCGTCGAGCCGGGTCGCGAGGTAGGCTGCTGTGGTGGCGTAGTAGAGGGACTGGTTCCACTGCAGATAAACTTGCGTGAAGTTGTGGTAGGCGAGGAAGGCGGGTCCGTTCCGGCCCATCGGCAGGTGCAGGGAGGCCGGCATGCCGTCCCGCGGCAACGGCCTGCCGTTGGCGTACGTGATGCCCCACTTCGCCCATTGCGCCCGCGGGTGCGTGATCGCGATGTCCGCCTCTTTCCACGGGAGATCCCTCGTGACCCGCACCTCCTCCAGCCACGGCTCGCCGCGCCTCCAGCCGAGATGTTTGATGTAGGCCGCCGTCGAGCCGATCACATCGGCCGGGCTGCGAAGCAAATCGCGCCTGCCGTCGCCGTCATAGTCGACGGCGTGCTTGTAGTAGCGGGACGGCAGGAATTGCGTCTGGCCGAGCTCTCCAGCCCAGGAGCCGATCATCTGGTTGGGACGGAGATCGCCCCGGTCGATGATCCGCAGGGCATCCATCAACTCGCCGCGGAATTTCTCGCCGCGCCGGCAGTCATAGGCCAGCGTCGCCAGCGAGCGCAGCACGGCCAGCTTACCCATGCCGGCGCCGAAATCACTCTCCAGCGCCCAAAACGCCGTTATCACCGGTGCCGGCACGCCGTATTCCCGCTCGGCACGCCTGAAGACGGCAGCATGACGCTCCATCGCCTGCTTGCCCGTCCGGATGCGGTGGGCGGTGGCGAGCTTCTGCACGACGTCGAGGAAGGATTGAGCGAAGAAGGTCTGGCGCCGATCGCGGGCGATGACGCCGCGGTCGAGCGTCATGCCGTCGAGTGCTGTAGAAATTGTCGCTCGGGAGATGCCGGCGGCCACAGCCTCGCGCCGGAAATTGGCCAGCCACCGATCGAAACTGCCGGTGTTCTGGCACCCTGGCGTGGCTGCCAAGGCTAGCTCGGGAACGAAAGCTCCGGCCAGGGCAATGGCCGCAATCGTGCGTAAGGCACCCCTGCGCATCAACTGCCTTCCTCACAAAATCGGTAAAACCGTTCAAAGTGTATCAGGCGAATGTGACACGAGAGGGTACCGGCCCGCACGACGCGGCCTCGTTGGCCGGGCCACTGGCGGGTGATGGAGGGCTTACGCTCCAGCCAGCGCCTTCGGACACTTTTCGCCGATGAATTCGTTGATTTCCGAGATCATGTCGGATTGGAACAACCCGAACGTGTCCTCGAGCTGGGCCGCCGTCCAGATCGCGCCTTTCACGGCGGTGGGGGCCTCGATCTCGGTGACATTTAGCCACGCCTGATCCGCCTTACCTGCCTTGAAGGTGACCTTCGGGGCCAAAGTGATGTTGATCGGCGTAACTTCGTTCTCGCGCTCGACCTCGCATTTGACGGTGTGCGGCGTAAACTCCAGTGCGTGCTCCGGCCTGGTGACCGCCCCAATGATGTCGTCGCGCTTGGCAGTGAGATTGACGCTGCAGCGCGCATCACCGAAGCCCCAGCTCAAGCTTTTCTTCTCGATGCCGCCCTTGATGCTCGACTTTGCCCACGTCTTGGACAGCGCACAGACGAGATCATCCCCGCTGGCTTCCTTCTTGACGATCATTTCGCAAAGCCGCTTTTCGCAGGCTTTCAGGACTGCCCGCTCATCCTCCGGCTTGTCGAACGCTTGCGTTGGAGGGACCCCGATCATCGCGATCGCAACACCTCCCATGAGCACGGCCGCCGCGAAGCCGGCGCAAAACTCCAGTCTGTAGTTCCGCATCGAAAGCCCCCTGACGGTAACTGGTCACTTCTCCGGCACGCTACTTGTGCCATTCCCCGCATGCTGATTTCTTAACGCCGGCATCGGGCAGGATCGAGACGATTCTCGCGCCTGTGCACAACGTGCCCGCCAGACCGGATACAGCCGGCCAATCACAATCCTCTATGGGATGCAGCAATCTGCGGACTTGAAGCCCGTTGCCGCCTGGGATAGGTGCTATGTGAAAATTTTTGGGCGCCGGCGCGGCGCAAACGAGCCGCCGGATGCCCGTCAGGCAAACTTGTGGAGGGGTGCAGTGAGCATTGATACTTCGGGCGGGAACCCGGCCATGGACTACCATGAGCACACCCGGACCTACGCTGCGTTCGTCAAGGGTGCCAAGTGGCTTGTCGGCTTCATCGTGCTGATCCTGGTTCTCATGGCGATCACCCTGCTCTGACCGCGTGCCGCTCGCGCAACTTTTCCGTTGCGCCGCCTTGAGCGGCGCAACGACCCTCATTTGCCGCCCTGAAAGGGCGATCCCGCCCTGATGCTTCCCAGCCTAGCTGTTACGGTGCCCCGATGGTCGTAATCGCTGTTACCGCGGAGTCAGCAGACGAGCCACGTGTGGCCGCCTCACCCGATACCGTGAAGAGGCTGGCGAACGCCGGCTGCAACGTCAAAATCGAGAGCGGGGCCGGGCTCCGGTCGCGTTTCGGCGACGACCTCTACGAGGCGCAGGGCGCGCACATCGCCCGCACCCGCGAGGACACCCTTTCCGGCGCCGATATTCTCCTCAAGGTGCGGCGCCCGTCGCTCGACGAGGTAAAGGCGCTGAAACCTGGCGCCATCGTCGTCGCGATGCTCGACCCCTACTCGGATCGCGCCGGACTCGATGCGCTGGCGGCGACCGGGGCCGTGCTCTTCTCGATGGAGTTCATGCCGCGCATCTCGCGCGCGCAATCCATGGATGTCCTGTCGAGCCAGGCCAATCTCGCCGGCTACAAGGCGGTCGTGAACGCCGCTGCCATGTTCGAGCAGGCGATGCCGATGATGATGACCGCGGCCGGTACCGTGCCCGCGGCGCGCGTCTTCGTCATGGGGGTCGGTGTTGCGGGGCTGCAGGCCATCGCGACCGCGCGCCGCTTGGGCGCTGTAGTCACCGCGACAGACGTCCGCCCGGCCACCAAGGAGCAGGTGCT
>DASVDU010000013.1:0-5688 GCA_036380915.1 Hyphomicrobiaceae bacterium | reverse complement strand
AAGAAGCTGATCGCGTATTCCTCCGTCGCGCATATGGGCTTCGTCACAATGGGCATTTTCGCGAGGAACCAGGAGGGCGTGCAGGGCTCGATCTTCCTGATGCTCTCCCATGGCCTGGTCTCGGGCGCGCTGTTCCTCTGCGTCGGCGTCATCTACGACCGTATGCACACGCGCGAGATCGACGCCTATGGCGGGCTGGTCAACAACATGCCGAAATACGCCGTCGCCTTCATGGTGTTCACCATGGCCAATGTCGGCCTGCCGGGCACCAGCGGCTTCGTCGGCGAGTTCCTGACCCTGATCGCCGCCTTCCGGACGAACACCTGGGTGGCTTTTCTGGCGACGACGGGAATCATCTTGTCGGCGGCCTACATGCTCTATCTCTATCGGCGGATCATCTTCGGTGCGCTGGAGAAATCGAGCCTCAAGTCCATTCTGGATATGGGGCCGCGCGAGGTCGCCGTGATGGCGCCGCTCGTCATCCTCACCATCCTGTTCGGCTTCTATCCAGCGACGATCCTCGACGTCACCGCCGTGTCGGTGAAGAATCTCGTCCAGAACTATCAGGCTGCGATCAGCACGGCTGCCGCACTCGCCCAATAGCGGCAGGGAGATGACTTCGATGAGCGAAATGCAATCCTGGGGCCCGGTGCTTCCCGAGCTTATCGTCGCGATCGGCTCGATGCTGCTTCTGGTCTATGGCGTCTTCCGGCCAGATACGGATGCCTCCGGCCGAACGGTGGGCTGGCTTGCCATCCTCGTATTGCTGATCGCCGGTCTCGTCATCGTGCTGCAGCCCGCCGGCAGCACCGCCTACTTCGAAGGCGCCTTCGTCGTCGACGGCTTCGCCCGGTTCATGAAGATCCTGGTGCTGGGCGGCGCGGCGGTGGCCCTTCTGTTGTCTCTCGACGAGCTCTCCGACTTCCGGCAGATGCGGTTCGAGTACTCGGTGGTGATGATGCTGGCCGCGGTCGGCATGATGGTCATGGTGTCGGCCGGAGATCTCATCAGCCTTTATCTCTCGTTCGAGCTGCAGAGCTTGCCATCGTATGTGCTGGCAGCCTATCGCCGCGACCAGGTCCGCTCGAGCGAGGCGGGCCTCAAGTACTTCGTCCTGAGCGCGCTGGCTTCCGGCATGCTGCTTTATGGCGCGTCGCTGGTCTATGGCTTCACGGGCTCCACGCAGTTCCTGACCATCCTCAATGTCGCCACCGGGCCGGAGGTGTCGACGAACCTCGGGCTGATCTTCGGTCTCGTGTTCGTGATCGTCGGCATCGCGTTCAAGATGTCGGCCGTGCCGTTCCACATGTGGACGCCTGACGTCTACGAGGGCGCGCCGACGCCGGTGACGACCTTCTTCGCCTCGGCGACGAAGGTCGCCGCGATGGGGCTGATGGTCCGCTTCCTCCTTTCGGCGTTCCCCGGCATGACGCCGCAGTGGCAGCAGATCATCGTCTTCCTTTCGATCGCCTCCATGCTGCTCGGTGCGTTCGGCGCGATCGGCCAGCGCAACATCAAGCGAATGATGGCCTATTCGTCGATCGCCCACGTCGGATTCGCCCTCGTCGGCCTTGCGGCGGCATCGCAGGAGGGGATCCAAGGCGTGGTCCTCTACATGGCGATCTACGTCGTCATGACCGTCGGCTCGTTTGCCTGCATTGTGGCGATGCGCCGGGCGGACGGGGTGACCGAGGACATCGGCGATCTTGCGGGGCTCGCCCAGCACAATCTGCCGATGGCGTTCGTCTTCGGGGCGCTGATGTTCTCGCTGGCCGGTATTCCTCCCCTGGCCGGCTTCTTCGCCAAGTTCTACGTCTTCCTCGCGGCCATCAATGCGGGGCTTTACGGGCTCGCGGTGATCGGCGTTCTGGCCAGCGTGATTTCTGCCTTCTACTACCTGCGCATCGTCAAGATCATGTTCTTCGACGAGCCGAGGGACACGTTCCTGCCGGTGCGGGCCAAGACGGGGTTCGTGATGGCGCTCTCGGGGGCGCTGATGCTGTTCTCCTTCATCGTGCCCTATGTGCCAGCCGCGCTGATCACCGTCGCGAATGCGGCGGCAGGCAGCTTCCAGTACTGACGGGAGCCGATGCCGCAGGCGGCCCCAGCACTTCCCCCCGCTTACAGGCTCCTCGCACTTGACGAGATCGGCTCGACCAACGCCGAGGGCATGCGGCTCGCAGCCTTGGGCGAAACGGGCCCGCTGTGGATCTGGGCCGGCACGCAGACCCTTGGCCGGGGCCGCTCCGGCCGGACCTGGGTTTCCGTTCCGGGCAACCTCTACGCCAGCCTGCTCATCCGGCTGGAGTGTCCGCCTGGGGCCGTCCACCAGCTTTCGCTGCTGGCCGGGGTCGCCGTCCACGATGCGATTCACGCCGCGGCGGCGCGCGCAGGTGTTGCTCTTTCCGGACTTAGGCTGAAATGGCCGAACGATGTGCTCATCGGCGAGGCGAAGCTCGCGGGCATATTGCCCGAAAGCACGACAGCGCCGGGCCGGTCCGGAGCCGTGATCGCCGTGGTCGGCATGGGCCTCAATCTCGCCGGCCACCCGGAGGGCATGGGCCGGCCCGTGACGCACCTGGCGGCCCACGGCCTCGCGATCACGCCCGCAGATATGCTCGGCTTTGTCGCCGCCTCCGTCGACGACTGGCTGAGGCGGTGGGACAACGGCGCCGGCTTTGCGCCCGTGCGGGAGGCTTGGCTGCAACGCGCTGGCCCCCCTGGTGAGCGGGTCGTTATCAACACGGGGCGGGAGACTGTGGAGGGGTGCTTTCTCGGGATCGACGCACAGGGAGCACTCGTTCTACGTGATCAGGGTGGCGCAGAGCGCCGGTTCACCTATGGGGACGTGTCGTTGGGAGTGGCTGCGGGCGTGAGCGATCGGCAATGACGGAAGCAAGGCAGGCAGCTCCCCGGCGCAGGTCTGGCGAGGACGAGGTCGTCTTCATGGGCCTCGGCGGCCTCGGCGAGATCGGCCTCAACGTCTACCTTTACGGCATTGGTCCTGAAGACGCACGCCGCTGGCTCATGGTCGACCTCGGTCTGACCTTCGCGAACGAGAACGAGCCGGGCGTCGATGTCGTGCTTCCCGATCTGCGCTTCATCGAAGAGGAGCGCGGTTCGCTCGTCGGGATCATCCTGACCCATGCGCACGAGGACCACTTCGGCGCGGTCATCGACATGTGGCCGCGGCTCCGTGCACCCATTTACGCCACGCCGTTCACCGCGGGCATGTTGCGCTCCAAGGTCGCCGAGAACGGCTCCCTGGAGGAGCTGCCCATCAATGTCGTCGAAATGGGATCGCGCTTCACCGTGGGCCCATTCGATGTCGAGCTCGTGACGATGGCGCACTCGATCCCCGAGCCATCGGGCGTCGCCATCCGTACCCCGTACGGCATCGTGTTCCACACGGCGGACTGGAAGCTCGACCACACGCCGCTCGTGGGCGATCCGACGGACGAGGCCAAGATCCGCAGCTTAGGCATCGAAGGCGTGCGCGCCCTCATCTGCGACTCGACCAATGCCTTCCGCGCGGGCCGCTCGCCTTCGGAAACGGAGGTCGCCGAGTCGCTCAAGAAGATCATCGCAGGAGCAAAGCGCCGCGTGGCCGTGACCGCGTTTGCCTCGAATGTGGCCCGGATCCGCGCCATCGCCGACGCAGCGAAAGCGACGCGCCGCCATCTTGTGGTGGCGGGCCGGGCGATGCACCGGGTCATCCAGGTGGCGATCGATACCGGCTATCTGCCCGAGGACTTCCGCTACCTCGACCAGGACCAGTTCAGCTACCTGGAGCCGGACGAGGTGCTCATCTTGTGCACGGGCAGCCAGGGCGAGCCCCGCGCTGCCCTGGCCCGAATCGCCGAAGGGGAGCACCCGGACATCCGGCTCGGGCAGGGGGACATGGTCATCTTCTCGGCACGCACGATTCCGGGCAACGAGAAGGCTGTCACTCGGGTGCAGAACAATCTGGCGCTCTTGGGCGTGGACGTCATCACCGACGCCGATGCCCTCGTGCACGTGACGGGGCATCCGCGGCGGGAAGAGCTGAAGGAAATGTACGCCTGGCTGAAGCCCGCGGTCGCTGTGCCGATGCACGGTGAGGCGCGGCATCTCAAGGAGCACGCGTGGCTTGCCAAGGCGGCGGGTGTGCTCGACGTCCATGCCCTTCGGAACGGCGAGATGATCAGGCTCGCCCCCGATCCGGTGGCCATCATCGATGAAGCGCCCGTTGGCCGGCTCTATCGCGACGGGCGGCTGATCGTGCCGTCGGACGGGCCGGTCCGGGATCGACGGCGCCTGTCGTTCAGCGGCATGGTCGCCATCGCTTTGGCCATGGGTCGGCGCGGGGAGCTGCTTGGAGAGCCGGAAATCGCGATCGAGGGCATTCCAGGAGAGACGGCCGACGGCGAGCCCATGTCGGAAGTGGTGCTGACGGCCGTCGACGGGACGCTGCGCAGCATCCCGCCGGCCAAGCGCCGCGACGTCGAGCTTGTGCGCGACGCGGTGCGGCGCGGCGTGCGCGCGGCAGTGGATCAGGTCTGGGGCAAAAAGCCCATTGCCAAGGTCCTCATAAACGTCGTGGATACTCGGCGGTAGCAGGCGATCGCATTCTGTTCGGGCGAAAGTTGTCGGCTGTGGCCCGCTGATCCACGGTGTGAGCGGTTTCCTGCAGAGGAGCTGAACCCATGATCGGGCGTCTCAACCACGTCGCCATTGCGGTCAGGGATCTCGAGGCGGCGACGGCCATCTACCGGGACACGTTAGGCGCCGGGGTCTCAGAGCCGCTGCCGCAGCCGGCGCATGGAGTGACGGTGGTGTTCGTGACGCTGCCCAACACGAAGATCGAGCTGCTGGAACCCCTGGGGCCGGACTCGCCGATTGCAAAGTTTCTCGAGCGCAATGCCGACGGCGGCATTCATCACGTGTGCTACGAGGTCGACGACATCATCGCTGCTCGGGACCGGCTGAAGGCCGCAGGCGCTCGTGTGCTGGGCGATGGCGAGCCGAGGATCGGCGCCCACGGGAAGCCGGTTCTGTTTCTGCACCCCAAGGACTTCCTCGGCACGCTGGTGGAGCTGGAGCAGGCCTGACGACGTGGGCGGTCGAGAACAAAGCCCGGAAATGGCCAGGAAACGGAATGAGTTTAGCTTTCGGGATCGCGATCTACTTCGTCATCTGGTGGATGGTGCTGTTTGCCGTTCTGCCATTCGGCGTTCGCACGCAAGAAGAGGCCGGCGAGGTCGTCCCCGGCACGCCTGAGAGCGCACCTGCTGCGTTTCGACTGCTGCGGGTCGTTGTCCTGAACAGTCTCGTGGCGGGGGTCGTGTTCGCGGGCGTGTGGCTGGTGATGAAATATCACCTGATCCCGCTCGATCAGCTGACCTTCCTGCCCGGGTAACGAAGCTAAGCCTGCTGGCATCCAGCCAAAATAAAAGCGGAGAGCAAGGTCCCTCGCCTTGCCCTCTCGCGCTCATAATCCCCAGTTTATGTTTTCCGGCGACTTGAACGCTCATCCGCCAACAGGATGTGCCGGTTCGCCGCAAGGCCGCAGGGCGACTTGCCACGGCGGGCTCGCTCTCTCCCTTCCCTAGACTTGGGCACATAGCCGATCTTAGCGCCGGCTTTGGACCCGTTCCTAGACGGCCACAAGCATAGCCAACTCGCGAACCAATGTCATCGCTCTGAATG
>DASVDU010000012.1:0-10298 GCA_036380915.1 Hyphomicrobiaceae bacterium | reverse complement strand
TGGGATCTCTACGAGCTGCAGGAGCGCTATATCCTGCTTTTCGATCGGACCCGCTCGCTGTCGCTCAACCTATTCGAGCACGTACACGGTGAAAGCCGGGATCGCGGGCAGGCGATGGTCGACCTCAGGCAGCTTTACGAGCGCCATGGCCTGGAGCTCGCCACGAATGAGCTCCCCGACTATCTGCCCCTGTTTCTCGAATTCCTGTCTGTCATTCCAGAGGCGGAAGCAAAGGAGCTGCTCGGCGAGACGGCGCATATTCTCGAAGCGATCCGGCA
This sequence comes from Hyphomicrobiaceae bacterium, assembly GCA_036380915.1. Classification (GTDB taxonomy): domain Bacteria; phylum Pseudomonadota; class Alphaproteobacteria; order Rhizobiales; family Hyphomicrobiaceae; genus ZC4RG25. Next base: position 10,020 of record DASVDU010000012.1, on the reverse strand, counting down.
GCGTCTGAAGAAGCGCAAGGCGCCGTATTCGTCGGTATTCTCTTCACTGCAGGCCCTCAGCAGCTCCGCGCCCGCGGGCGAGCTGCTTCAAGCCTTGCTGGCGGCGCCGGATGACGATCCGAACGATCTTTCTGCGCTCGATGCAGCGTGGGTGGATGAGGAGGTGAGGTTCGGGCCTGGCGCCGCAGCCGATTGCGGTGCCGAGAACCTGGTCAGCAAACTTCGTGCCGCACGTCGGCCAGCAGCCGGTGTGGCCCCGCGGGACGGACAAACCAACCACCCGACGATCACCTACACGCGTTCAGCCCGAGCTTAACTCTCCCTTCGAGGGTTGAAGCGAACTGGGAGCTTAGAAAATGCGGGATACACTCAATTATATCATCTTCGGCTGGTATCCTTACGTGTGCCTCACCGTGTTCGTGGTTGGCAGCATTCTGCGCTTCGATCGCGATCAGTACACCTGGAAATCCGGTTCGAGCCAGCTGCTCAGGAGAAGGCAGCTGATGTTGGGGTCCAACCTGTTTCACATCGGCATTTTGATCATTTTCGTCGGTCACTTCGTTGGCCTATTGACACCTATCTGGGTTTTCGAAACCATCGGGATCAGCCATACGGCCAAACAGATCATGGCGATCGTCGTCGGCGGTGTTGCCGGCTTGGCCTGTCTGGTCGGAATTGTGATGCTCGCGCATCGGCGGCTCATGGACCCGCGCATCCGTGCGACGTCATCGTTTGCAGACACTGGCATTCTGTTGATCCTCTTGGCGCAGCTCCTCCTTGGGCTGGCGACGATTCCCCTTTCCATGGGGCACCTCGACGGGGGAGAGATGGTGCGCTTCATGAATTGGGCGCAAGGTACGCTGCTGCTCAGGGCCGACACATGGATGCTGGTGGCCGATGCGCATCCCGTTTTCAAAGCGCATCTGTTCCTTGGAATGACAATATTCCTGCTCTTCCCGTTCACGCGCCTGGTGCACGTGTGGAGCGCGCCGGTCTGGTATCTCGGGCGGCGCGGCTACCAGGTCGTCCGCACACGGCGGCCACTGGCATCGGAGGGCCGTGCTGCTGCCATCGAGCCTGCGGAGTGAGTCCATGGGCTGCTCGGCGAGAGGTGCGCTGGCCAATGCGCAACGCACGAAAATCGCAGTCAATGGCGTTACCATCCCTCACGACATGATTTCGCGTGAGGCGCAGTATCACCCGGCGCCGACTCCGCTGGCGGCGTGGACCGCTGCGGCCCGAGCGCTCGTCGTCCGTGAGCTGCTGCTGCAGGAGGCGCGGCGAATTGGCATCGAGCCGGAGCCGGAAACGGATGGAGAGGGCCGGAGGGAGACGGACGAGGAAGCTCTGATACGGGGGCTCATCGATCGGGAGGTCACGACACCTGAGCCGGATGAGGAAACCTGCCGCCGCTATTATCGCCAGAACAGAGGGCGTTTCCGCTCGGCAGACCTGTTCGAGGCCTCTCACATTCTTCTCGCCGCGCATCCAAAAGATGAAGAGGGACGGAGCGCGGCGCGAAACAAGGCCGAGCAGCTTATCGCTGATCTTCGCGAAAGCCCGCAGCTGTTTGCCGATTTCGCCCGGATCCATTCGGCCTGCCCGTCGGCCAAATCCGGCGGGAACCTTGGGCAGATCGGTCCGGGCGATACGACGCCGGAGTTCGAGGCGGCGCTCCGTCGGCTTGCACCGGGGGAAATGACCTCCGAGCCGGTCGAGAGCAGGTACGGGTTCCACATCATCCACTTGACCCGGCGCATCGATGGCCGCGAGCTGCCGTTCGAGCTCGTCCGTGAACGCATCGCCGCGTATCTCACCGAGCGGAGCCGGCGCACGGCGATCGCCCAGTATGTCGCCCGGCTCGCAGCGGCGAGCGAGGTGAGCGGCATCAGCTTACCGACTCCGGCCGACCTGCGCGTCTCGGGAGGCCCTGTGCAATGACCCTGGGAGAGCTTCTGGCGGCCTGGCAGGATGACGCCGTCATCCTCGATGCCTTGATCGGTCTCGATGATCTCGCCCTTCTGGCGCGGCTGAAGGCGGCCGCCGAGGAAGACGGCAGCGACCTGGCGACCGTCGTGCGCGAGGAGGTGGGTCGGTTCGTCCAGTTGGCTGACGACGAAACCTGGCTGATGTTAATGGGGCGGCTCGCAAAGGCTGAGGATCCAGCGAAGGTGGGCCTCAAGCTGATGCTCGAGTACGGGCTGGCCAGGAATAGCGCAGAGCAAGGTACGGCGGCGTGATATGAATTCAACGCGCCGAGGGCTGCCGCCGAGCGCCTCTCAGAACGGTGCCAGCCCGGTCCTCGTTCGATGGGTACGATTCGGCTCCACAAGAGTTCGAGGCGGGAATAGACCGTGGCAACCACTGCTGAGCAAGTTCGCAGCTATCGCGGACCGGCGATACTGAGCTTTGGATTCCGGCCTTTCTTTCTGTCAGCCGCGATTTGGGCCGCGCTCGTCATGGTCCTCTGGCTGCCGGTGCTCGCAGGGCAACTGGTGCTGCCGACGGCTCTCGGACCGATAGAGTGGCACGCGCACGCGCTGCTTTACGGGTTCGTACCGGCGGCCGTGGCGGGCTTCTTGCTTACCGCCGTCCCGAACTGGACAGGACGGCTGCCCGTGACGGGAAAGCCGCTGCTTGCCCTTTTTCTCCTCTGGCTTGCCGGGCGGATTGCCGTTTTCACTTCGGGTTGGATCGGTGCGCCGCTGGCCGCCGTCATCGATTTGAGCTTCCTTGCCACCCTCGCTGCCGTGGTGGCGCGCGAGATCATCGCGGGAAAAAGCACGCGCAATCTGAAGGTGCTGATTGTTCTGGGCGTGCTGTTCCTCGGGAATGTGACGTTCCACGCGGAAATACTGCTCGGGCTCGGTGCGGAATACGGCATCCGCGCCGGCATAGCTGCTATCATCCTGTTGATCATGCTGATCGGCGGTCGCATCATTCCGAGCTTCACGCGCAACTGGCTGGTGCGGCGGAGTCCTGGTCGGCTGCCCGTCCCATTCTCGCGATTCGACGCCGCCGTCATGGCTTTCAGCGGTGCGGCGCTGGCCCTCTGGATCGTGCTGCCGGAGGCCGACGCGACGGCAGTTCTCGCCGTTTTTGCAGGTTTGCTGAACGTGGTGCGCCTCGGCCGGTGGGCCGGCGAACGCACGACGGCAGAGCAGCTCGTGCTCGTGCTGCACGTGGCCTATGCTTTCATCCCACTCGGATTTCTGCTGCTCGCCACGAGTATCTGGGCACCCGAAGTGCTCCTGCCGTCGGGCGCTCTGCATGCCTGGACGGCGGGCGCAATGGGCCTGATGATCATGGCCGTTATGACCCGCGCCAGCCTTGGGCATACAGGTCAGCCGCTCACTGCGACGCGGGGTATTACGGCAATTTACATTGCCACTTTCATCGCAGCCTTGGCACGGATCGTGGCCGGATTCGGCGTCGCGCGCGAGCCGATGCTGCATCTTTCAGCAACCGCTTGGGTGGTGGGCTTCGCAGGGTTTGCCGTTATCTATGCGCCCCTGCTGACCAGACCTCGAGGTTGAGCGTCAGGGCGAGAGCGTCACTCGCTGACAGCCGCGGTTTTTGAAGTGGCATGCACCAGGATGCTCGGGAATGCAGCACCCTGCGTTTCACCATGCCCGGTTTCCCGATCGTAAGCCTCCTGGGTCTTGTCCTCGCGGATCAGCCGGTTGGCGAGCTCGTTCACCTTGCGGTCGAGCTCCTCGCAGGTAGGCTCAGGCGGCAAGCTCCTGATCGCGAACTCGATTTGCTCGGCGAGCTCACGCGCCAGCCTGCCGTGACCCTCCTCGTGCTCCGTCAGGGCGTCTATGAACCGCTTCCAGCTTGCCCGTAACTCAGGTGGGGCCGCGTCTTCGTCCACCCAGCGCGGCAGCGTGTACTCGATGTGCGTCTCGGTTGAAGCGTTGGCGACAGCGCAACCCCCGGCGACCTCTCGGCGATCGAACCACCACTGGATGCGCCACTCCGCCCAGCCGGCGAAGCGGGTGTTCGCCTCCTTGTCGTAAGGTCCGCGCGAAAACACGTCCTGGCGCAACTCCTCCAGCGTCGTGCCCCGCACGTCATAATAGTTCACCTTTGCGACTGCCTTGCTGATGGCGAGGTTCGTGGTGGGTGCGGCGCGTCCGCCTGACCGGATGGCGATAGCACCTGTTGCTGTCGCGAAAACCACAGCCAGAACACAAGCCAGCCAAACTCTGTTCATGATTTCCCCCACGCTTGCTGCAGCAACACTGGCTGCGAGTTGCGGCAAAAATCGGACAAGCTTCGGGGATCAGGGCCTCGAATTCCCCTTCCTCAGCCGGGAGGACGACTGCCGCCACAGGCTAAAATGACAAGCAAGGGGTCGCTGGGGCTGACAACCCGGCCGATGTGTGGCATACCGGGGGCGAGCTTGAGGCTTCGCCTTCATCATCTAGCTCACAGCACCCCTGTGATCTGCGCCCAGGCAGGGAGGGGTTGCAGGCCCAGGCGCGCAACTTGCGTGTCGCATTTGGAAAGGGGGCCGCCAATCGCTGCCGCTTGCACGCATTCGCATGTCGCGGGCGGAGAGGATTGCGTCGCTCCTGAGCGAGAGGCGGTCAGCTCGACCGTCAATGCTGGCAAATTTTTGTCGCAGTCGGCTCCAATCGGCGCGGCATCTCGGCGCACCTAACGACGCCGTTGAAGCAGAACGAAGAGGTGACCGTTGCGAAGCGACGCAACAAGACCAGCAGACAGGGGGGACCGATCTATGTCGCTGGCGGCTCCATTGCTCGCAGAAGCGCAACTTGGGGCGATGGGTGAGCCCCGCCTTCGTGAGGAAGTCCCGGAAGCTCCGCGAGAACGGTCGCGGAATGGCCTGGCTGTGCGAGCGCCCACGAGCGTGCCAGGCGTGCCAGGCGGCAGCATGGAAGCCGCTAGGGCCGAGAGGAAGCCCGGCGGCGCAAACGGCTTAGCCCAGGATAGTTTCGAGGGCGGAGCCGGCAGGATGCTCGTCCTCAGTAGACCCGCATGCTCCCGAAAGCCAATCGAGAACAGATTTTTGAAATGCCCCACCGCAGGGGCGGCCGACATCATTCCGCCGAATAAGCCCAGTTTGGCGAAAACGTCGTGGCGCGAGCTCTTCGAGCATTTCCGCGCGGAAATTGGCACTCAGTCATTGTCTCCGCCGTCCTCAGATCGCAGTGCTGATGCGTCTTGCTTGCGAATTGGCGCCCGCCGCACCGGGACGCGAGAGAAGACTTTCGGAGCACTGGGATCGGTAGGCTTTGTTGCCTAGGCCGATCGAAATTCAGTTTAAAGAATAAGAGGGCTTATGAAACCCAAGCTACGCATCGAGAACGTCTTCAAAATTTTCGGTGAAAGGCCGGAAGAAGCGCTCAAGGCACTGGAGCAGGGCAAGTCGAAACTCGAGATATTGGAGGAAACCGGCCAGACCGTTGGTGTCAAGGGCGTCAGCTTCGAGGTTAACGAAGGGGAAATCTTCGTCGTCATGGGGCTGTCAGGCTCCGGTAAATCGACGCTCGTGCGCATGCTCAATGGGCTGATTCCGGCCACTTCGGGACGAATTCTGATCGATAATGAGGACGTCACAAGGTGTTCGGCGGAGCGGTTGCGGAATATCCGGCGCAATAAGATCGCCATGGTATTTCAACATTTCGCGCTGTTTCCTCACAAGACGGTCCTCGAAAACGTTGCGTATGGACTGAAGATCAAGGGCGAAGTGGCTCATAGGCGGCGTGAGAAGGCACTCAAAGCGCTGGAGCAGGTGGGGCTTGCGGCTTACGCCGATAGCATGCCTGGCGAATTGTCCGGCGGCATGCAACAGCGGGTCGGCTTGGCTCGTGGCCTCGCGACGGATCCCGAGATTCTCCTGATGGATGAGCCGTTCAGCGCGCTCGATCCTTTGATCCGTCGCGAAATGCAGGAGGAGCTTCTGCACCTGCAGAAAGTATTGAACAAGACGATCATCTTCATCACCCACGACCTCAACGAAGCGCTGCTTCTCGGCGACAAGATCGCCATTATGAAGGACGGGGCTTTCGTTCAGGTGGGGACGGCGCAAGAAATCGTGGATCGGCCTGCGGACGAGTACGTGGCCGCCTTTGTGGCCGACGTCGACCGCGGTCGGGTTTTCCAAGCCTCGCACGTAGCCGGACGGCCCGTGACAGTCGAGCAGAGCGAAATCGGAGCTGCGGAAAAGGCGCTCCAGCTGATGGAGAAGCACAATCGGAATGCCCTTTACGTCGTCGACAAAGGCAAGGTCGCTGGGGTTGTCGCTTATCAGGAATTGGCGGTTGCTGCTCGCGAGGAGGGCCGGACGGATCTGAAAGAGGTCATGGTGACTGATGTGCCTGTGGTCCACCCGGAGACGCCGCTGAATGAGCTCTATGCCGCCGCCAGCGCAGGCTATCCGATCGCGATGACCGACAGTCACGGGAGACTCGTTGGCGTAATCGAGGTTGAGGCTGTTTTTTCCCAGCTCTCGGGCTGTGCATCGGAGAACGGGGCCACTTCCGGAAACGAGTGCGCGTCGCAAGCGAAAACGCAAGGGAGCCAAGACCGCAATGTTCAGCCCCGCTGATCTTGTTCAAATTCCGATCGATGATTGGGTGAACTCGCTGGTGCGCGATTTCCTGGTGCCGAATTTCCGATCCTTCTTTCGGGCGCTACAGGCACCAGTGACATCGGTGCTGAATTGGGTTGACGCCTTCCTCCACTGGTTGCCGATGCTGGCGGTAACGGCGATCTTGACCGTCATTGCAGATCGAACAGCCGGGCGCGGCGTTGCGATTTTCACCCTTCTGGCGCTGTCGTTCATCGACATGACGGGGCTGTGGCCGGAAACCATGACAACGCTGTCAATGGTCATCACGTCTGTGCTGTTTTGCGCCGTGATGGGGATTCCGCTCGGTATCTGGGCTGCTCGAAGCGATCGAGTCCTGTTTGTGATGCGGCCGATCCTCGACATCATGCAGACCATTCCGTCGTTCGTCTATCTTGTGCCGATCGTGATGCTCTTCGGCGTCGGAATGGTTCCGGGCATCATCGCCACGATCATTTTTGCCCTCCCACCTATCGTACGCCTCACAAATCTCGGCATCCGGAATGTCCGCGCGGATTTGATTGAGGCCGCAGAGGCATTCGGCTCGACGGGGTGGCAGATGCTCTGGGAGGTGCAAATTCCCCTCGCGCTCAGAACCATCATGGCAGGTCTCAATCAGACGCTGATGCTGGCATTGTCCATGGTTGTCATCGCTGCTCTGATCGGCGCCGGCGGTCTTGGTCTGACCGTCTATACGGGTCTCGGGCGCCTCAATGTCGGTGCGGCCACAGCGGGCGGTATCGGAATCGTCCTGCTCGCAATCATCCTGGATCGCATCACCCAGGCGCTGGGTGAGAAGAATTCCGAAACGGCGCCCTCGCTTTGGCAGACGCTGTGCTCGCTGTTCTCCTGGGGTCTGGAGGCCAAGCAGGAGAAAGACAAAACTGCATGAGCACGATTTTCGCGGAATGGGCTCTCGAGTGCGTTCCGCCTTCGCCGTGGCGGTGCTGATCGCCACAAACCTCTGACGTAGCAATACGGAGAATTACACATGAAAGGGCTGAGAAAGGGCCTTCTCACGCTGGCAGCGGCAGCGCTTGTAGGTTCAATGGCATGCATGCCGGTCCTGGCTCAGGATGCCCCAGGGGCGGGGAAGACGATCAAGATGGCCCGGGCCACATGGGATACCGGCTGGTTCCACGCGGAGATCTACAAGCAGTTGTTTGAAGAGCTCGGCTACACGGTTGAAGGTCCGACGACGCTCGATAACCCGCCGTTCTATCAAGCCGTGGGATTGGGCGACGTTGATCTGTGGGTGAATGGCTGGTTCCCATTGCACGATTCATACCGCGATGCATTTGAGGAAAACGCGGAAATCATCGGAACGGTCGCCGCTTCCGGTGCGCTGCAGGGATATCTGGTCGACAAGGCCTCTGCTGAAAAGTACAACATCAAGTCGCTGGACGACTTCAAGCGCGATGAGGTCAAGGAGGCCTTTGACCGCAATGGTGATGGCAAGGCCGATTTGGTTGCCTGCCCGCCGGGCTGGGGGTGCGAGCTCGCGATCGACAAACACCTCAAGAAATATGGTCTGAAGGATCACATCAACGAGGTGAAGGCGAGCTATTCGGCGTCCATGGCCGATGCGGTGGCTGCGTATAAAAATGGTGAATCCATTTTATTCTATACGTGGACCCCGAATTGGACGGTCAACGAGCTCAAGCCTGGCGAGGACGTTGTCTGGATCCCGGTTCCCGAGAAGCCGACCAAGGAGAATTCCGTCTCGGGTCTTGAAAGCTGTGTCGCCGATCCCTGCGTGATGGGGTTCGTCGCGAACGACATAGTGCCGGTCGCCAACTCTGAATTTTTGAAGGCCAATCCGGCAATTGCCACCCTCCTCAAGGAGGTATCCATTCCGCTCGAAGACATCTTCGAGCAAAATGCAGCCATGTTCAAAGGCGCCGACAAGCCCGAGGACATCGAGAAGCAGGCGTCCGACTGGATCAAGAAGAACCGCGACATGGTTGATGGCTGGCTCGAGGCGGCCCGCAAGGCAGCGGGTTGACCTGCCGTGAATAGCCATTTCAGGGGCTGCTGAACAAGCAAGCCAATGAAAGGTCAAATGTGACTTGACCATAGGGCTTAAGACCATGGGGCGGAGCTGTCGCACACAGCTCCGCCCCGCGGCGTCAGAAACGAGACTTCAGGCGTGAGCAGAAAGCCGATCTGTGCGTTTCGGTCCGATCGGCGGGCGACGCGGACATTGCAGCTCTACTAGACTCGCTTCGGGCTATGAAGAATAACGTTCTGGCGGGCAAAAAGTGATTTGCAGCGCCAGTCCAGTGCTGAAAGAAGAGCCAAAACGCCGCGCAACCAAATTTTCGCAACCGATCTGGCGATTCAGCACCCGGCAGCTCCTGTGGCGGAAAGTGACCAGCCAAAGTGAGTCGGACAGCCCTGTCTTTCGACCAGCCATTGGCGGATAAACGGGAAAGAAGACGCCAGTTGCCGCACTGGACACGGCGTCCGATCCGTTTAGGGTTGCGCCCTGGAGAGGACAAGGCGACGCATGGCCAGACGAGCTTTTCAGCGCCATCCGTCTGTCTCTTCCAGGCCACGTGCGCGCCGAGGTGCGATGACGGCTTGAAGCCGGCGAGCCATCTCGGCCGTGGTGTAACGGGGAGCATCCGTTGAGATATTCGGTGTTCAACCTGCTCAGACAGGCAGCGACCGGCCATCAAGGCTGGCCGCGGCAGTGGCGCGATCCTGAGCCCAAACCGGCCTATGATGTCGTGATCATCGGTGCTGGTGGGCATGGGCTCGCGACCGCCTATTACCTCGCCAAGGAACACGGCATTCGTAACGTCGCTGTCCTGGAGAAGGGCTGGCTCGGTGGCGGGAATACTGGCCGCAACACGACGATTATCCGCTCGAATTACCTTTGGGAAGAGAGCGAGGCGATCTACGAGCACGCCATGAAGCTCTGGGAGACGCTCTCCGACGAGCTGAACTACAACGTGATGTACTCCCCGCGCGGTGTGATGATGCTGGCGCACAATGTGCATGACGTGCAAAGCTTCAAGCGCCACGTTCATGCCAATCGGCTTGCGGGCATCGACAATGAATGGCTGACGCCGGAGGAAGCGAAGGCCTTCTGTCCGCCACTCAATATCTCACCCAATCTCCGCTACCCGGTTCTAGGTGCGGCCCTACAGCGTCGGGGCGGCGTAGCGCGGCACGATGCGGTGGCCTGGGGCTACGCGCGTGCAGCCGACAAACTCGGCGTCGACATCATCCAGAACTGCGAAGTGACTGGCATTCGCCGCGGAGCCGATGGGGCCGTCGAGGCGGTCGAGACCACGCGGGGAACGATCAAGGCTCGCAAGGTCGGCATCGTGGCAGCGGGGCACACGAGCGTGATCGCGGCCATGGCCGGGTTCCGCTTGCCGCTCGAAAGCTTCCCGTTGCAGGCACTGGTGTCG
>DASVDU010000011.1:0-34790 GCA_036380915.1 Hyphomicrobiaceae bacterium | reverse complement strand
GCTTTTCCAGGCCAGGAGATCGAGGGCAAGGTAACCGCGATGGCGCCGGTCCTGGCTGGTCCGCATATGACATCACGGGGACCCCGCCGGCCCGATGACGCCGAGGTGCGCGAGGTTACGATCGAGTTCGAGGACGCCGGGCCGCTGATTCCCGGGCTACGCGTCGACACCTTTTTCCGGCGCGAACCTTGAGGATCACGCCGAAGCCCGCGAGATCACGAAATTCCTCGAATTAGGCTTTTCCTTCATTCCGCTGCCTCCTTGGCGAGGAAGCCACCCGACTGGCGCGCCCACAGCTCGGCGTATAGTCCGCCTCGAGCGAGGAGCTCGCCATGGCTGCCCTGCTCGATGATGCGGCCCTCGTCCATGATCACCAGCCGGTCCATCGCGGCGATTGTCGACAGGCGGTGCGCAATGGCAATCACCGTCTTGCCTTCCATCAGGTTGTAGAGCTGCTCCTGAATTGCCGATTCCACCTCCGAGTCGAGCGCGCTGGTCGCCTCGTCGAGAATGAGGATGGGGGCATTTTTCAGCAGAACCCGGGCGATCGCCACGCGCTGACGCTGGCCGCCGGACAGCTTCACACCCCGTTCGCCGACCTGCGCGGCGTACCCAGTCCGGCCACGTGCATCCCGCAGGCCGACGATGAAGTCGTGCGCGTGCGCCTTGCGTGCCGCAGCTATGGCCGCAGCCTCGCCGGCATCGGGGCGGCCATAGAGAATGTTCTCCATCACTGAACGATGCAGCAAGGAGGTGTCCTGCGTGACCATGCCGATCTGCGCCCGCAGGCTGTCCTGTGTGACGCAAGCAATGTCCTGACCGTCGATCAGGATGCGCCCGCCTTCCAGGTCGTAGAAGCGAAGCAAGAGATTGACCAGTGTCGATTTGCCTGCACCGGACCGCCCCACGAGCCCGACTTTCTCGCCCGGAGCGATGCGCAACGATATGCGGTCGATGACGCCACCATGCTTGCCGTAGTGGAAGCTGACGTCCTCGAATCGGATCTCGCCCCGTTTGACGACGAGCGGCTTCGCGTCGGGCCGATCGACGACGTCGACGGGGCGGCTGATCGTCTCCATGCCTTCCTCTACGGTGCCGATCGATTCGAAGACCGAGGCCACCGTGGTCAGGATCCAGCCGGACATGCCGACGAGTCTGATGACGAGTGCCGTGGCCAATGCGACGGCTCCGATCGTCACGACACCGGTGCTCCACAGCCAGATCGCAAGGCCTGTGACCGAGACCATCAGGGCGCCATTGATCGAGTAGAGCACGAACTCCATGCAGGTGAGATTGCGCTGGCTTTCCAGATACCGATCGAGGTGGTTCTGTAGCGCCCACCGCGCGCTTTCATCCTCCCGTTCCGCATGCGCGAAGAGCTTCACCGTCAGGATGTTCGTGTAGCTGTCGACGACGCGTCCCGTCAGCACCGAGCGCGCTTCCGATGCATTGAACGACAGCCGCTGGATGCGCGGCACGAAGTACCAGATCGTGACCCCGTAAGCCGCGAGCCAGATCACCAGCGGGATAACGAGCCGCCCATCGGCATCCGCGAACAAAACGATCGCCGCGCCCCAGTGCACGACTGCGAACCAAAGGCTATCGATGATCTGCACCACGGATTCCCGCAGCGCATGGCCGGTCTGCAAGACCTTCGCTGCGACCCGGCCTGCGAAGTCATTCTGGAAAAAGCCGAGGCTCTGCCGCAGGACGTAGCGATGGGACTGCCAGCGCACGCGCGTATTCACCGGCCCCGCAATCATCTGGTTCTTGGTCAGATCGTGAGCCGTAGACACCAGCGGGCGGAGGATGAGGGCGACAAAGGCCATCAGCAGGAGCAGCAGGCCGTTGTCCGCGATAAATGTTTCAGGGGACGGCGCCTCCTTCATCCTGTCGACGATATCGCCGATGAAGGCATAAAGCGCGACCTCGATGAGCGAGCCTATGAGGCCGACGACAAGGAGCAACACAAAAACCGGCCAGACCGGCCGGATGAAATGCCAGTAGAACGCCGGCAGCCTGTTGGGTGGCTGCTGCGGGACCTCTTGAGGGAAGGCGTCGATACGCGTTTCGAACCAGCGGTACATCGATTCCTTTCGTGACTTGAGCCAGTGCAGGCTTGCGGACGCTCAGCAAGAACTGCCGAGTTGAGCAAAAGGCCGCTGTCACAAGGCGGCCGGCGGACCGGCTTCGATTGATTGAATGCAGGTTCCGCGTTAGTCCCAAGCCACGTCAGAAGAATGACTTCAGGATAGGACATGCTGCCTCAACCGGACCTTCTCGATCAATGGCGTGATCGCGCCTCCAGGTGGTTTGGGGCGCTACGGGATGAGATCCGCAGCGCCTTCGAGCGTCTGGAGGACGAGCTCCCGCCGGGTTCTCCACTTTCCGAGCTACCGCCAGGACGGTTCATCGAAAGGGCCTGGAGCCGGACCGATCACACGGGGGCACCCGGCGGCGGCGGACTGATGTCCATTATGAAAGGGCGGGTTTTTGAGAAGGTGGGCGTTCACACCTCGACGGTGTTCGGAGAGTTCGCGCCGGAGTTCCGGTCGCAGATACCCGGTGCCAGCGAGGATCCACGCTTCTGGGCTTCCGGCATCTCGCTGATCGCGCACATGCAGAACCCGCACGTGCCCGCGGTGCACATGAACACCCGCATGGTGGTGACGACGAAATGGTGGTTCGGCGGCGGTGCGGATCTGACACCCCTGCTCGAGACCCGGCGCACGCAGTCCGATCCCGACACGATCGCGTTCCACGAAGCGATGCGAATGGCCTGCACGCCCCATCCGGTTGCGGATTATGAGCGCTTCAAAGAATGGTGTGATGAGTACTTCTACCTACCGCACCGGAAAGAAATGCGCGGCGTCGGCGGCATCTTCTATGATTACTTGACGCCGCCAGAAGCAGATGGCGGGTGGGAAGCCGCATTTGCTTTCACGCAGGACGTCGGGCGGGCGTTCCGGAACATCTATCCGGAGCTCGTCAGGCGCAACTGGCACAAACCCTGGACGGAAGCCGAGCGCGAGGAGCAACTGGTCCGGCGGGGGCGCTACGTGGAATTCAACCTGCTCTACGACCGCGGAACCGTGTTCGGCTTGAAGACCGGGGGAAATGTGGACAGCATTCTGTCCTCGATGCCGCCCGTAGCGAAATGGCCCTGAGGTCCTGTCGTCTTCAGGCAGCGGGGAGATCGAGCTTCGCGAGTAGCCCGCCGTAGCGCGATGCGCCAAGCTCGAGCCGGCCACGGTATGACAGCGCCAGGTCGCTGACGATCGAGAGCCCCAGACCGGAGCCCGGCTTGGTTTCATCGAGACGCAGCCCGCGCTTACCGATCCGGCGGCGCTGATCCTCCGTGAGGCCGGGGCCGTCGTCCTCGATCGTCACGATGAGGCGTGGCGACGCGCCCCGAAGCTCCGGGCGCCGCACGCTGATCGAAACACGGATGCTCCTTCGACCCCACTTGCAGGCATTGTCGAGCAGATTGCCCAGCATCTCCTCGAGATCGTGCCGCTCCCCCTGGAAGCGGGCGTCCTCGGGACAATCAAGTCGGATTGCGATCCCCTTTTCGTGGTAGATCCGCTCGAGAGCGCGCTGCAAAGCTTCCGCGACAGGCAGCACGTCAGTCACACGCACCAAGGAACCGGCACTGGCTGCCATGCGGGCGCGGTCGAGGTAGTGGTTCACCTGGTCGCGCATCACCTGGGCTTGCTCCGCAACTTTCTGCGCGAGCGGGCTTTTATCCTCGCGCGCCTCGTTGGTGATGACGGCTAGCGGTGTCTTGAGCGCATGAGCAAGATTGCCGACCTGCGTGCGGGCACGCTCGATGACCTCCTCGTTGGACTGGATGAGCGCATTCAACTCATGCTGGAGCGGCTCGATTTCGGCTGGCAGCTCACCTTCGAGGCGCGTCGATTTTCCGGAGCGGACGGCCGCAAGCCCGTTCTCTATGGCGCGCAAGGGAAGGAGGCCGAAGCGGACCTGGAGAAGCGTCACGGCCACTAGAGCGATACCGGCCAGCGTCAAAGCGAACGCGAGCTGGGTCCCAAAACTCGCAACGCGTGCCTCCAGCCAATCGAGCGGGCCGGCAACCGCGATCGAATACTGAGGTCCGCTAGAATCCTCGCCGAAAGCATAGATCGTCTCGGCAATGCGTACAGGCTGATTGTTCGGTCCCAGGACGTCGAGCCATCGCGTGCCTTGCACATCGGGCTCGATGCCCTCCTCGAACGGCGACGGCAGCACGAAGTTTGCAAGCGAAGGGGAAGCCTTTGTCTGGCCCGGCGCTCCATTCAGCGGCTTGATCTGCCAGTACCAGCCCGAATGCGTGATGAAAAAGAGGGGCTCACCGACCTGCCCGGGCGTGCCCGGCTCCGAGGAAGACTCGTCAATGCTGTCGGCGTGGACGATTGTCAGGAGCTGGCGCAGGCGCTCGTCGAAGCCTTCCTCGGCTTCCTGCCGGTACACCGAATAGATCAGCAGTCCCGCCACCGGCAGGATCAGCATCGTCGAGACGATCGCCGTCGCAAACAGTCGGAAGGCGAGCGAATTAAGCCTCATCGGGCTCCTGGGTGAGCCGGTAACCGAGACCGCGGACGGTCTTGATCAAATCAGCCGGGATTTTTTTACGCAGCCGGCCGATGAAGACCTCGATCGTGTTGCTGTCGCGATCGAAGTCCTGGTCATAGAGATGCTCGACAAGCTCGGTGCGCGACACCACCCGCTCGTTGTGGTGCATGAGGTACGCGAGCAGCCGGTACTCGTGCGACGTCAGCTTGATCGGCTGACCATCGCACGTGACGCGGGCCGTTCGCGTATCGAGGCGCAGCGGACCGCACTCGAGCTCACTCTTGGCGTGACCTGCGGACCGGCGAACCTGAGCACGCACGCGCGCCAGGAGTTCTTCCATATGGAAGGGCTTGGCGAGGTAATCGTCCGCACCGGCATCGATGCCCGCCACCTTGTCGCTCCAACGGTCGCGCGCCGTAAGGATGATGACCGGCATGTTGCGGCCCGCACGGCGCCACTGCTCGAGGATGCTGATGCCGTCCATCTTCGGCAGGCCGATGTCGAGGATGATGACGTCGTAGGGCTCCGTCTCGCCCAAAAAATATCCCTCCTCGCCGTCGCTCGCCGAGTCGACGGCAAAGCCGGCATCCGCCAACGCCTGCTTGAGCTGGCGATTGAGATCGGGATCGTCCTCAACGACAAGGGCGCGCAACCTGCCGTTTCCCCCACCTAAAGACTGGAACTGTTCGGACCTTGGTATATACCCCAAAATGGCTGATCCTCCTAGCCTGTTGCTCGCAAGCCCTTGCGAGCATCGAGGCGGCTGGCACCCATGGTGAGTGCCAACCGCCACGATCACAAGGCGCGCTGATGCCCCACACGACCGGCATGCGCATCGGCCTTCAGCCCTGTATTGATCGTTGAGCTGCGCACCTGAACGCCGCCTGAACGATTCAGAGTTGGAGGGTGATCTGTTTACGCCCGAGTCCCGTGCTTGCCCGCGTCCTCCCGTAGATGGTCATGATGATGCCAATCAGCCCGCCTATGGCCTGCAGCACGTTCGTCACTTGGTCGCCGAACTCGTTGACGAGATCCGGGGTGATATCGATCCCCAAGAGCGGACCGATGGCCGGAAGTACCGTTGATGCTGCGGTGATGATTGCACCCCAGATCGTCATGGAGTGCCCCCACCACTTGCTGTCGGCGGCCGCGCCTTCAGTTGCTGACATCTGTCCTGCTCCTTTCTGAAGTTGCCGGGAAGCTTTGGTTGCGGCATCACCGAGCCGCTCGGCGGCAGCGAGTGTTCGATCGACTCGTCTCAACCAGCCGCGTCCGAACCGCCAGAAATGGCTGAGGCTGCGGTAGCGCGCCCGCCTGATGTCGGCGTAGCGATGGACAGTTTCCATGACGGGGTGGGTGCGGGCTGCTCCGAGGGTTTCCGGCCCGATCTCACCATCAACGGCAACGCCCAATGCCTGCTGCAGCATCCGGGCGGCATTTCCGACCCCATGATTCACGGCGGCATCAAAGTGCATCAGCGCGATCGGCGGGGGCAGCTCTGCGGCCCGCGACGGAACCCAATAGCGCTCGTAGTAGATCGGCCGCGCGGAAGCGGCATCGAGCCGCTTCAGCTCGCCAATGAGATCCTCACGATTGGCATCCGTGATCGTCGTGCCCTTCGACGCCGCGTAGACCCCGAGTGTGATGCCGAGATTAGTCGGCCCGCCAGGGTCGTGGGGATCATTCGTCCAGCCGCCCTCCATTTCCAGGACGTGGGCGAGTGCCAGGTCGAACAGCTCATCCGTTGCTGAGCTCTTTTCAACAGCTCCAGCTGGCCAGCGGAATCCAAGCAGCCTGTCGATTTCGAAAGACTGAACCGAGACCGCATTCTGCTGATTGCCGCCCAGAAGGAAGAGCTCCTCTGCCGTCGCACCGATAACGAAACCGACGTGGCCCTGACCCGGATCACTGCCTCGGCTGAGGACCGCGATCGCACCAATCCGCGCCTTCGCCAGAGGCTCACCCCACTCCAGGTAGGAGCGCGCGAGCAACGAGCGTGTGCTCCGAAATCCGGACCGCTCCAAGCAGGCGCCGACGAATGCCGCGCACCAGGCGACCTCGTCGCTTGTGACTGTCTGATGCCCGACATCCCGAAAAAACTGCAGTATGCGATCGTTGCTCGCAGATCCTGGCTCCTCGCGTACGCCAGCTTCCCGCCAGGCGTGCTCGAGCCATGCCGGCTGCTCCATGGAACAAATCTCCTTGGGCTACAGGGTTCTGGAAACTGACAGCGGTCGTCAGACGACCGCGCTGCAGGGGGATCCGCGCCCCCAGACGCTGCTCATCTGGTAGACGCGGACATTGAGCGCCGACGGCAGGACGCCGAAATCGGCCATCTGCTGATCCGCGGTATAGATGGTGGCGGGCTCGGTCGTGGATATGGTCCGCTTCACGGATGCGCCGTCGAGGATGTCGACCTCGTAGCGTTCGACGGTTTCTGCAAGAGGCACCTCGGCCGTCTCCCAGCTATCCCCGCCGACACGCGTTCGCCTTATCCAAGCCAGAGCCAGATCGCCGTTCAGGGATCTTCTCCCGCGCAGATGCACCGGACTTAACGGACGCAGCCCAACCCCGCGGAAGGCATGCCGCGTTTGCACGTAGCTCGGGTGACCTAGATCCCGATTGGCGGGGCCGAAGCGCCAATTGTACTCGAGGCCGACATCCGCGGGCGCCAGGTCAACCCGCACCAAAGCCTGAGTGATGAGCACGAACGGAGCGCCGGGCGGGATCTCGCTTTCCATTGCACCTTCAGTACCGGCTTGGCCGCGCAGAAAGCCGGACAGCTCGTAAGTTTTCGGTCCGACGAGCACAGCAGACTGGAACTGCAGTACTTCCCAATCGCCGGCAGCGTTGCGCACGGCCGCCGCATTGGCCCCGGCCAGCAGCTGCAGTTCCTCAGCCGACGCGAGCTCGCCGACGGCGAGCTGCACCCGCAAGCGGGCCGCCTTGTCGAATCGCCCGACCGGCCCTGGCGGCAGGGCATCGAGGAGCTCGCCCGTGATTGCCGGCACCTCCGCAACACCCTGGAGCGTATAGCCTGTTTCAGTCGGCGAGCGGAAAAGCGCAACGCCCCCCGGCCAGGGCGACTGTGATGCGGCGAAATACGCGGCGTGCTCAGGCTCATCTCCTCTGAGGAGCGGCAGATCGAGAAGCAGCCCAAGCGGCTGCCCTGATGCCGTGGGCGGGGATATCCGATGCCTGCGCGCGGGGCCTTCCCCAAGAAAATAGAGCGCCGGGTCTATGCTCAGCGCCTCGGCCTGCCGTGCGCCGTGGTCGCCAATTTCTTTCACCCGGAAAAGCCGCGAGCGTCCTCCTTCGGAGATCGCGATGATGTCTGATGGCTCTATGGCCATCTTGCTCGGCGGCAGAACGAATAATGCCCGTTCCCGCGCGGCCCACGCCTCGAAAAGCCACGCATCGGCGATAGCCGCCGCCTGTTCATCTTCCAGAACGAGCGCCAGATCGGCCTGTGAAACGCGGGCGCTCGCTCCCGCCAACCGGCGCGCCTCGACGACCGCCTGGCGGTAGTCATTCGCGGCCGAAACATAAGTAATTTTTGCCGAACCAGGAAGCTCGGTTTCCTGCCCGCGGGTAATGGTGACGAGATTGGCCCCCGTCCGCTCTTCCACCAAGTCATCCGTGGAAACCTCGATGACCTGGCGCCCGGCGCCCCTTGGGCGGAATACGATTCGCTCACCCGTCTCGACAGCGTCGAAGAAGTAAGCGAGCTCCAGAGGCTGGATCGCCTCGCGTGGCGCCATAAGGCGGTCGATCGTGTACCCGGGCAGAATGCCCGTGAGTGCGCTCGCGTCATGCGCATGAAAGCCCGAATCATCGAGTATTCGTCTGACGAGGTCGGCAACCGGTGCGCTCGCGATCCGGCCGGTGATCCAGTGCCCTCGCTGCCAGTTGGCGCCGTCGCCCCAGGTCTCGGTATCAGCCGGAAAAGCCGGGAATGGGCGCGCATCCCAGGCGTAGACATGCATTCGCGATGGGTCGACCATTGGCCCACCATAGATGTCTGAAATGGGATTGAGCGCCGGCAGCGCTCCGGGATGCTCAGGATCGAAGGCTTCGATCAGCGCCTGCAGATAGCGGCGCTGAATGAAATCATCCCGTTTCCCGTTCGAGAAGTACGGGAGCGCCGTCTCGGCACTCTTCGGATCAACGAAGACATTGGGCTGGTTGGATCCCTTGTCGATCGCCGGGCAGCCGATTTCCATGAACCAGATCGGTTTCGATTGGGGCACCCATTCCGTGGGTGTTGCCTGCTCGGCGCCACCAGGTCGATTGAAATGCTGGTTGAGCCACCAGGATTTGAGATCCTTGTAGCGGAAGACCCAGGGTTTCCCTTGGCCGTCCGTTATCGGAGTGCGCCTCTGCTCATTCCGATCGGCCGCACTGGCATAATACCATTCGTATCCCTCCCCACCGGCAATATTGGATTTCAGGTAATCAAGATCATATGCGGAGCGGGCACCGGCCAAGACGTCGAGATGGTCTGCCCCGTCGCGCCAATCGCTCAGGGGCCAGTAAAGGTCAATTCCGATGGCGTCGATGTCTGGCGATGCCCACAGCGGATCAAGGTTGAAATAAACGTCGTTCGATCCATCCTGCGGCTGGTGGCCGAAATATTCAGACCAGTCTGCCGCATAGGTGACCTTCGTTTCGGGCCCCAGCACTTGCTTTACATCGGCAGCAAGCTGGACCAGGGCGGCCACGAACGGATAGTCCTGAGGCCCGCTGCGAATTTGCGTAAGGCCGCGCATCTCCGTTCCGATGACAAACGCGTCGACGCCACCAGCGGCCTTTGCCAGGAAAGCGTGGTGAAGGATGAACCGCCGATAGGACCATTCCGGCTGTCCGCCGTAGGCAACCCTATCGCCAGAAACTGCGAAATCAGAGACGGACGCCGTGCCGACGAAAGCGGCCACTTCAGCAGCAGCGGCTACAGTCTTGTCCGTAGTTCCTGGTTGTCCGGGCGCCAGCTCCACCGTGATCCGCCCACGCCAAGGATAGGCTGGCTGCCCCGGCGCACCGCCCTTGTACGGGTCGGGCTTGGAGTTCCCCGCAGGCACATCCATCAGAATGAAGGGTGTGAGTACGACGGAAAAGCCGCGCTTCTTCAGGTCGCGTATCGCGGAAATCACGGTCTGATCCGAAGGCGTGCCACCGTAGGCCGGCCTACCCTCGTGCAGGCTTACGACGTGAGCGGCAGAGCGGGACAAGCCGGCAACGCTCCACGTCAGTGGCTTAGTCGATTTCTTTGCGATTTCGACACCTGGCCGAATCTCACAATGGGAGGCACGCAGATCAGTGCCGAACCAGCTCGAGATCAGCGAAACGGACCTTGCATTGGGAAGGGATGATTGAAGCTGATCAATGGAAACCGTCCAATCTGTCCCACCCTGGCGCGTGTGGACGTTCTCCGCCAGTTGCACGCCACCTGCTTCGAGCCGCGTAACCTCCTCGGTGGCATAGACGAACTCGCCCGAGCCCGGGATCAATACAACGCCTCGCACATTCCGGTGAAAATCATCGACGGCGCGGAACACCTCGAACGAGAGCTGTGGCAGTCGATTGCCGTATGAGGCGAGTGGCATCCGCTCGAAAACGACGTAGGCGAGCCCGCGGTAGGCCGGTGTGCTTTCCGCACCCTCGTGTGCACTGATGAGGCTATCAGGCTCCTGATCCTCGCTGCCGGTATAGAGACGCCAGGTGACGCTGCTGAGATCGAGCTCTTGGCCGTCGGCCCAAACACGGCCAATTCCTGAAATCTCACCTTCGGCAAGCCCGACCGCGAAATTGCCGTAATATCGATATTCGACCTGTTTCGACGCGCCGCTACTGCCTCCGCCCTTGCCACCGCCACCGGTCTGTGAGGTAACGACCTCCTCCTCGAAGTCAGTTGCCCAGATCACTTGGCCACCGACCCTCGCCCGGCCATAGACTCGTGGAATGGGCGCACCCTCGGTCGAGGCGGTTACGCGCAGATCCGAAATTCGCGGACCCGTAAAAGTGCGGCTCTGCCCGGATGCTCCGAACAGCGCCTGATCCACGAACGAGCCGGCAAGTGCGCCGACCTGAGCACCTATGGTTGCCCCGCCGATCGTGGCGCCAAGGACGGTCAGCCCGGACGGCAGCAGCGCGCTGCCCGCCGCGGCGCCCGCAGCTGCAAGAGCAAGTGTTGCCATGTCAGTCTTCGATCCCCGGAAACGAAAAGACTCCGGCGAGGTGCCTTCTCCACCAGGGTGCAAAGGCGACCTCGGCCACGGATACGCCCTCCATGGCGTGAATCATCGTTGTGCCGGTCGCTAGTATCGCGACATGCTTGGCTGGGAGGCATTCCCTCAGCCGAAAAACAAGAACGTCGCCCGGCTGGGCTTTTTCGTTCTCCACTTCGACGAGATGCCGCCGTGCAGCATCGAGCAGTGTTTCGCGACCAGTCGCCTCGGCCCAGTCTCGCGTGTACGGGGGTAGCGTGGCAGGCTCCGTGCCGTACAGTTCACGCCAGATGCCGCGAACGAGGCCCAGGCAATCCGTCCCGCAGCCAATGAGACTTGCTTGATGGTGATAGGGCGTTCCAATCCAGGAGCGCGCTATTCTCACGACTGCCATGCGTGTCGGAGAACGCTGAGCGCAATTCATCGGCCGCCACCCCTGCGCGCGTAAGAGGTGAGAAAATCATTGCCGGGCATATGCGGAAAGCCCCGGAAGTTTACGACATTGGCAAACTTTTCACGGCAGGTCGAAAGCTGCTTGTCGCAACCGGCGGTGACATCGACCTCGTCGCCAATCGCGACGGCCTTCGCCGGCTCCTGCCAGAGCTCGATGAGCGCAGCACCATCGCGCCGGCGGTGGTGGCGAATTTCGATCGCGCGGCCCTGATTTGCACCTGATCTGAACGTAAGCAGACCGCGCGCGAACCACCCTTCGGTGAACTCATCAAGGCCGCTGACCTCGAATGCGCGCGGGGAAGAGACAGCCGTCACAATCCCTGTCGCCCTATAACTGTCAGAGGTGAGATCGACGCCACATCGTCTGTCTCCGAGATCAGCATCGCAGGTGAATTGAAACAATCGGCCATTCGGCTGTTGGAGGTAATGCGAAAGCCCCCTTACCTCGGCCCGAAAAGATGCTCCGGAACGGCTGACCTCCCCCAGGCTGCCGACGCGCATGAGCACGCGCTGCTCGGGATCGCTCCAATTCGTGCGGAAGATTTCCACGCGCGCATCATCGTAGAGGCCCGCAGCGAGATCATCCTGGCTCAGGCGCTCCGAGGTAAGCGCGGCTTCGACTTCCAAATCGTCCACGCCAAGGCCGACGCTGTGCTTCATCTCCGTCGCGGTGAAGCCGGCCGCAGCCTCGAACGTCGTGCCATCGAAAGTCAGGTCGCGGTCGTGATCGGTGAAGCCGATCTGCACTCCGTCGCGGCGCGTCAGCCGCCAGCACCAGCAGAGCGTGGTGGCGCCGCTGTCGAGATGGGCCTGCAGGCCCGGAGGCAAACTTTTCATAGCCGAATTTCAACAATCGGAATGTTGGGAATAGCTCCGTGCCGGAAGCCCTGCAGATTGATCTCGAGCTTGTCGGTGTCGAAGCGGACCGGCACGTCGAATAGGAAACCGGCGGTGACCTTGGAGCCGGGCTGCGGGATATGCCCTGGCTGGAACGTGACAAGCCCGCTCGTGCTGTCGACGGTAAACGCCACATCTTCGGTCTGGATGACGCCATCAACTGCGACGATGACACTGCCCGCGACCGGCTTCTTCACCTCACGTCTCCAGGGTGCATGCGCGCTGCCGTAGGTCTTCGTGAGCTGGAAGATGGCCGTCGTTCCGTCTCCCGTGCCGATCAGTTGGTCTGTGGCGGCGGGCACTTGCGACGGCGGGCAGGATTTCCAATCGGAATGATCGCGCCAGCGAAATCCATAGAGCCGACCGCGCCGTTCCTCGAAAAAGCTGATGACGGCGTACAGGTCGTCCAGTGCCTTGATGCCGTAACCCGCATTATAGCTTCGTCTGGAATCAGCCCAGCGGCTGTTCCGCTCCTCATGGCCCGAACCCAGCACGACGACTTCGGTGCGCCGTTCCGGACCGCCGACCGCGCCGCGAGAAATGTCGGTCGGAAACCGGATCTCATGAAATGCCATCGAGATTCCTTGCTGAAAAGACGCACTGAACGGCAGCGCTATAAGTTCCGCTGGCCCATGGCGACGGCACGCGCGAGCATGGCCGCAATCTGCGACTCCGACCGACGGAAGCCTTCTACATCGGGGGTCGATACGTTGATCGTCACCGATACACCGGCGCTACCCTGGGCGCGCACGCCGAGCTTGCCATCGGGACCACGTGTCAGAGGCATGATCGCCTCGGGCCCACGCTCCCCGGCTATCCCGATGCGGCCGCCGGCAAGCGGAAAGGTTACAGGACTCGCGATCACACCTCCGGATGCGAAAGGAACAGGCAGCGCATTTTGCACCACCCCTCCTTTCGCGAATGCGACACCGGAGAAGGCGCCGCCGATGAGCGATGAAAGGCCCTGCTCCAGCGGACGGAATGCAGCCTGCAGGGCCATGCGCGATAGGCTCAGCGTCAGCGATTTCAGGACTTCGCCGAGATCCCGCCCGCGCAGCGCCACACCCTGAAAGGCATTCGTCAGCGCATTTCCGAACTGCCGGCCGATGCGGGTCGCATTCGCCAACTCTTGCTGCAGCCTGGACGTATCGGCATCGATTGCGACCGTCCAAGTTTCGACGGGTTCAGCCATTGTGAATTTCACTTTCGATTCGCCCTGGCTGATGCTCGTCCGGATAGGCCTGCATCAGCCGGCGGAGTTCCGTACGGGATGGTGGATCAATCCGTGCCGGACCGTGGAGCGCACCAAGCGCGGCTGCCAGCTCCTTTGGCGTCATGGCCCAGAATGCGGCCGGTGGAAGCCGCAACAGACCGAGCCCAGCGGCCATCACGTCGTCCCACGGAAAGGGTCGAGCGAGCGCACCTCCGAGCGCGGCATGCTTTCCTCAGCTGCCCCACCAGGCATGCCGAATGTTGCCGCAAGCAGCCGCGCAACGATGTCGACGATCCCGACAATCCCGTTTTCGGTTCGCATCGCCTTCACCTCTTCATCGGAAACGTCGTGCCCTGCGCCTCGCAATCCGGCGCCAAGGATGCGCACCGCCTCCGTTGCGCTGAGCCGGCCTTTTTCGAACCGCTGTGCCAGCGCGAGCATATCGTCGTCGCCGAACGCCTGTTCGAGCTCGGCAAGTGCGCCAAGCGTCAAACAAAGCTTCCATGTCTTCCCGTTGAGGCAGGCCTCGATTTCCCCTCGGCGCGCGTTTGCCATTGCTCACTCCGTCAAAGAGCCGAAAACGACAACTCGCCGGCAGACTCCAGGGCGATATCGAATGCGACTTCCCCGTCGTGCCGGCCGGTCAATTCAAATGACGTGATCTGAAACGGCCCCTCGACCGTCCCGAAGTCCGGAATGACGACCCGCCAGGTTCGGATCAGGCCGTCGAAGAAGGCTTGTCGGATCGCCGAATCCGAGGCCGCATCCTTGAAGATGCCCGACCCGGCAATCCGGGCGCTTTTGGCGCCTGCGCCGGCCAGCAGCTCGCGCCATTGTCCGGTGGATTCCTGGTGGGTTATGTCCACCACCTCCGTGTTGAACGAAAGTGAGCGTGACCTCAGACCTGCTACCGTCTCGAATGCGCCAAGGCCGTCCGAGTCGATTTTCAACAGGAGATCCTTGCCTTTTTGTGCTGCCATTTCCTGAGCTCTTTCCAGTGCAGAGTTTCGGGTTATCAAGCGAGCGGCTCGGTCACGGCCCGCAGGCGGATGATGCCGCGAAAGCGTTCGCCATCCGGCTCGCGACGCGTTTCCGCGCTCTGGTACCTGAGGTTGATCAGCCGGTGTCCGATGAGCGGCAGGTCCCGGTCGTGCAGGGCGGCGCGCACGGCTGCGATGATCTCTTGCAGCTGGGTGCGGCTTTCCACGCGCGACCACACATGCAGCGTGATGATGTGCTCATCGCCCTCGTCAGCGCCTGTGCTCCAGTCCTGCACCGTGGTCTGCGCGAATGTGAGGTAAGGATAGTCCGTCTTGCGGGGGACGTGATCGTAAACCCGCGGGCCGCCGAGCGCAGCGAGCACGCCCGCGTCAGTCCTGAGCGCCTCGAAAATCGCGATCTGCAGCGCCAGGCTGGATGACGTCATAACTCACCTCGTCATTTTGAAGCGAAACGACTTGCCCGGCACCACCGCCACGGCGCTGAGCCCCGGATCTGGCCGCCGCAAGCAGCTCACTCAATGCGCGCTCGCGCCGACCTCTGGACTTTTCAATCCGCACAGCGATTTTCATGAGCTGCGCTCCTCGCATAGACAGCTTAGCCAGCGCCGGCGACCCTCGATGTCGCGAACCGATTTGATGTCGAGGACGCGCTCCCCGAATACGAAGCGCATTTCTGCATTTATATCCGGACGAAAACGGATGCGCACTTCAAAAGCCGCCGTTGCTGAAATGCCATCTGCCTGGAACACTTCAGTTCCGGACAAAGGAATGATTTCGGCCCAGAGTGTTGCGACGGGCTCCCAGAGAACGACAGCGCCTCCTGCCTCTTCGGGGCTGCGCGAGGGAGCTTCCAGCTGCACTCGGTGGCGCAGGGCGCCTATAGGCCAAGTCTTCATATCCGCACCGTTCGATACGGCATGAGGAGCGCCGATATCGCTTCGGGAATTGAGGCCGTGGGCTTGCCCGTTTCGACGGGCTCCCGGTGCTCGTACCAATGGGCGACGAGCATCAACAGCGCCTGCCTGATCGGCGGCGGCACATCATTCGCGCTATTTCCAAATCCCGCGGTGAACAGGATTTCAATTCCGAGCGCGCGAGTTCCGGGGCCGGGCCAGTCACCGGAAATGGAAACGAGCCGCGGCGGCTTGCTTGCTCCGTCGAGCGAAAATGCCTCTGCACCAAGCTCGACCATTTCTCCATCCCGATCCGAAATGCGTACGGCCTCGACGGACTGCACAGGCCATATCGGCAGATGCAGTTCACGCCCGTCCGGCCAGTCATCCAGCTCCAACGACCAGCTTTGGGTGATCAGCGCCGCATCGAGCGCCGCTTCGACTTGCAGACGTGATGCGGCGATGAGACTGGCGAGCAGCATGTCCTCGTCGCCATGATCGATGCGCAAGTGCATCTTCGCGTCTTCCACCGTAATCGGTTCCACGGCGGGCGCAGCGGTCAGAACAAGACCCATGATGGCTCCGTTTCGAATTGCAGGAGATTGCGGGCGGGGCCCCATGGGAGGAAGCAGCGGGGGAAACCCCGCCCGCTCGGCTCGCGCTGGTGTGATGGACGCGCGAACAGATCTCGCGAGGGCCCGGCGGCGACCCTCGCGAGGGATGGCCTTCTCGTTTGCGGGCTAAGCGCCGAATTTCAGCAGCTTGATCGCGGCAAAATCCTGCACGCCGCCGCCGACACGCTTGGTCGTGTAGAACAGCACGTAAGGCTTGGCGCTGTAGGGATCGCGCAGCACGCGGATGCCGACGCGATCGACGATCAGGTAACCGCGGCGGAAGTCACCGAAAGCGATCGCGTGGCTGTCGGCCGCGATGTCCGGCATGTCCTCCGACTCGGCCACCGGGACGCCCATCAGGCTTGCTGCCTCACCAGGTCGGGCCGAAGGTTGCCAAAGATAGCTGCCGTCGGCGTCCTTCAATTTGCGCACGGCCGACTGGGTCGAACGATTCATCACGAAATGGGCGTTGGCGCGATATTCGCCCTTCACCGAGTAGATCAGGTCGATGAGCTTGTCGGCCGGATCCGTATCGGGGAATGCTCCAGACACCCCGGTTGCGATCGTGCCGATGTTGCCCCACGTCCAGGATGCGTTGTCCACCGTCGGATAGCTGAGGAAGCCCTTTGGCTTGTTGACACCGTCGCCAGTGACAAAGGCGGTCCCCTCCTGTGCCGCGAAGGTCGCCCGAACCTCCTCGGCGATCCACTGGTCGATGTCGACCGCAGCGTCGTCGAGCAACGTCTGCGTCGCCGCCGGCATGGCATAGAGCTCCATGGTCGGGAAGGCGAGTTCGGCGAGCTTCGGACTGCTCGTCTCGGGACGCTCATCAGTCTCGCCGACCCAGCCCGCCTCCGCGCCTGAGATGGCGTAAGGCTTCTTGTAGACCGACCCCGACACCTGCCGCACGCCGGCGATGGCGCGGATCGGCGAGATATCCCGGACTGCCTGATTGATCGAGCGCTCCGTCTCCTCCGGCACGACGTAGCCGCCGTCCGAATCCGAGCCGACCGACAGTCCCTTGCTTTCGAAGCTGCGCAGCAGGTTGCTTTCGCCGCGGCGCATGTAGCCCTCGAAGGCGGACTTATGATCGAGACCTCCGGACAGGCGGACCGCCGAGCCGAGCATCGGTCGTCCTGCCTTGCGAGACAGCTCATCGATGGCCCCCTTGTACTCATCGAGCGCTCTGTCGATGCGCGCCAACTTGTCGACAGTGACGACGTCGGCGCTCATGTGGCGCTCGATCTCGGTGAGGCGCCGGTCGTTCGTCTCCTTGAAGGCCTCGAAGGCGCGCATGAAGTCTTCGAAGGCGATGCTGAGATCCGCGTTGGTTGCGGACTTCACCTCCAGCGACGTTTCGTTCAGCATGATAGTGTAAATCCTCTCATGAGCATGTTTTGACTGAGGAGCCGCGTCGCTTCCGCCATCTGCGCCAGCAGCCGCTGCTCCCAACTGGAGGCCTGCTCCGCATCCCGCAGGAGCCGTAGGCCTTTGAGGCCATCGCGCAGCACCGCGCGTGCCTCCGAGCGCGTGAACCCAGCGTCCTGCGTGAGCCAGCGCTCGAACTCCCGTTCGGTCGGAACGCGACCGCCGAACGGATTCGATTTCACCGTCGAAACCCGAGCTTCCGGGAGCATCGGGAACGTGACGATCGAAATTTCCCAGAGATCGATCTTTTCCAGCCGGCGCACGCCTGTGCGAGAATCCCGCGTGCCCTTGACAGTCCGGAAGCCGATGGAGAGTCCGTCGATGGCGCCGGCGCGCATCAGCGAGAGGACCTCGCGCGCCTTGCCGACCTCTGTCGCGAGCTGGCCACGGACAAACAACCCGCGCGCATCCTCGTAGATTTTTTTCCACGTGCCGATGGGCTGGTTGGCGTCATGCTGGAACAGCATGCGGATGCCCGCGGCGCCGCGCCTGGCAATGCTTTCCCGGAATGCGCCTGGCATCACGACGTCGCGGCCCAGGTCCTCGCGGTGGAACAGGCTCGCGTAGCCTTCGAACGTACCGTCGAGCGTCACATCCTTGAGACCCAGCGACGTCAGCTTCACCTCCCGGGCCGCCATTAACGGCCGAGTTTCCAGTGTCTCCATCCGATCCATCCGAGTTTCGGGTTGAATTTGGTGCGTTCGCGCAGACTTCACGGGGATACGAGCTCGTCCCCGCCGGGCAGCGGTCCATATCCGACCGCCGCCCGTTTCTCGTTGCGGGTCAAAAAGCTGGCGCGTTCGACCCGGGCCCACAGCGCTTCGCGCTCGGAAGAAAGGGCTTCGATGGCATCGAGGTCCGGCCGCAGCTCCAGGCGGTCGCTCCACGCCGGCCCGAGCCAGGCCGAGAGCGATTTTGCGGTTCGGTTCACCAGCGGCAGCACCGTCTGGCGCCAGAACGTGCGGTTCGCCTCTTGATAGTTCGCGTACGTATTGTCGCCGGGGATGCCAAGCAACATGGGCGGAACGCCGAGCGCCAGAGCAATCTCGCGGGCTGCCGCGTGGCGCGCCTCGATGAAATCCATGTCGCGCGGCGTGAGGCTCATGGCCTTCCAATCGAGCCCGCCTTCGAGCAGCAATGGACGGCCTGCATTGCGCGCTCCCTGGAAATTCGCCTCGAGCTCGGCCTTGAGGCGCTTGAACTGCTCCTCCGTCAGATGGCCGCCGCTGGAATAGACCAGTGCACCCGAAGGCCGCGCCGAATTGTCGAGCAGCGCCTTGTTCCAGCGGCTTGCCGTGTTGTGGAGATCGATGGCGGTTGCTGCCGGCTCGACCGGCGACAGCCCGTAATGGTCGTTGGCAGGGTGAAACAGCTTGAGGTGAAGAATCCGGTCGATGCCGGGAAGCACCTCGCCGCCGATCAGCACCCTCCGGTCGCTGACATGATATTCGAACGCTTCGGGCCAGCCGTCGGAACCCGGAATGACCCGCACGCGATCAGGCCGCAGAACATGCAGCTCCTGTATCCGGCCCCAAAGGGCGATCGCCTGGATATACACGTTGCCGGCCACGAGCAGGTAGCCGTACCAGGCCTCCATGAGGTCCGTCGTCGTGCGGCCTGAACCGGGGCGCCGCAACAATTCGAGGAAGGGGTGCTCCTCGAGCTCGTGCTCGCCCTCGTAAAGCAGGAGCGGAACGGAGGCAGCCGCTTCTGAGATCATGCGCACCGCGCGGTACACGATGGGGTTCTGCATCATGCCTTCGCGCGCGAAGGCCCCATAATCGCGCGGCATCCAGGCCGGTGTCCGCAGACCTTCCATGGCGACCAGCGGCCCTGGCGCGGCTGCTTTCCGCTCCCGGCCGCGCGGCGACCGCAGGCTCAAGGCGCGCATCATCCGCGCCAGCCGCGAGGGCTGTCGTTCCACTGTCGTCATCATTTCACCCGGTTGGCTAAGAGAATGCGTGCCGGTCAGAGCATCCGCATCGCGGGACGAGGCGGTGAGTCGAGGATCAGCTCGGTCAGGGCCCAGACCAGTGCGTCGAGACGGTCAGGGCTGCGGCCACCCGCAAGTCCGTCGATCCCGAAAGCCAGCATCTGCGCCTCGAGGGCTGAGTGATGCCCGACATGGGCGACGCGGCCCTCGGCATAAAGGGCCGCAACGGGCTCCGCCCTCACCCATTTGCCGCGCGTTGCCCGTACCATGCGGATCGGCACGGCCGGATCGATCTGGCGCAGAATATCCCGCACGAGATCACCACCCTGGTTCACCTCCGCGACGACCCGGTCCGCTGCGAAATCGCGATATGCCGCGATGGCAGCGCGCGCCCAGACCTGCGGCTCACGGCCTTGCAGCGTGCGGTCGGCCAGAACATAGGCGCGCCCATCCGGGCCGAGTCCGGCAACGCAGATGCCGCAGGCGTCGGATGAGCTGGTTGCGGTGACCGGCGGATCGACGGCCACGACGACGCGCTGCAGCTGCGGGGCCACGGCGAGGCGGTGCTGCTCGATCCATTCCCGCCGCCACAGCGCACCCGACATATCCTCGATCAACTCACCCTCGAGCTCCTGCCGCCCCAGCAATGTTCCCGCATAGCGCCGCTCCATTTCCGCGACAAAGGCCGGCGCCAGGTTCGCAGCGTTGTCGCGGGTGCGCACCCGCGTGATCACGGTGCTGTCCTCGCCCATGATGCGTTTCAAGATCGGCACCGGCCGCGGCGTCGTGGTCACCACCTGCCGTGGGTTGGCTCCGAGGCGAAGCCCGAACTGAAGCATGTCCCAGGCCTGTTCCGCGTAGCGCCACTTCGCGATTTCATCGAGCCAGGCCGCGGCGAATTGCGGGCCGCGCAGACTTTCCGGATCTTCCGCCGAAAAGAGCTGCGCAACGACGCCGTTGGGCCAGACGATCTGCCGTTTCGATTGCTCGAACCGTGGCCTTGCATCTGGCGGATGGACCGCCAGCAGGCCTGATACGCCCTCCACCATGACGCTGCGCACCTGATCCAGCGTTTCGCCGACGAGCGCGATCCGTCCGCTGCCAGAGCCGCTGCCGCGGGCCAGCAGGCCAACCTCGGCTCTCACCCACTCGGCCCCGGCACGCGTCTTGCCCGATCCGCGACCACCGAGAATCAACCACGTCCGCCAGGGTCGGCCTTGCGCATCCGCCTCCGGCGGCAGCTGGTCGTCGCGCGCCCAGGTCTGCCAGTCCCAGGCGAGGAAGCTCAGCTCAAAGGACGAAAGTTCGCCGAGCGCCGCGGCCAGCTCATCGCGATGCGTACCGCTCGCCAATGCGAAGAATGCGTTCCGCAATTTCAAGGCGGAGGCGGTCCGCGTCGGTCTCATCGATTTCGGTTCCGGAGCTCGTTTTCGCGGGTTTGGCGGGAGCAGCGACTGCTTCCGATTGCAGCTCCGTCAGCTTCTCGATGGTGCGGGTCAGCGCACCGATCGCGCGGGTCTCGCGCTCACGGTCGGCGGCCGTCCCCGGCTCGTCCGTTTCCATACGCATCTCCAAGAGTTTCAAGTTCTGATCGACGACCTTGAGGAGTCGCGAAACGAGGCCGCTACGACCCGTCGTGCGGCCCCGCCTTGCGGGCGCGACCTTCGTGCGCGATTTTTTCGAGCGCGGTTTCCAGTTTTCGGCCAGACGACGGTTTCGGATTGCCGAATAGGTTACTCCGTTCAGTTCGGCGATTTCGGCAACGGGAATGGTGCTCTCCTCGTACAGCCGGCGTATAGCCACCCAGTCGGGCGCCCGCTGCCGCGAGGCCTTCCGTGCACTCATCAGGTTTTCCGATTAGGGAATTGAAGGAGACAAATGAAAAACGCGCCAGTTCCGATGGGCAACCGCCCCGCTCGCAACTGTCGCGTTATAGCTTATGTATGCCAGAACAGCGTCACGCTGTCAATAGGGACATGCGAAAAAACAATCAAACTTTCAATGACTTAGGTCGACTTAACGGCTCCCCGCGCATATTATAGCACAATTTTCGAACCCGGGGATAACTTCGACCAGCGCCGATCAATTCGACTGCTGAGTAACGCCTTGCTGCATAGCCAGCACGTGACCAGCGAGATAAAGCGAGCCGCAGATCAGAATGCGTTTCGGCATTCTGTCATTTGCTTCGATTCGCTTGATTGCCGATGGGACGTCACTCGCCGCTGCTGCCCGGAATCCCACGTTGCGCGCGATCTCGGCCAACGCCTCGGGTTGGTGCGGCGCCTCGTGTGCGCCAGGGATCGGCACAGTAACGATTTCCTTCACAAGCCCTCGAAACGGCGAAAGAAAACCCGAGGCATCCTTCTGACCCATCATGCCGACAATGAGATACAGGGGACTCGGCGAGCGCTCCTCGAGATCCGCGAGCGTTTGCGCAATGACAATTCCGGCGGCAGGATTATGCCCGCCGTCGAGCCACAGCTCCGAACTGGATCCGAGCAGTTCGGACAGCGGACCGTCCTTCAGACGCTGCATGCGCGCGGGCCAATTGGCCTCCGTCAGTCCACGGCTGATCGCGTGCTCACCCAGTCCGAAGCGGCGCAGCGCTTGCGCGGCCGCGACTGCCGTTCCCGCATTGACGATCTGGTGTCGCCCGATCAATGCAGGCTTCGGCAGGTCGAGGAGCACGTTTTCCTGCTGAAAGATCAAACGCCCCCGCTGCTCGTAGGCATCAAAATGATAACCCCAGACGGTCAGTTGTGACCCAATGCGTGAGGCCTGCTCGCAGATGATCTGCAGTGCCTCGTCCTCCTGCTGCGAGATGACGGCCGGAACGCCCCGTTTCAGAATACCGGCTTTCTCGCCGGCAATTTCTGCCAGCGTCCTGCCGAGCTTGTCGGCGTGATCCATGGCTACAGGCGTGATAATCGACAAGGCGGGGTGCGAGATGACGTTCGTCGCGTCCAGCCGGCCCCCGAGGCCGACTTCCAGAATGACGGCATCGGCAGGCGTTTCGGCAAATGCCAGAAAGGCCGCTGCCGTCGTGATTTCGAAGAAGGTGATGGCCTCGCCTGCATTCACCTTGGACACGCGCGTCAGCAGCTCGACCAGCTCTGTTTCGCCGATCGGTCGCGTCCGGCCATCCGACCCGGCAAGCGTGATCCGCTCGTGAAAGCGCACCAAGTGTGGGGATGTATAAACGTGCACCCGCCGGCCGGCCGCCTCCAGCATGGCTTTTAGAAATGCGGCCGTGGAGCCTTTGCCGTTCGTCCCGGCGACATGGATCACCGGCGGCAATCTGTCGTGCGGATTGCCGAGCTTCGCCAGCAGCCGTTCGAGCCGCCCGAGCGACAGGTCGATGAGCTGCGGATGCAGCCGCTTCATCTCGGTAAGGATTTCGTCGCTCGTCGGCATGAATGCTCCGCATACCGCTTCGGCCTGGCCCGAGCGGCGAAAATTACTAATAGCTGATAACGCAGTCAGGAACTGTGGACGCCGTCCTCGGGACGGGAGCGGGCGGCACCAGTTTCGCCATCCCGGTTGCCCTTCTCGCGCTTCTCGAGCTTCGACGGATCGAAGCGCTCGTCATCTGCGACCGGTTCGGCCTCGATGACGTCTTCACTGTCGGACTTGCTTCGAGGGTCGATGATTTTGCCGTCCACCGGCATTCCGTTCATGTACCCGTGACCATTGAGGCCCTTGGGCTTTTCTTTCCCGATCACGGCCTTGTTGGCCATCAGCAGCCGGCATATCCGGGAGAGCGTTTCGCGCATTTGATGGCGATGCACCACCATATCGATCATGCCGTGCGCCAGCAGATACTCGGCCCGCTGGAAGCCCTCTGGCAGCTGCTCCCGGATGGTCTGCTGAATGACGCGGGGGCCGGCAAAGCAGATCAGAGCTCCCGGCTCGGCGATATGGATGTCGCCGAGCATCGCGTAGGAGGCGGTCACGCCTCCCGTCGTCGGATCTGTCAGCACGACGATATAGGGCAGGCGCGCCTCTCGCAGCCGTTGCACCGCGATGGTCGTACGCGGCATCTGCATCAAGGACAGGATGCCCTCCTGCATCCGCGCACCGCCGGAGGCCGCAAACAGGATGAACGGTGTCTTCTTCTCGACCGCACGCATCATGCCGGCGATGACGGCCTCGCCAGCGGCCATGCCAAGCGATCCACCCATGAAGCGAAAGTCTTGCGCTGCGGCCACGACCTCTTGTCCGTCGAGCGTGCCTTCACCGACAAGCACCGCATCGTCGAGGTCGGTTTCAGCCTTGGCGTCCTTCAGCCGGTCCGTATAGCGCCGGCCGTCGCGGAACTTCAAAGGGTCGAGAGGGACGCTGGCGACCGGGTACTTGGTGTATTCGGAGCCGTCGAACAGGTGCTTCAGCCGCACATCCGCCGCCATGCGGAAATGATAGTTCGAGCCGGGCACGACGAACTGGTTGGCCTCGAGGTCCTTGTAAAAGACCATCTGGCCGCTTTCCGGACATTTCACCCAAAGATTGTCCGGGACCTCGCGCTTCGTCGTCAGGAAGCTGCGGATCTTCGGACGCACGACGTTGTTGATCCAGTTCACGCTCGAGCGCTCCTCACACCCCGAAACCTATACGATACGCCCTCAGCGATCTCTTCCCCGTCCTCGTAGATTTCAGCGATCTCAGCCCGCCATGGTGGGCCGGCTGCTCACAGTCCGCAATCCACCAGCCAGGCTTTTCACCAGATCTAGGACGGCAGGCACGGTCTTACCAGTCGCCTTGCCATCCGGCCCGAGGCTTTGCTCGATAGCGTTGACCAAAGCCGAACCCACCACCACTCCGTCGGCACCTGCTGCAATGGCTCTGGCCTGCTCGGGGGTCTTGACGCCGAAGCCGACGACGACCGGAAGCGGCGTTGCTTGTCTGATCCTGCCGACCTGTGCGTGGACCGCCTCGACCTCGGGCGCCGCCGTGCCGGTGATTCCGGTTATGGAAACATAATAGACGAAGCCGCTCGAATTGGCGAGCACGGCGGGCAGCCGCTTGGAATCGGTGGTCGGCGTGGCGAGGCGGATAAAGCTCAAGCCGCGTTCCACCGCGGGCAGGCAGATCTCATCGTCGGCTTCGGGCGGGACATCGACAACGATCAGCCCATCGACGCCGGCAACCTTGGCATCATCCAGGAATGCCTCAGTAGGATAGACATAGATTGGGTTGTAATAGCCCATCAGGACGATGGGCGTGTCCTGGTCCTTCTTCCGGAATTCCGAGACGAGCGCCAGGGTCTTGTGCATGTTCTGGCCCGCCGCCAGAGCTCGCTGGGATGCAGCCTGGATGGCCGGGCCGTCAGCCATCGGGTCGGAAAACGGCATCCCGAGCTCTATGACGTCCGCCCCGGCTGCCGGCAGACCAGCGAGAAGCTGCGCACAGGTGTCGTAATCGGGATCACCAGCCGTGATGAACGTGACGAGCGCACCTCGTCCCTCACGCTTCAGCGAGGCAAAGCGGCGGTCAATGCGTGTTTCAGCAGTCATTCCGAAGTATCCCCGCCCCTTTGCATCACATCTTCATGCCGAGATGCTCAGCCACGGCGAAGATGTCCTTGTCGCCCCGCCCACACATGTTCATGACCAGAAGATCATTTTGCGGCAGCGTTGGGGCGAGCTTGCAGACGTACGCGAGCGCGTGAGACGGCTCCAATGCCGGGATGATGCCCTCGAGTCGCGTGCAGAGCTGGAAGGCCTCCAGCGCCTCCCTGTCCGTTACCGGCACGTAGGTCACCCTGCCGGTGTCCTTGAGCCACGCGTGCTCTGGCCCGACGCCCGGATAGTCGAGTCCGGCCGAGATCGAGTGGCCCTCCAGAATCTGCCCGTCCTCGTTCTGCAGAAGATAGGTCCGATTGCCGTGCAGCACGCCGGGCTTGCCGCCCGTCATCGAGGCGCAGTGCCCGTCGGGCACATCAAGGCCGTAGCCGCCGGCCTCGACGCCGAAGATCTTTACGTTCTTGTCGTCGAGGAACGGATGGAACAGGCCGATGGCATTGGATCCACCGCCGATGCAGGCAACGAGCGTGTCGGGCAGCCGGCCTTCGGCCTCCATCATCTGCTCGCGCACCTCCTGGCCGATCACCGACTGGAAGTCGCGCACCATCGCCGGATAGGGATGCGGGCCCGCGGCGGTGCCGATGATGTAATACGTATTCCGGACGTTGGTGACCCAATCCCGCAGCGCCTCGTTCATGGCGTCCTTGAGCGTACCCGCACCGGCGGTCACGGGATTGACCTTCGCCCCCAGCAGCTTCATGCGGAAGACATTGGGCTTCTGTCTCTCGACATCGGTCGCACCCATGAAGATTTCGCACGGCAGCCCATAGCGCGCACAAACGGTCGCGACGGCAACACCGTGCTGGCCGGCCCCCGTCTCAGCGATGATCCGGGTCTTGCCCATCCGCCGCGCGAGCAGGATCTGCCCGAGGCAGTTGTTGATCTTATGGCTGCCGGTGTGGTTGAGCTCGTCGCGCTTGAAGTAAATTTTCGCGCCGCCTTTCTGCCCGTTCCTGGCAGCCACCTCGCGCAGATGCGCCGTCAGGCGCTCGGCATGATAGAGCGGCGATGGACGTCCCGTATAATGCGCGTTGAGGGCTTTCAGCTCGGCCTGAAACTCCGGGTCGTTCTTTGCTTCCGCGTAAGCGCGCTCGAGATCGAGGATCAGCGGCATCAGCGTCTCGGCGACGAACCGGCCGCCGAAGATCCCGAAGAAGCCGTGATCGTCCGGCCCCATGCGGAAGCTGTTGGGCCCCGAAACGGCAGCTGTTTTGATATCGCCACTCATGCCCTCTCGCTCCTCACCTCTGCGGGTGCCAACGCTTCATAAGTTTGCGCAGCCTTGGCTGCCGCCAGAAATCGCCTGATCAATTGAAGATCCTTTTCACCGGGCCGCACCTCGACTCCGGAGGAGACGTCAACGGCCTCAGGCGTTGTCAGCCTGATGGCAGCCGTCACGTTCTCCGGGTCGAGCCCGCCCGACAGCATGAACCGGACCTTGCCCTTGACGCCGTCCAACGCATGCCAGTCGAACGCGATGCCGTTTCCGCCTGGCAAGGCATTCGCCAGGTCCCGCGGGGCTTTCGCATCGAACAGGAACAGATCGGCCGCCCCGCGATAGGCGAGTGCGGCCTCGGCGTCGGCGCGTGTCTCGACCTTGATCGCCTTCATGACGGGTCGCCCGCAACGCTCCCGGATGGCCTTGACACGGTCCGGCGTTTCTTTCCCGTGGAGTTGGATCAGGTCAGGGCCGACCGCCCGCATGATTTCGTCGAGCAAGGCGTCATCTGCGTCCACCACCAGGGCCACGATCTCGGCACGGCCACGCGCCATTCCGGCAAGCCTTCCTGCTTCGGGCGGCGAAAGGCTCCGCGGGCTCGGCGGATAAAAGACGAGGCCGACATAATCGGCTCCGGCATCCAGCGCTGTCTCGAGCGCCGCCTCGGTTTTCAGCCCGCAAATTTTGACCTTTACCGTCATCCTGATGCCAGTCTGGACGCAATAACCGAGTGCGCGTCCCGATATGTCCTGGAAGGCTCCTGCTATGCACCGAGCGGCGAGGAAAGGCAACTCGACCGATCCCCGCAGCGCGCGCCCCATCATGGGGCAAATGCTGGCTTCGACCTACCGGCTCTCGTAGACGGCGATAGCCGCTGCCAGATCCTCTATGGAGGCTCCGACGGACTTGAACATGGTGATCTCGTCCGGCGAGGCGCGGCGCGGCGCTGTCCCGCGCGCGAGCCCGTAGAGATCGCCCTGAATGTCTGCCTCTTGGATCACGCCTGCCTTGAGCGGCATCACGATGTCGCCTGCCTCGGTAAGTCCGCCGGCCATGGTATCCACCCAGACACGGGCGCGGCGGACGACGTCGTCGTCCGTCTCGCGCATGTCGGGCCGGAACGCGCCGACGCAGTCGACATGGCATCCTGGCTTCAGCCAGGCGCCTTTGATGAGCGGCGCCGAGGAGATGGTCGCCGTCGAAACGAGATCCGCGCGACGTGCCGCCGACTCGAGATCGTCGGCGACCGTGACGGCCAACCCCGTTCCGTCGAGGTTGCGCTTTAGGGCCTCCGCCTTGTCACGGCTCCGGTTCCAGAGCATCACCTCGCGGATCGGACGCACGGAGGCGTGGGCGCGAACGAGATAAGGCGCTAGTGCGCCCGCCCCCACCATGAGCATGCGGCTCGCGTCGTCCCGCGCGAGATAGCGCGCCGCCAGCGCCGATGCAGCAGCCGTCCGCCAAACGGTGAGCGCGGGCGCGTCGATGAGGGCGACGGGCTCGCCCGTCTCGGTCGAGAGGAGAAGATAGGCCCCATAGATCGCCGGTTTGCCGAGGCGGGAATTGTCGGGGAAAACGGTGACCTGCTTGATGCCGATGTAGCGGCCAGCCGTCTCCGCGCCCGGTGCGGATGTCGTCCACGCCGGCATGAGCAGCAGCGTGGCTTCCGGCCGGCCCTCGAGCTTCACCTGATGATGGTGCCGGGGCGGCGATATGGCTCCCTGCCGAAATGCCTCGTCGAGCACATCGACCAGCTCGGGATAGCTCAGCGCCTTGCCGACCGCGGCCGCATCGATGAAGCGCATGAATGGACCCTTCAGTGGCTCGCAAGCGCGAGCTGGCGCGTATCGGCGGCCTGCGCCGGCGATCTCCGCTGCGCCGCCACATAGGCATCGCGCTCACGGGTGAGGCGCTCGGCCTCCGCCCGCCAGCGCGCCGCGTCCCGACCACGCTCTCTCGCCAATCGCCGCCAGCGGCTCTGGCTAATCCACGTGGCGAGGCCACCCATCACCACCCCGACGATGAGCATCGCGAAAATATACGCGTAAAAAGGAAGCTCCAGCGCCAGGACCGGGTCCAACGGATCGAATGGATCGAGCACCAAGCGGACCGCATGGCGGTTGGCCACCGCCAGCGTCACCAGGAAAACGGCGGCAATGAAGCCGAACAACAGACCCAGAATGCGACCGATCACAACGCGCGCCCTTCCCGAACTGTCCCGGCCACTCCTGCCTGCCGTCACGAGGCCGGCCGGTTGAGGCGCTCGCGCAGCTCCTTGCCCGTCTTGAAGAACGGAACGAACTTCTCCTCGACCGGCACGGGCGCTCCGGTCCTCGGATTGCGCCCCAGCCGTGGCGCCCGGTATTTCACCGTGAACGCGCCGAAGCCCCTCAGCTCCACGCGATCGCCGCGCGCCAGGGCGTTGACGATCTCGTCGAAGATGACGTTGACGATCCGCTCGACGTCCCGGTGATACAGGTGCGGATTGGCGGCGGCAATCTTCTGAATGAGTTCGGACTTGATCACGACGGACTCCGGACGAAGGCAAAGTGATTGTATTTTAATCAGTTTTCGGAAGGTTGCCAAACCGACACGAGGCCGTCAAGGCCGAGAATCCCCAGCCGCTCCGCTGAGACCAGCCCGGCAAGGTCACCCCCGATTGCGCCGGTCAGGTAGCGGACCACACCTGCCACTGCGCCGCCGAGCGGCCACTCGACACCGCTGCTCTCTTTCCAGTTGACCACCTTCAGATCCTTCTCGACGCCCTGGCTTTCGAGCCAGCGAATGGCCTCCGGCTCGCCGCCGATCTGATCTATCAATTTGTATTCCAAGGCTTCGCGCCCAGAGAAGACCCGCCCCTGCTCCAGACCAGGAATGGTGCTCGTCGTGACCTGCCGGCGCGTGCTCACCAGGTCCAGGAACCAGCGGTGGCTCTCGGCGATCATCTCCTCGGCAATGGCGCGCCCCGATTCGTCGAGCGGCTGGAACGGCGAAGGGTTGGCCTTCAACGGCCCGCTCTTCACCTCGTTCACCCGAATGCCGAGCTTGTCCAGCAGACCGGAAACTTCCGGCCATTGCATGATGACGCCGACCGACCCGGTGATCGAGTTGCCCCGGGCAACGATGTAATCGGTCCCGAGCCCGGCGATGTAGGCGGCCGAGGCGGCAACTGTCCCGAACTGGGCGACCACCGGCTTCTTTTCCGCGAGCCGCCGCAGGGCCTCGTAGATGGATTCGCCGCCCGTCGTGGTGCCCCCAGGACTGTTGACGTAGACGATCACGCCCGCAACGCGCTTGTCCTTGCCAATGCGGTCCAGAAGGTTCAGGAAATCACGGTTTTCCGTGATCATGCCTTCGATGGAAACACGGGCGATCTGGCGCCGATCGATTAGCCCGCGATCGCCGGAGAGGAAGAACGCGCCGACCGCAAACGTCAGTGCGACGACGGCCAGCACCCGCCAGAACGACAGCTGCCGCCTCACCCGGCGACGATCGAGGATGCTCTCGGTATCGAGGCTCATGTTGCTCCCGTGCCACATGCGGGCGGCTATCGACAAGACCTTGGCCGTAGAAAGTATGCTGCTCCGGTGGGTCGTTCAATAATTCACTCGCCATTCCCAAGACGAAAGGAGCGCAGCCAACGACTGCGCTCCCGGAAATCTCAACTCGCGTGGTGGCTCACTCCTTCGTCTCGTCCTCGCGCTTCTTGATCGCGGCCTTGAAGATGTCGCCGAGCGAGGCGCCCGAGTCGGTCGAGCCGTACTGCGCGACGGCCTGCTTCTCCTCGGCCAGCTCGAGCTGCTTGATCGACACCGAGATCCGGCGGCTCGCCTTGTCGACACTGACCACCGCCGCGTCGACCTTGTCGCCCACATTGAAGCGCTCAGGCCGCTGCTCGGCACGGTCGCGGGAGAGGTCCGAGCGCTTGATGAAGCTCGTCACGTCGGTGCCCGCGATTTTAACCTCGATGCCGTTGTCCTGGACTGCGACGACCTCGCAGGTGACCGGGTCCCCCTTCTTGAAGCGACTGATCACATCGAGAGGATCACCGGCGACCTGCTTGATGCCAAGTGAGATCCGCTCCTTGGATGGGTCGACGTCGAGCACCACGGCCTTGACCACGTCGCCCTTCTTGTACTCCTTGATGACCTCGTCGCCCGGCCGGTTCCAGTCGAGGTCCGACAGGTGGACCATGCCGTCCACGCCGCCCTCGAGGCCGATGAACAGGCCGAATTCGGTGATGTTGCGGATCGGCCCCTCGACGATGCTCCCCTTCGGGTGCTGCGCAAGGAACGCCTCCCACGGGTTCTCCTGCGTCTGCTTCAGGCCGAGGCTGATGCGGCGCTTCTGGGGATCGACCTCGAGGATCTGCACCTCCACCTGCTGGCTCGTCGAGACGATCTTGCCAGGGTGGACGTTCTTCTTGGTCCAGCTCATCTCGGAGACGTGGATCAGGCCCTCGACGCCCGGCTCAAGCTCCACGAAGGCGCCGTAATCCGCAATATTGGTCACCGTGCCCGTGAAGCGGGCGCCGACCGGGTACTTGGCTTCGATGCCCTCCCACGGATCGGCCTGGAGCTGTTTGATGCCGAGGCTGATGCGCTGCGTCTCTGGGTTGATGCGAATGATCTGGACCTTCACGGTATCGCCGACATTGACGATCTCGGAGGGATGGTTGACGCGGCGCCAGGCCATGTCCGTGACGTGCAGCAGGCCGTCGATGCCGCCGAGATCGATGAACGCACCGTAGTCGGTGATGTTCTTGACGAGACCATCGATGACCTGGCCCTCCTCGAGCCGGGCCACGATGTCGGCCCGCTGCTCGGCCCGCGTCTCCTCCAGCACCGAGCGGCGGGAAACGACGATGTTGCCGCGGCGGCGGTCCATCTTGAGGATCTGGAACTGCAGCGGCTGGTGCATCAGCGGGCCGATGTCGCGCACCGGCCGGATATCGACCTGGCTGCCGGGCAGGAACGCCACCGCGCCATCGAGGTCGACGGTGAAGCCGCCCTTGACCTTGTTGAAGATGACGCCGGTGACCTTCTCGCCGCGCTCGAACTGCTGCTCGAGCCTGTTCCAGCTCTCCTCGCGGCGGGCCTTCTCACGGCTCAGCACCGCCTCGCCGAGCGCATTCTCCATGCGCTCGAGGTAGACCTCGACCTCGTCGCCAACATTCAGCTCCGCCGGCTTCCCGGGAGCGGCGAACTCCTTCAGCGGGACGCGGCCTTCCATCTTCAGGCCGACATCGATCACCGCCATGTCCTTTTCGATCGAGAC
This sequence comes from Hyphomicrobiaceae bacterium, assembly GCA_036380915.1. Classification (GTDB taxonomy): domain Bacteria; phylum Pseudomonadota; class Alphaproteobacteria; order Rhizobiales; family Hyphomicrobiaceae; genus ZC4RG25. The sequence continues at coordinate 3,487 of DASVDU010000011.1, read as the reverse complement.
GACCCTGCCGCGTACGACGTTACCTTCGTAGCTGACGTCTTCCGCCAGCGTCTCGTTCAGCATGGCCGCGAATTCTTCGCGGGACGGCGTCATTTCGTTCGAGGTTTGAGGTGTGCTCATCAAGTACCCTTCAGCTCCGTGGCGGGCAGCCCGCCGTGTTGTGCGCACCCATGTCGCCCTGCCGGCACATGACAATGCCCGGCTGGCAACGTCCAGCGTGCGAGTTCCCAATCGATGATTTCAGCGAGGCCACCGGCAGAGGGGTCTGCCCGCCAACAGGATTAGGGGCGCACCTGAGGCGCACCCTATTGGCCGATCTTCCTCTTGATCAGTCCGACGGCGGCGTCGAATGCCGCTTCTATATCCAAGTTAGTGGTGTCGAGCAATATGGCGTCTTCGGCGGGCCGCATCGGCGCGCTGGCGCGGCTCGCATCACGCTCGTCGCGCTGCCGTATGAGATCCAGTACCTCGCCGTAGCTTATGTCGTCACCCCTGGCCTTGCGTTCCAGGTAGCGGCGGTGAGCGCGAACCTCGGGCAGCGCCGTCACGAATATCTTCACGTCGGCATCCGGGCAGACGACCGTGCCGATGTCCCTCCCGTCGAGGACGGCGCCAGGCTTGCGGCGAGCAAACTCGCGCTGAAACGCGAGCAGCGCCGCACGCACCCCCTCGATCCGCGCCACGATCGATGCCGCCTCCCCGATGCCTGCCTCCCGCAACTCGGGGTCGGACAGACTTTCGGGATCGAGATTGCGCGCGCACTCGACAGCCGCGGCTTCGTCCTCCAGTGACGCGCCGCGGGCCAGCACGCAGCGCGCCACCGCCCGGTAGAGCAGGCCCGTATCGAGATGAGCCAGCCCGAAGTGCTCGGCGATGCGTTTGCCGAGGGTGCCCTTGCCCGATGCAGCCGGCCCGTCGATGGCAATGATCATGGCGCCGAACCCGCCATCCGCGGAAATCCGCCCTGCTGCCTGGGCTGCGAATAAATCATCGCGCTCCCTCGTCATTGCCGCGCTCTGGCTAACGCTCTCGCAAGGCCGGCTCAGCCGAACCGCGCACCGAGTGACGCCATCAGCCCCTGAAACTCGGGAAAGCTGGTCGCGATCATTGTTGCATCATCGACCGTCACGGGCGCCGAACTCGCAAGCCCCAGTGTCAGGAACGACATCGCGATACGATGGTCGAGGTGCGTTGCTACCGTGCCGCCGCCGCGCACCTCACCGGCTCCCTCAACGATGAGCGTATCGCCATCGACCCTGGCAGCGACGCCGTTCACTGCCAGGCCGGCCGCGGTAGCGGCCAGCCGGTCGCATTCCTTGACCTTCAGCTCCGCGAGGCCATGCATCTCGGTCCGCCCCCTCGCGAAAGCAGCGACGACGGCCAGGATCGGGTACTCGTCGATCATGCTGGGCGCGCGCTCGGGCGGGACCGTGACGCCCGTCAGGCCCGATGACCGGACGCGGATGTCGGCCACCGGCTCGCCGCCCTCCTCGCGTTCGTTCAGGAAGGCGACATCTCCGCCCATTTCCCTGACGGTGGTGTAGAAGCCGGTTCGGGTCGGGTTGACCAGCACGCCCTCGATCGTGACCTCGGAACCGGGCACGATCAGCGCCGCGGCGGCAATGAAGGCGGCCGAGCTCGGATCTCCGGGCACGACAACATCCCGGCCCTGGAGCTCCGCATGCCCCTTGACGGTGATCCGCGTCAGGGCACCGTCGGCAACGGAGCGGACGTCCGCCCCGAAATAGCGCAGCATCCGCTCGGTGTGGTCGCGGGTCGGCTCGCGCTCGATGACGGTCGTCTCCCCCGCGGCCGCAACCCCGGCGATGAGGATCGCACTTTTGACCTGCGCCGAAGGCACCGGCAGCTCGTATACGATCGGAACGAGGTCGCTTGTGCCGCGGATCGTGAGGGGCAGCGTGTCCTTGTCCTCGAGCACCTCGAGACCCATCTGCTTCAGCGGCTTGAGCACCCGGCTCATGGGGCGGCGCGAAAGCGAGGCATCTCCGACGAACGCGACGGTGATCGGGTGGCCGGCGACAACCCCCATCATGAGGCGGGTGCCGGTGCCCGAGTTGCCGAAGTCCAGAGGCCCGGATGGCTGGCTGAGGCCGCCGACGCCGCGGCCCAGCACCTCCCAGACCGAGCCCACTTTTCGCGCCGGCGCGCCAAGGGCCGCCACTGCTTTTGCCGTATTGATGACGTCCTCTGCCTCGAGCAGGCCCGTGATCCGTGTCCGGCCCGTCGCCAGGGCGCCGAAGATCAGAGCGCGATGGGAGATGGACTTGTCGCCCGGCACCCGGCACCGGCCTCTGAGCGGCCCCGCCGATGACGCAGAAAGTGGATTTAGAGCAGAAGCTGTCATCGGCAGGACCGGCCGGCACGAGGTGGTTGGAACAGCGCCGGAACCAGGCTCCGGCAGGCGCATGGGCAGATAGAGCTTGCCGGCCCGAAGCTGTCAACCGCGGCAAGTCGGCATGGCTGGCAAATGCTTTTGACACGACCTGATGTGCATGGCAGACGGCAGCAGATTTTTTCCATGACCCAACACATCGAGGATTCGAGATGGCGACCAAAGAAGCGCGCGGAACGAAGCGCACCTGCCAAAATCCGGAGTGCGGCTCCCGTTTCTACGACCTGAACCGCGACCCCATCGTGTGCCCCATCTGCCATACCGTCTACAAGCTGGCGACGGCTCCGCAGGGCGTCAGCCCGCAGGAGGAAGAGGCCATCCGCAAGCCCACGAAGCCCGAAATCGCGGCGGACGAGGAAGTGATTGCTGGTGATCTGCCGCTCGCCGAGGGCGATGAGGATCTGGCCGATCTCGAGGATTCCGATGAGGCTATCGTCGGCGGCGACGATGAAGCCTTCATCGAACCCGAGGAGGAGGACGGCGGCGACGTTTCGGACATCCTCGGTCCGGTCGGAGAGGACGACGAGGAGCGCTGAGAGGCCGACTTCGCCGCTGGCCCGGTTCACAGCTCGCGTGTGGGCTCGCGCCCTGTCGCGGACCTGAACGAAGGGCTTGCAGTTTTCCTCCCGTCAGCCTATTGAGGCGCACGTGTCGCGGGGGCTTGCCTCCCCGTCACCCACAATTTCCCAACCGGTCGGGGCCGTAGCTCAGTTGGGAGAGCGCGTGAATGGCATTCACGAGGTCAGGGGTTCGATTCCCCTCGGCTCCACCAATAGCATGGTGCTAAACAGTTGCATTTCCTTGCGTTTTAGGCTTCTCTCCAAAACCACACCCCACGTACTACCCCACAAAATTTGTGCGCAGGAATGAGTTCGCGTGAGTGCTGATGAGCGAGTCATCGATGGGCGCACGACACGCCACCCGGGTTACGCCGTGAGCCAGCAGAAGCGCAAACAGGTCGAGAAGCCCTTCGGCTGGGGCAAGACCGTAGGCCAGGTCGCCAAGACAATGCTGCGCGGCCTCGAGACGATCAGCGCGCAGTTCACGCTCAACATGGCTGCATTCAAACTTGCC
>DASVDU010000010.1:0-15799 GCA_036380915.1 Hyphomicrobiaceae bacterium | reverse complement strand
ATCCTGCGGCACCACGCCGATGGCGGCGCGCAGGCTCTTTTGCGTCACGTCGCGGATGTCCTGGCCATCGATCGTCACCCGTCCGGCCGAGATGTCATAGAACCGGAACAGGATGCGGCTGATGGTGGACTTGCCCGCTCCGGAGGGGCCGACGATGGCCACCATGCGCCCCGCGGGAACCTCGAACGAGACGTCCTTCAGGATCGGTCGCTCGGGATCATAGGCGAACGAAACGTTTTCGAAACGGATCGTGCCGCGCTCGACCCGCAGCGGCTCGGCACCGGGCTTGTCGACCACCTCCGGGGCCTCGTCGAGCAGCGAAAACATGTTCTCCAGATCGACGAGCCCCTGCTTGATCTCGCGGTAGACCATACCCATGAAGTTCAGCGGCATATAGAGCTGGATGAGGATCGAGTTGACCAGCACGAAGTCGCCGATGGAGTTCTCGCCGGCGAGGATGCCGCGGGCCGTGAGCAGCATGACGATTGTCATGCCCACTGTGAAGATCAGCGACTGGCCGGAGTTGAGCACGCCGAGCGAGTAGTACGTTCTGATCGCCGCGCTCTCGTAGCGGGCCATCGAGGCATCGAACCGGCGCGCCTCGAGCTCCTCGTTGCCGAAGTATTTGACCGTCTCGAAATTGAGCAGGCTGTCGATGGCCTTGGTATTGGCCTCGGTATCGCTCTCGTTCATCTCACGACGGATCGAGATCCGCCATTCGCTGGCCGCGAACGTGAACCACATGTAGGCGGCGACCGTCGCCAGCACGATGGCGACATAGATCCAGTCGAAGTAGTAGAGCAGAATCCCGCAGATCAGCAGCAGCTCGAGCGCCGTCGGCACCACGTTCAGGATGCCCATGCGGATGATGAGCTCGATGGCGCGCGTCGCCCGCTCGACGACGCGGCTCAAGCCGCCCGTTCGCCGCTCCAGATGAAAGCGCAAGGACAGCCGATGAAGATGCTGGAAGGTGCGGTTGTTGAGCTCACGCACTGCGTGTTGCCCAACTTTGGTGAAGAACACGTCGCGGATCTGGTTCAGCACCAGCATCAGGACGCGACCGGTCCCATAGGCCAGAATGAGAGCGGCAGCTCCGAGACCGACACCCTGGCCCAAGCTTAACCCGGCCTCGCCGCTGCTCGAAGCGAGCAGGTCGGTGGCTTGCTTGAAGAAGACCGGAACGGCGACCGTGACGAGCTTCGCGAGGATCAGCACCGCGAAGGCCAGCACGACCCTCAGTCTCAGGTCCGGCCGCCCCTTGGGCCAGACGAAGGGCAACAGCCCGCGCAGCACGGTCCAGTGATCCGCACGGCCTTCCTGCCCCCGTACATCGGCAGCATGCCTGCGCGACCCGGCCACCTTGATCGAACCCTGAATCGTCATTCTTCGTCCTGTTTGACCCGAGTCCGCAGTCTCGTGCCGCACTCCTAACCCAAAGTCCGAGAAAGTTCCCGAATTTCCGCACCGCGCGGATGGCGCACCTGTCAGGGCCGCCGCACCTGCAGCCGAGCCGCTGTGATGCTCTCCAAGCCATATATGCGCGCCGGCGAGACTTGGCGAATCCCGCGCCACCTTCGGCTTCGGCGAGATTCGATCATCAGCATTTGAAGGAACCGGCAGGGGCTCGCCGGGGTTGTCATAGCCCGGGTGCATCAGCCCGGCAAACTGTCGTGTGATCGCCGTCCAGCATGCCATCGTGGAATCGATTGCGACCGGGGGGAAAACTTTGCTCCGGAACCGGGCAGGCACGCCGCAATTCGGTCCGGGTCTGGGCTTACCAATCGAAGCAGGGAGAACGATATGTAGTAAGGTGTCGTGGAGGCGCTACGGCGAGGAAACGAAGAACAAGCAGGCAGTAAAAATGCAGAAACTAGTCAGCCGGGGCCCTATGGGCGGAGTCCGGAATATTTGTGTCTATTGTGGTTCTGGTGTCGGCAGCAAGCCCGCGTACGCAGAGTCGGCCCGTACACTTGGCAAATCACTTGCACAGGCTGGGATCGGTCTCGTTTATGGAGGCGGCAGCCTGGGTCTCATGGGCGAGGTCGCCCGCGCGACGCTCCAAGCCGGCGGACGCGTGACCGGCATCATTCCCGCCTTCCTCTCCGAGCGTGAGCAGATGCTGCGGGACGTCGACGAGCTGGTCGTCACGGAGGACATGCACCAGCGCAAGATGCTGATGTTCCAGAAATCGGATGCATTCGTGGCCCTGCCAGGCGGCATCGGCACGCTTGAGGAGCTGGTCGAGCAGCTCACATGGTCGCAGCTCGGTCAACACCAGAAGCCGGTCATCATCGCCAATATCGAAGGGTTCTGGACACCGTTTCTGCGCTTGCTGGAGCACATGCGATCGGATCAGTTCATCCGGCAGAGCCTCGACGTCAGATGCACGGTCGTGGACCGGGCGGAGGATATCGTGCCTGCGGTGCTGAAAGCGGCGCCGGGCGAGCCGCGGGAGACGGGCGACAAGGTCCTCATTTCCCGCATGTAGCCGGGAATTGTACCTGAGCATGGGTCGAGTATTCGCCCATGCCATCGCGCGCACAATGAACTAGGCTCGAGGGAGATCGAATCAGAGCGGCACGCAAGGACACCTAGCTTTTGTATTACCTGCTCGACGAGAACACGCGGCGCGCGCACAAGCTGCGCAACCGCCTGCACTCGCTGCTGCTGTTGATCGGCATCGGCGGCGTCCTGGGTGTCTCGGCCATTCTGATCTGGGGCTGGGCCGGCCTCGTCTGGGCCCTGCTGGCCGTGGGGATCCTCGTCGTGCTTGCGCCGCGTGTGCCCCCTGAGGCGGTCATGCGGATGTATCAGGCCCGCGAGGTCGACCTGCGGTTTGCCGGCCGTGTGGGCCGCGTCATCGAGATCCTCGCCGAGCGCGCGGGCCTCGCCAAGACACCGCGGCTCTACGTCGTGCCAAGCTCGACGCTCAATGCCTTCGCGACCGGCAGCGCGGAGAACGCCAGCATCGCCGTGACCGCAGGTCTTCTCCAGACGTTGAGCCTGCGCGAGCTCGCCGGCGTTCTCGCCCACGAGATGAGCCACATCCGCAACAACGATCTCTGGCTCATGGGCCTGGCGGATGCGATGAGCCGGTTCACGCAAGCGCTGTCGACCCTGGCCGTCATGCTCGCCGCATTCAACGTCATGGGCATGCTGGTCGGCGTCGAGTTCATATCCTGGTGGCCGATCCTCGTGCTCTACCTCGCGCCGCTCGTCTCGAGCCTCCTGCAGCTCGGCCTGTCGCGCGCCCGGGAGTACGATGCGGACCTCGAAGGGGTCTTGCTGACCGGCGACCCCGAAGGCCTGATCTCGGCGCTCGCCAAGCTCGAGCGATACACCGGCCGCTTCTGGGAGGACCTCATGTTCCCGGTCCCGGGCCGCCGCGTGCCTCAGCCGTCGATCCTGCGCTCCCATCCACGTACGGAGGACCGCATTGCGCGCCTGCGCGAGCTCGCGCCACAGCCAAAGCGCCCGCCCATCGTGGTGGTGGACGAGCCATTCGACATGGCCTCACCTTGGGGCGACATGTTGAGGAGGCCACGCGTCCGTTGGCCAGGCGTGTGGTACTGACCGGCCATGACGCAAGACGCTTCGCATGAGGAACGGACTGCGCCGGCGCGTGCGGACGGCACGGCGCGTGACCTTGCGGCAAGAGTCCAGGCCGGAGAGCGGCGCGCGATTGCCCGCGCGCTGACGGAAGCGGAGCGGCAATCCCGCCTGTCCTCTGATCTCTTGCGCGAGCTGCAAAGCGACCTCGGCCGCGCACTCGTGATCGGCATCACCGGCCCGCCGGGAGCCGGCAAGTCGACGCTGGTCGATGCATGCCTGCGCGAGTTGCGCAAGCAAGGGCGGACCGCCGGGGTGATCGCCATCGACCCGTCGAGCCCCGTGTCAGGCGGCGCCATCCTGGGGGACCGCATACGCATGAGCGTCGGCCTCGCGGACGAGGGCGTCTTCGTGCGCTCGCTTGCAGCACGCGGTCATCTGGGCGGGCTCTCGCCGGCTGCCGTGCGCATGATCGACGTGCTGGACGCCGCGGGGTTCGAGCGTGTGATCATCGAAACCGTGGGCACCGGACAATCCGAGATCGACATCGCCGAGGTGACGGACATCCGCGTCGTGGTTGGCGCACCCGGGCTCGGCGACGAGATCCAGGCCATGAAGTCCGGCCTGCTCGAGATCGCGGACATCCTGGTCGTCAACAAGGCTGACCGCGAAGGAGCGAGCCACACCGTTCACCAGCTCAAGGCCGCGCTGGCCATGCGTGCAGGCGGGCGCTCGGCGACGCCGGTGCTCAAGACCACGGCCCTGACCGGCGAAGGGGTGCCGGATCTCGTCCGCGCGATCGACGAGATCGGCGCCAAGCGCCTGGCGATCGGTCCACGGGCGCGCAGGCGGATGCGGGCACGCTATCTGATCGCGCGTGCAGCCGCCGAACTGGTGGCAGCAGAGGTGCGCCAGGCGGAAACGGAGCGGATCGATGAGCTGTCCGACTCCGTCCTCGAAGGCAGACTGAGCGCAACCGAGGCTGCCGGTCAGCTCATTGCGGGGAAAGTATCGCGATCCGAGTGATACCGGCTTCGGCGCCCCTTCTGCTTCAGTTCAAGCTAATTGCCAGTCAATTAGATTGCAGCAGAGGCCGATTTTCCAGAAGCGGAACCAATAGTCTGGCCGTCTGTTACTTGAATTGAAGCGCTGGAAGATCAAATCACCCCGCCGGGCGAGCGCAAATTTTCCCTTTTACTCGGTTGGACCTGCGGTGGTGGTCCTGACGATCTTGCCGCTGGCGAATTGTGTTTCCTTTCCGGCGCGCCGATGGATCAAGCAGTGGAGTAACGGCCCGATGGCGAACGACCCCAATCGATCCGGCCTGGGGCCGGAAACCGAGGAAGCCAAGCGCACAATTCAGCGCGAGGCGGAGTCGGCGCAGCAGACCGCCCAGCAACTCAGCGAGAATGTTCAACGCGAAGCCAAGGAGGTGTCTTCGGACATCCAGGCGCAGGCCCAACAGATGGTCTCCGAACAGAAGGAGAAAGCAAGATCGGGTCTGATGGATGTCGTTTCCGCCGTGCGGCGAGCTGCCGACGACCTGGAGCATCATCAGCAACCGCAGGTCGCCAACATCGCCAGAAGCCTCGCCAGTGGGCTCGAGGATTTCTCGCAGGCGATCGGCCGGCGGAACCTGCAGGACATGCTTTCGGACGTGGAAAATTTCGCGCGGAACCACCCGACCACGTTTTTTGGCGGCTCGTTGCTCGTCGGGCTCGCACTGGCGCGGTTTGCCAAGAGCTCGAGCCGACCCAGCCAGTCAGCGGCGCGCACTGAGCACATCAGGCAGCCCGGCGCGACCTACGCGGCGCACACGGCGCCGCAGACCGGGCAGACCGGACAATACAGCGAATACGGCCGCCACGAGCGGGAGCAGAGCCGGGGCGTCGAGGCCAGCATTACGAGGTGAACGCCATGGCAGAGGTCAGACACACGGAAGCCGACACTCCTCAATCCCAACCCAGGGTCTCCGAGGCCGGATTGGGTGAGCCCGCAGCGGCGCGGACTTCAACCACAAGCGCCAAGGGCAACCATTCAGTGCCTGAGCTGATCGCCGATCTGGGTCGCGACATCACCGCTCTCTTCGGCAAGGAAGCCGGCCTGCTGCGTGCCGAGGTCAACGAGAAGTTTGCAAACCTCCAGTCCGCGGGAGGCAGCCTTGCGGCCGCTGGCATCTGCCTGCTCGTCTCGCTGCTCATCCTGCTTCAGGCGCTCATCGTCTGGCTCACGAACATGGGCCTTGGCGCGGGCTGGGCATCGCTGCTGGTCGGAGCCGTCGTAGGCATCATCGGTATCGTCCTGCTGCAGTACGGGCGCTCGCTGATGAGCCAAGGAATCATCCCCACGCGTACCCAGACGCAGGTCCAACGCGATGCCGAAATGTTGAAGGAGCAAGTGAAGTGACGGAAACTCCGAGCCATGCTGAACGGGAAGTCGAGCGCGCCCGCGCCGATCTCAGCGACACGTTGGACGCCCTGAAGGAGAAGCTTACCTTCGGCCAGATTTTCGACGAGGCGCGCACCAAATTCATGAGCGGTGACGGGGGCGACTTCCTCCGCAATCTCTGGCGGCAGGCCAGGGACAATCCGATGCCTGCCGTGCTGGCGGGCACGAGCCTCCTCTGGATGATGATGGGCAGCAACCGTGAGCGGCGCCAGTACGGCGCGGCGACGGGCTTCCGCACACAAGGAGGCGACGGCCTCCGGACGGCAGCCGAATCGGCGCGCAAAACGGGCGCCGGCGCCATGGAGCAGGCCCGCCATGCCGCCGCCAGCGTCGGTGAGTCGATGCGCTCCATGGCCGGCACCGTCGGTGAAACCATGAGCTCGGCGGGGCATGCTGCCCGCTCGGCGGGCGAGACCGCAGGAGAATTCATGCAATCGGCAATGAGCACTGCCCAGGACGCCACCAGAACCGCCCAACAGATGGGACATGAAACGAGACGCACGATCAGCGATCTCATGGAGCAGCAGCCCCTCCTGATCGGAGCTGCTGGAATTGCGCTCGGCGCCCTGATCGGCGCGATGCTGCCTCGGACCCGCCTCGAGGACGAGTATCTCGGCGAAGCGAGAGATCAGCTCGGCGAAGCCATTTCCGAACAGACCGGCCAGCTTTACGAGCGCGGCAAAGTCACCGCCACGGAGGTCTATCGCGCCGCTGCCGAAGAGGCTCGCGCGCAAGGGCTCGTCCCCGAGGAAGGTGAGGGCAAGACGCTCGCCGAAAAGGCCGAGCAGGTGCTCACCAAAGCTGGAGAAAAGGCCAAGGAAGTCGGCCAGCGCGAGATGGGTACCGGCGAGATGGGATCCGGCCAGGCGGGGTCTTCAGGTGCCGGTACCAGCTTACCGGGCACCCCCCAGCAGACGGCTGCCGGACAGACAAGCGGCGTCCAGCCACCTGAAAACATTAGGCCGGGCACGCCCGTCATGCCTGACCGCACACCAAGCCGCGGAGGCTGATCTGCCTGCCGCGGTCGATTTCAGGCAGGCTGCTCATCCATTTGGGTGAGCAGCCTTTTTCGCGCCTGGGTGGCAAGTGCTCAGAGGGACTCCAGCTTCTCGAAGTCGATGGCCGCGGCGTAGTCCACCTTGTCCTTGATCGAGGCCGACCCGTCCACCATCACCAGGAAACGGTTCGCCACGACGACAATAACCTGGCCGTCCTTGGTCTGAATGGCGCGGTACTTGCCAACCTTGGTCATCTTGCCCATTGCGGCGGCCATGGCCGGGTTTGCCATCATCGGCATCCAGGTGGACAGCAACGGTGAGTCGCCGAGGATCTGCAGCGAGACGCGCTCATCACCCCTCGCGTAGTTGCGTCCGGCGCGGATGCCGCCGAACATTGCTACGCTGGCGTCTTGGGTTTCGACGTCCTCGGCCGACCAGCCGCTCAGCGGTTCGGGCAGCACGGCGCCAAGGCCTTCCGCATTCTTCTGAGCAATGAGCTGGGACGCGTAGTCGAGCGCGTGCTTGGCTGCGGAGAAGTCCTTCTTCTCGTAGGCGGTCAGCGCTTCCTTGATCGAGTCCTCGATCTCGTCCGCAAGGACGGGTCCGGATAATGCCAGGCTGGCGGCGAGGATGGCAGCAATCGTAGTGAGTCGCATTCCTAGTCTCCAGGTGAATCGAGCCATGGACGGTAGAGCCCTTCACAGAGGGGGCAACGGGGCGCGCGGGCGTTAGCCGTGGAAATCACGAGCTGTCGTGATCCTGCATCACAGCGACCGATGCTTTCCGCCTGAAATCCCGCAGCTTCCTTAGCTGCGACCAGCGTTCTCTGGACGATTCGGCCATCCAGGCCTAAGTCTTCGGTATGCCACAGGATCGCGTGAGCGAGGCGCGGGAGGCGGCGGTTCAGGAGCGCACCTCTCCGAAAACCGGTCCCGAGGTCATCGCCTCATATCTGAAGAATTTGCCGAACTCGCCCGGTGTCTATCGCATGATTGATGCCAAGGGCGACGTGATCTATGTCGGCAAGGCGCGGAGCCTGAAGGCGCGCGTCGCCAATTACACGCGCTTCGCCGGCCACAGCACCCGCATTGCCCGCATGATCTCGCAGACGGCCGCGATGGAGTTCGTCCTCGTCGGCACCGAGGCCGAGGCGCTGCTGCTCGAAGCCAATCTCATCAAGCGCTTCCGCCCGCGCTTCAACGTGCTGATGCGGGACGACAAGTCGTTTCCGTACATTCTCATTGCCCGCGACCATCGCGCGCCGCAGATCCTGAAGCACCGCGGAGCCCGGACGCGGCGCGGCGAGTATTTCGGCCCGTTCGCTTCGGCAGGCGCTGTTAATCGTACAATTACCATGCTGCAGCGGGCGTTCCTGTTGCGGTCCTGCTCGGACGCCGTCTACGAGACCCGCACGCGGCCGTGCCTTCTCTACCAGATCAAGCGCTGCTCGGCGCCCTGCACCGGCGAGATCAGCCTCGAGGATTACAACGCCCTCGTCGACGAGGCGACCCGGTTCCTGAGGGGCGAAAGCCAGAACGTTCGCCGCCATTACCAGAAGCTGATGGAGGAGGCGGCCGAAGCCCTCGAGTTCGAGCGCGCGGCGGAGCTGCGCAACCGCCTCTGGGCCCTCGCCCACGTCACCGCCGACCAGGCGATCAATCCCGAGGGCGTCGAAGAAGCTGACGTATTCGCCATCGCTCAGGATGGCGGCCAGACCTGCGTTCAGGTCTTCTTCATCCGCAGCGGCCAGAACTGGGGCAACCGGGCCTATTTTCCGAAGGCGGATCGGTCGCTCGGCACGGCTGAAGTGCTGGAGAGCTTCATCGCCCAGTTCTACGACGACAAACCGGTGCCGCGGCTGCTTTTGCTGTCCGAAAATCTTCCCGGCCGCGCGTTGCTGGCCGAAGCGCTGTCGAGCAAGGCCGACCGCCGGGTGGAGGTCCGGGCGCCGCAGCGCGGCAGCAAGCTCGGTGTCGTCGAGCATGCGTTGCGGAACGCCCGCGAGGCGCTGGCGAGGAGACTTGCCGAGAGCTCGTCACAGCGCATCCTGCTCGAAGGCATCGCAGAGCGGTTCGGGCTCCCTGCCACACCCCGGCGGATCGAGGTCTTCGACAACAGCCACATCATGGGAACCAATGCGGTCGGCGCCATGATCGTCGCCGGGCCGGACGGGTTCGTGAAGAGCCAGTACCGCAAGTTCAACATCAAGTCCGCCGACCTCACGCCGGGTGACGACTATGCCATGATGCGCGAGGTGCTGACGCGCCGGTTCAAGCGACTCGCGGACAAGCACGCGGGAGAACGGCCCGCCGCCCGTGAGCCCCAACCGGTGTCGGGCCACAGCATCTCGCCTCCGGACGGCGAACCCGCGACGCGGATCGAACCGCCTGCTCCGGATCCGGTCACCCGCAGAGGCGCTGACGGGATTCCATTCGGTATGCTGCGGGCGGAAACCGTCTCCGAGCCGGGGCTCGAAAATCATGGGGAGAACCGCCCGGAGCCGCCCGACTGCTCCCCGGCTCTTTTCGACGAGACGCCCGCAGAGCGCGAACCGGAACCAGCGGAGGAAGAGTTCCCTGACCGCCCGGATCTCGTGCTGATCGATGGCGGCGCGGGGCAACTTGGAGTGGCCGCGGATGTCCTCCGCGAGCTCGGGATCGAGGACATCCCCATCGTGGGTGTCGCCAAGGGCCCGGACCGCGATGCCGGCCGCGAGCACTTCTACCTGCCCGGCCGGGAAAAGCCGTTCATGCTGGAGCCGCGCGATCCGGTCCTCTACTTCGTTCAGCGGCTCAGGGACGAAGCGCACCGATTCGCGATCGGGACTCACCGCGCGAGACGCGCGAAGGCGATCTCCGCCAACCCGCTGGACGAGATCCCCGGTATTGGCCCCACCCGCAAGCGTGCTCTGCTGCAACACTTCGGATCGGCTAAAGCCGTTTCCCGCGCAGGCGTGGCCGATCTCAGGCAGGTGCCGGGCATATCCGCGCAAATGGCACAGACGATCTACGACTTCTTCCACGAACGCAGCGTGTAACCTGCGCGCGATACCTGAAACCCGTCGCTGGAGCCCGGGAGCGGAGCGCCACCCGCAGCAGGCCGAGGCGTTGTATCCGGGGCTGCTGGGTCCAATTGGCTGTTGAACTCATGGCCCCGTTGATGCACGGTGGCGCACCCACCCACTCGACTGCCCCAGCAGCTTCCGAGCATGCGCCAATCTGACGGGGACCACGCATGGCCGAAATGATCCTTCCACACTCCGTCGAAATTCTGGCTGCAGCACTGTTTGCGTTGGCTGTCATTCACACCTTCTCGACAGCCTACTTCGAGCATCTGGCCAAGGTTCAACCCGCGCACGCGGGCCTGTGGCACCTGCTCGGTGAAGTGGAAGCAGTGTTCGGCTTCTGGGCCATGGTGCTCCTGGTGCTGGTTGCGATTCAGCTCGGCACCGACTCGTCGATGCACTACCTCGAAAGCCGCAATTTTACCGAGCCGGCCTTCGTCTTCGTCATCATGGTGATCGCCGCCAGCCGGCCCATCATCGACTTCGCTGGCGCGCTCCTGGTCTGGATCTCGCGAATCCTGCCACTTCCAGCGTCGGCCGCCTACTACCTTACCGTGCTGGCGATCGGCCCCCTCCTCGGCTCGTTCATCACGGAGCCGGCCGCGATGACGCTTTCGGCGCTGCTGCTGCGCGAGCGGTTCATCAACAGGAACGCGCCCAACGTGTTCAAATACGCGACCATCGGGGTCTTGTTCGTCAATGTTTCTATCGGCGGTGTTCTGACGCCATTCGCGGCGCCGCCCGTCCTGATGGTCGCCGGCACCTGGGGCTGGGACATGGCCTTCATGCTGTTGCACTTCGGCTGGAAGGCGGCCATTGCGGTGTTCATCAATGCGGTTGTGGTGACCTATCTCTTCCGCAACCACCTGAAGAGCGTTCAGACGATGTCGGCAGCCCTCGCGCGCCTTGATGTGCCAAGCTGGGTCGTGGCCGTGCACCTGATGTTTCTCACGGGCGTGGTGGTGTTCAATCACCATCTGGTCGTGTTTGCCGGCATCTTCCTGTTCTTCCTCGGCTTCACGGAGGCCTACAAGCAGTATCAGTCCCGGCTGCTCATCCGTGAGGGGCTGATGGTGGCCTTCTTCCTCGCCGGCCTCGTCGTGCTCGGCGGACTGCAGAAGTGGTGGTTGCAGCCGACCCTGGAAGGCATGTCACCTGCGGTACTCTACTGGGGCGCCACGGCCCTGACGGCCATCACCGACAACGCGGCACTCACCTACCTCGGGTCGCTGGTCGAAGGCGTCACGGACGACTTCAAGTACGCGCTTGTCGCTGGCGCGGTAACCGGCGGCGGCCTCACCGTCATCGCCAATGCGCCCAACCCGGCCGGCTTCGCAATCCTGAAAGGCAGCTTCGACGACGGCGCCATCAAGCCGCTGGGCCTGCTGGCCGCCGCAGTGGGGCCGACACTGGTCGCCGCAGCGATGTTCCTGCTGCTGCCCACCCTGTAGGCATTCCGGGCAAACCATCCACCCCGGATCAGCGCTCGCCAAGGCTCACGCTGTCCGGGGTGTCGGAAGCCAGGCCGTGATACAACGGCCTACTCCGCCGCCTGCCGGTACTGCCGTGCATACGTCAGCAAAGCGTCGTCCGCGCACGTCTCGATCGGCGTGAAGTCGCGGTGCGCGATCCACTCGGGCCGCGTCGGCTTCCGGATGTAGTTCGAGACGGCACAAAGCGTCAGGTACACGATCTTGCGCGGGAATGGCGTGATGTTTCCAGCGGAGCCGTGCACCAGGTTGCCGTGGAACATGAGCACGCTCCCCGGCTTGCCCGTCGGCACAACAAGGCCGCCGTCGTTGCAGAGGCGCTCCACGGTCTCGTGGTCCAGCGTCCAAAGCGGGTAGCTCGTCGTCGCCTTGTCGTGCCCGGCTTCGAGAACGCCGTGCTTGTGGCTTCTCGGGATCAGCATCAGCGGCCCGTTGAAGGTGAACACTTCGTCCAGGAACACGGAGATGTTCATGGCGCGCGGCTCGGGCATGCCGTCATCACGCGCCCAGGTGCCGTAATCCTGATGCCATTGCCAGACGTCGCCGTCGAACTTGGCCTTCGCGTTCACCTTGAACTGGTGCATGTAGAGCTTCTCGCCGAACACCTGCTCGACCGGCTCGACGAGACGCGGGTGTCGGGCGAGGATGCCGAATGCCTCGTTGTAGGTGTGCGCAGCAAAGGCCGTGCGGGGTGCGCCGGATTTCTCGCGCCAGATTTCCTGGCGGCTCTGGCTGAAGATCTGCTCGGCCTCCCGACGGAGTACCGAGACCTCTTCCTCCGAAAAGCAATCGGGGAGGAAAAACCAGCCCTCGTCCTCGAACTGCTTGAGCTGCTCGGGTGTCAGCTTCATGGGCGTCCTCCTGCGTCGTTATGTGGCTGCCCGGCTACAATACCCGCGAAAGAGGGCGAATCCAGCAAATCAGAGCCCGCTCTATCGGCAATCTGAACAACACCAGACCGGCGCGGCACCGCCCGCGGCCACATTGCCGGCCAAGAGGCCGACCAGAAATACGTGGTACAGCTGGGACAGAATCGCAGGCGGCAGCAGGGTTCGCACGCGTCGCCGGTCGTCCTATATATTCGACTTGAGCGACGGAGCTTGGAGACGGAACATGGTCAACGGTCGCAAGATCATTGCAGGCTTACCGCTCATCGCGCTGGCGAGCGCTTGTACCGCCGTGGGCGTGCTTGCATGGACGGTTTTCCGCCCCGACGCGATCCTCGACCGGGGTGTCGAGGCGGCCCTCGCTGAATCCCCGGTGGCGCAAGCTCCTGATACACCCCCGAACACTCAACGTAAGCAGGCCTTGGCAGAGAGCCCCAATTTCTGGCTGAGCCGCCTGGACGATGAGCTCCCACTGGGATTGTCGAAGCCCGTACAGGTTGGAGATCGCATCGAGATATCCGGGGGCAACGGCAACAGGACGCTCGAAGTCATCGATATTCGCGAGATCGGCCCGAACCTCACCCGGGTGGAGAGCAAGGCAGGACCGCGCTTCCTGCTGGTGACCACGCGGGAGACCGGGACGAGCCATCCTCGCCTCGTTCGCTTCATCATCGAGGCCGACGAACTCAGCCCGATGGGCATTGGCGAGACGCATCGCACGCTGTAAAGAGGTGGGCTGACGCCTCGGAGGGGGCTTTGCCATGCGTCTCAATCCGCCGACCATCGCGGTGTTTCTGATCTCGCTCGTGCTGGCACTGCTCGCCGTGGCGACGAAGCTCGGCTTCCTGCACGTGCCCCGCTACCTTCCCCACCAGGAATACTGGCTGGCGATCACGGCCTACATGGTGCTGATGGTCGGCAATCTCGTTCGCGGGCTGTAGAGCGTTTCCGACCAAGTTGGAAGCGATGCTGCGCGCACTCGCCTCACCTCTCCCATGGGGGGAGGTCGGCCCGAAGGGCCGGGTGAGGGATTAGAACATCAGCGAGCGTCGGTCCCCCCTCAGCCTAACCCACTCCCCGCCGGGGAGAGGGGTTTTGGGCGCGAACTTTGCCACCGTCGGTCGAGATCGGGGAACCCCGGCTGTGGTCCCGGGCATTTCGCTCAAAACGAGCTCCAGACGGCCCACGCTCCGGAGAGGAATGAGACCGCCAGCACGGCGGTGCGGAACCAGGCCTCGCTGAGCCAGCGCGCCAGCCTGTCCCCAAGCAGCGTCCCGATCACCACCACCGGGGACAGCGCCGCCGCCAAGACCCACGTCTCAAAGCTCATACCCGTCCACGTGGCGTGGAGCAGGGTAACGGCCACGTAGCAGAACGCGAAGAAGGTCAGCGACAGCGCCCTGCTCTCCTCCTTCCCGATCCGGCGCGCGGCGACATAGAGGATGAGCGGCGGCCCGGGCATCACCAGAACTGAGGTCAGCGCCCCGGCGGATGCGCCGACGCCTGCCGCTGCCGCCCGGTTCGGCGGCCCGCTCGAGGCGAACATCTGGCTGAGCCAGCTCCGGTCGCGCGCGACCAGCAACGCCGTGAAGACCAGCATCACCATCCCGACCGCCAGCTTCAGCGCGTCGAGGTCGAGCGCGACGAACACCGCGAGCCCCAGCGGGAACCCGGCGAGGCTCCCGAGCAGCATGGGATGAAGCAGCTTCGCCGGGGCCGAGCGCCAGAGCCCGGGAACAAGCATCGCGCTCTGCACGACATGGATGGCGACCAGCACCTGCATCGCCGACCCCGATTTCATGGCCGTGAGGAAGATCGGGGCAGCGATCAGCGCAAAGCCAAAGCCCACCGCCGCCTGGACGAAAGCCCCTGCGAACGCCGCTGCCATCAATACGAGCAGGATTACCGGCTCGGGCACACCTTCAGGCCCGCGCCGAAAAGACGAAACCGGCGCCGAGCGCGATCAGCGCGAAACCCGCTGCATGCCGCCAGGTCAGCGGCTCACCCAAGTAGAGCACGGAAAAGGCGGCAAAAATCACGAGGGTGATGACCTCCTGCATCGTTTTCAGCTCGGCGGCCGAATAGACGGCATGCCCGATCCGGTTCGCCGGCACCGCGAGGCAGTATTCCACGAAGGCGATCGCCCATGAGCCGACGATCACGACGAGCAGCGGCGCAGTCTTGAACTTCAGATGCCCGTACCAAGCGATGGTCATGAACACGTTCGAGGCAAGGAGCAGGACGAGCGGCGCAATGTGTGGCCACGACAAAGAGCCGGCGGCGGGCATGGACAGTGACATCCTGACGGAGAAGCCGCAAGCCAGTACGGTGCGGCGCAGGACTTGTCCAGCGCGACGTTATGCGACGGCACGGCTCTGCCCTGCGACTTAATTTCATTGCGCCGCGTTCAGCGGCCAACTATCACCTCGCCCTCATGCGCCGCCTCAGAGCCGATCTCCTGCTGCTTCTCGCCGCCGCCGTCTGGGGTGTTGCATTCTATTTTCAGAAGGCGGCCATGGAGCATATCGGCCCGTTCCTGTTCATTGCCGCGCGTGGCCTCATTGCGGCCGTCTGCCTGACGCCGCTCGCCCTGATCGAGGCGCGACGCGTCGCGAACTCCTGGTCGAGCGGCCTCGTCCAGATCGGCGTCGCGGGTGGCCTCGCGTTCCTCGTCGGTGCGAGCCTTCAGCAGACCGGGCTCATCGATGCCACCGTGACGAACGCGGGCTTTCTGACGGGCCTCTATGTCGTTGCGACGCCGCTGATGGCTTGGATTGCGTTCAAGCAGCGGCCGGCCGTCTACGTCTGGCCGGCCGTCGCCTTGGCTTTCCTCGGAGTCTGGCTGCTCGGTGGCGGAACGGTCGGAGGCTTCTCGACCGGCGACGGGCTGATTGCCGCGTCTGCGGTGGCTTGGGCAATCCACATGCTGATTACCAGCCGCGCGACCATCTACGGCAGGCCCGTCGCCTACACGGCCATGCAGTTCGCCTGTGTCGCTGTCGGCGGCGGTATCCTGACACTGGCGATCGAGCACAACACCCTGGATGGGTTGTACAAGGCCCTGCCGGCCGTCGCCTATGTCGGTGTCCTGTCCAGTGCCCTCACCTTCACGCTGCTGGCGATCGCGCTCAAAGACACGCCCCCGGGCGAAGCCTCCATCCTGATGAGCATGGAAACGCTGTTCGCCGCGGCGGCAGGCGTCTTGTTCGCCGGCGAATGGCTGGCGCCCATCGGCTGGGTCGGCGCCGCGCTGATGTTCTCCGCCACCATCCTGGTCCAGATCGGCCCGATGCTGGAGAGCCGTCACACCAAGACGCTTTGAATGCTGATCAGTGGCTGCTAATCTCCCCGGATGGGGTGACG
>DASVDU010000009.1:0-30423 GCA_036380915.1 Hyphomicrobiaceae bacterium | reverse complement strand
GCCGGCGAACTTGGTGATCGCGTACTTGGCCGTGTCCAACCTCTCGCGCTCGGCGCGTTTGCGGATGTTGTCAATTTCCGCGTGTGCCCTAAGCAGACGATCCGTCAAATCGGCCACCTGCGCCTCGAGCTCCGCCACCCGTGCCTCGGCACCCGCCGATTGCCCCGCCTCAGCTTCGGCGGCGGCTGCCTCCTGCTTTGCAGGCCGCTCGCTACCGGCTTCGGCTGTCGCCGGGCCTTGCTCGTTTGAACCCGCCTGCGGCCGATTGTCCTCCGCGGCGGCCGCCTCGGATTTTTGCGCCTCGGCTGACGCCTCGTGCGGGGCTGGTTGTTCTTCTGGGCTAGGCTTTGCGCTCATGAGTCCTCAGAGCTGTTCTGGAGAGTACGCAAAAAGCGAGGCTGGCGGTCTGCTCGCCTCGAGAGTCGGCCGGTATGATGGGTTGAGGGAAAGAAAAATCAAGTGAGCAGCCGACCAACCAGCTTGGCAGTATAGTCGACCATCGGGATGATCCGGGCATAATTGATGCGTGTCGGCCCGATCACGCCCAGCACGCCCACGATCTTGCGCGACTTGTCCTGGAAGGGTGCCACGATCAGCGACGAGCCGGAAAGCGAGAAGAGCTTGTTCTCCGACCCGATGAAGATCCGGACACCCTCGCCGCGCTCCGCAAGGCCCAAGAGCTGGATGAGATCGCGCTTGGTTTCGAGATCCTCGAAGAGCTGGCGGATGCGCTCCAGCTCCTCGATGGCGGTGAGGTCCTTCAGCAGGTTCGACTGGCCGCGCACGATCAAGCTCTGCCGGTCTCCGAGCGAGCCGGACCATTCCGCCAGACCGGCCTTGATCACTTTCTGAGTGAGCGTATTGAGCTCGGCTCGGGCCGAGGCAATCTGCTGCTCGATCCGGCTCCGGGCCTCGTCGATCGAAAGTCCGCGCACGTGGGCATTGAGATAGTTCGCTGCTTCGACCAGGGCCGAAGGCGGCAGGCCGGCGGGCACCGAAACGATCCGGTTTTCGACCGTCTGGTCGTCGCCCACCAGCACCACCAGCGCGCGACCGGGCTCCAGCGGCACGAACTCGATGTGCTTGAGCCGGCTCACCTGCTTCTCGGCGAGCACGACGCCAGCGCAGTGCGACAGGCCGGAGATCATCTCTCCAGCCTCCTCCAGCAGCTGCTCGATCGACTTGTCGCGCCTGAAGGCGATCTGCGACTGGATGTGCTTGCGCTCTTCCTCGGAGAGGTCTCCCAGCTCCAGAAGGCCGTCGACGAAGAGACGCAACCCCATCTGCGTCGGCAATCGCCCAGCTGACGTATGTGGTGCGTAGATGAGCCCGAGCTGCTCGAGATCCGACATGACGTTGCGCACCGACGCGGGCGACAGCGTCATCGGCAGATTGCGCGAGATGTTGCGCGAGCCCACGGGTTCACCGGTCTCGAGATAATTCTCGACGATTTGACGAAATATCGCGCGGGAGCGCTCGTTGAGCTTGTTCAGCTCGCTAATCGTTCCTGTCATGGTTCTCGTTGAAGGTGTACAGCTTCCACCAACAACCTTGTGCTCGAATCTAGGCCGACGCCGACCTGCTCGTCAAATGCCGCGAAATGCAGTTGAACGGCGGCCCCTGCTCGCCTAGTTTGCCGCGCCAGGGGTTGGCCGGCGGTCGGCTGGCCTGCTCGTGCAACCCAGAACATTGTCATGCGACCGTCAAAACGCAAGCCAGACGAATTGCGCCGCGTCTCGTTCGAGCGCGCGGTCTCGATGCACGCGGAAGGCTCCTGTCTCATCAAGTTCGGGCACACGCATGTGCTGTGCACGGCCAGTTTGGAGGAGCGCGTCCCGCAGTGGCTGAAAAATCAGGGGCGTGGGTGGGTGACCGCCGAGTACGGCATGCTGCCGCGCGCCACCAGCGAGCGGACCCGGCGCGAGGCGACCATCGGACATGCGACCGGCCGGACCCATGAAATCCAGCGGTTGATCGGTCGGGCGTTGCGCTCGGTCGTCGACCTGCAGAAGCTCGGCGAGCGGCAAATCTCCATCGACTGCGACGTGTTGCAGGCAGACGGAGGCACGCGCACGGCGGCGATCACTGGGGCCTGGGTGGCGCTGCACGACTGCATCCAATGGATGCGGGCGCGCGACATGGTCGGCGGCGACGTCTTGAAGGATCAGGTCGCCGCCGTGTCGGCCGGGATCTACGAGGGGCAGCCGGTCCTCGACCTCGACTACGCGGAGGACTCGGAGGCCGATGCGGATGCCAACTTCGTGATGACCGGCTCGGGCGGCATCGTCGAGGTGCAGGGTACGGCCGAGAAAGAGCCGTTCAGCCAGGAGCAGTTCGACGAGCTGATGGTGCTCGCCCGCAAGGGTATCAAGGAGCTGGTGGGACTTCAGAAACTGACGGTGGCTTGAGCGTTTCATCGCCGGGGCACCAGCGAAGGCGAAGGCATGACTCCGGCGCGCATATTGGAAACGGTTCTTTACGTCAGCGACTTGGAGGCCGCCGAGCGGTTCTATCGTGACGTGCTTGGCATGGAGCCGTTCTCCAAGGCCCGCGGACGGCAGCTCTTCTACCGTTGTGGCAATCAGGTTCTGCTGCTGTTCAACCCGCAGGCCACCTCGAAGCCGCCGGGGCCGAATGCCCTGCCAGTCCCTCCGCACGGCGCCGTCGGGCCGGGTCACGTCTGTTTCGGCGCCAGCGCCGATGAGATCGAGAGCTGGCGGCAGCGACTGATCGATCGCGGCGTCCCCATCGAGGCCGATTTCGAGTGGCCGGGCGGCGGGCGCTCGATCTACTTCCGAGATCCCGCCGGGAATTGCCTGGAGTTCGCCGAGCCGCGGATCTGGGGTCTCGAGTGATGAGGAAGCTGCAGAAGGGTACGCGGTTGGTGGTGGCCAGCCATAATCCCGGCAAGCTGCGCGAAATTGCTGATCTCGTCGGCCCTTACGGCCTGGAGGTCGTCTCGGCCAAAGACCTGAACCTGCCGGAGCCGGAGGAGACTGAGACGACGTTCGCCGGCAATGCGCGCCTGAAAGCCGTCGCCGCTGCGACCCGATCGGGGCTGCCGGCGCTGGCGGATGACTCTGGCCTCGAAGTCGAGGCTTTGGGCGGGCGGCCCGGGATCTACTCCGCCCGATGGGCCGGTCCGGCCAAGGACTTCAGCCTCGCCATGCAGCGCGTCGCGGACGAGCTCACGGCAGTGGGCGCGTGGAGCGGCGCGGGGCCGCGTGCCAATTTCACCTGCGCCTTGAGCCTTGCGTGGCCGGACGGGGAGGCGCAGATCTTCGAGGGAAAGGTTTTTGGCCGGCTCGTGTGGCCGCCGCGCGGTAGTCGTGGGTTCGGTTACGATCCCATGTTCCTGCCCGACGGCGAGACCCTGACGTTCGGCGAGATGGATCCGGCAAGGAAACATGCAATCAGCCACCGCGCCCGGGCTTTCGCGCTCTTTGTCGATGCCTGCCTCGATGGCCGGCAATCCTGACGAGGCGGGCTTCGGGGTCTACATTCACTGGCCGTTTTGCGCGTCGAAGTGCCCCTACTGCGACTTCAACAGCCACGTGCGCGCCAGCGGCGTCGACGAGCCGCGATTCCTGGCGGCATTCCGCCGCGAGCTGCAGACGACGCGCGAGCGCATCGGCCGGCGCACGGTCAACAGCATCTTCATCGGCGGGGGCACGCCGTCCCTCATGCAGCCGAGCACGGTGGCCGGCATCCTGGATGAGATCGGCCGGCTCTGGTCCATCGACAGCCATGTCGAGGTCACGCTGGAAGCCAACCCGTCGAGCGTCGAGGCAGGCCGGTTTCGCGGCTATCGGGCCGCTGGCGTCAATCGCGTCTCGCTCGGGGTGCAGGCGCTGCGCGACGTGGACTTGAGGCAACTGGGCCGCCTGCACACCGTCGCCGAGGCCAAGGCGGCCCTCTCGGTCGCCAGCAGCACGTTCGCGCGCTTCAGCTTCGATCTGATCTACGCGCGGCCCGGCCAGACGCTGGAGGCCTGGCGCGCGGAGCTCGAGGAAGCCATCATCATAGCCGGCGGCCACATGTCGCTCTATCAGCTCACGATCGAGGATGGGACGCCATTCGCGGCGCTGCATGCTGCCGGCAAGCTGCGTGTGCCGGATGGAGAGCAGGCGAGCGCGCTCTATGAGCTGACGAACGAGATCATGTCTGCACGCGGCTTGCCCGCTTACGAGATTTCCAATCATGCAGTGCCCGGCGAGGAAAGCCGGCATAATCTCCTCTACTGGCGCTATGGCGAGTACGCCGGCATCGGCCCTGGTGCCCACGGCCGGCTGATCGTAGGGCGCGAGCGGCTTGCAACGATGGACGAGCGGGCACCCGAGCGCTGGCTGGAGAAAGTCGAGCAATTCGGGCATGGGCTGATCGCCGCCGAACCGCTGAGTCGGGGCGAGCAGGCCGACGAGGCACTCCTGATGGGCCTCCGGCTCGCGGAAGGCCTTGATCTCGAACGGCTGGCGCGAATCGGCGGGGTCCGTCCCCGCGAGGGCACGGTTGCAGAGCTCTGCCGACAGGGTCTCATCGCCGTTGTGGATGGCGGCAGGCGCATCAAGGCGACTCCGTCGGGCCGTATGGTGCTGAACGAGCTCGTCTTGCGTCTGTCGGCAGCCTTCGACGACCCTCTTCCGGTCTGACAGGATCACCACGATCAGCGGTTCTGTTTGGTGGACAGGCCGTGGTTCTCAGCGTAATCACGGCCGCCATGCTGCGAAAACTCTACGACTGGACGATGGACTTGGCGAGCCACAGGCGGGCTCCCCACGCGCTGTTCTGGGTGTCGTTCATCGAGAGTTCGTTCTTCCCGATCCCTCCCGATGTCCTTCTGATGCCCATGGTCCTCGCCAAGAGAATGAGGGCCTGGGCGTACGCCACCATAGCTACCGTCGGTTCTGTGCTGGGAGGTGCTGCGGGTTACCTGATCGGGCTCTTCCTGTTCGACCTGCTTGGCAAGCCGCTTTTGGATCTCTACGGCTACGCGGAGCAGTTCGAGCGGTTCGCCAGCACCTACAATGAGTATGGCGCACTCATCGTCTTCTTTTTCGGCGTGACGCCCTTTCCCTACAAGGTGATTACGATTGCCAGCGGGGTCACGCAGCTCAATTTTGTGATATTCGTGCTGGCCAGCATCGCTTCCCGCGGACTGCGGTTCTATCTCGTCAGCGGTCTCCTCTACTGGTTTGGCGCTCCCATCCGCGAATTTATCGAGCAGCGGCTGGGGCTGGTGACGACCGTGTTTTTCGTGCTGCTATTCGGTGGGTTCATTACCCTTCGCTATCTCGTGTGAGTCATGCCATCGCCGCTGCCCGTTTCCGAGCGAGATCCAGCCTACAGATGGGGCGCCGCTGCGCTCCTGGCGGCAGTGGCGATCATCCTGACGGCGCTCGGGTTCGAGCACATCGGCGGCTATCGGCCTTGTGCGCTCTGCTTGCAGGAGCGCTATGCCTACTACATCGGCATTCCGCTGCTGTTCGGCGCCCTCGTCCTCGTCAGCACCGGACAGCGACGGCTTGCAGCCGCCCTTTTCGCGCTTGTGGCTATAGGCTTCCTCGTGAACGCGGGGCTTGGGGTCTATCACGCCGGCGTCGAGTGGAAATTCTGGGCGGGGCCTGAGACCTGCCAGTTCGCGCTCGAGCCGCTTGGGGCTGGCCCTGGCGGGCTGCTGAAGCGGCTCGAGAGCGTGCGCGTCGTTCGTTGCGACGAGGCGGCGTGGCGGTTCCTGGGCCTGTCGTTCGCCGGCTGGAACGCCGTGCTGTCGCTGCTCCTTTCGCTCTCCATCTTCACGGCAGCGCGTCTCAGCTGGCAGCGGGCCTGAGAACGCCCGCGCGCCGACGCAGGCGCGTATTCAGCGCTATTCAGAGCTGAACAAATCCTCAGTGAAAAACCTTGTCTTGGCCAAAAACGTGTCACCGTTCAGCCACATGCCAAGGATTAAGTTTAGACCGTTCGCGGAACACAGAACGAACGTAAGTGTTTTAGGTGAGGAGCGTAACTCCAGTGCACAGCGTATCGCGTATCGCTTCCTCCCGTATGCCGCTGCCGCGCTCCTTGTTCAGGCGTATCGCGCGGGATGCCAGCGTACCGGCGTCCGGAGCAACGGCCGCAGAGTTCGCGAGGCTGTTGCCGCGAGCGAGTACCAGTCGCGTTCCGTTGCGTTCTGTTGAGTTGGCGTATGGCACTTCTCCAAGAAGCGCGCTCCGCAGCGCGTTTCTCAAGCTCAAGCGGGCCGCAGCGGCGAGAAAACGTAGGCGTATCGCTGTGCGGCTCGCACAAGCGGCGGATCAGTCGGCCCGCTCCAGAGAGTTCCTGGAGAGCAGCGTACCGCAGGCGGTGGAAAAAGTGCCCCGTGTCCCAGTGAGTCGGCGTCTGCAGTGAATCGTTTCGCGTCTGCAGTAGGTGGATTGGCGTCTGCGTAGAGTTTGCGTTCTGCAGCAGGAGTTCTGCGTCTGCAGGTTCATCGAGTCTCGTGAGGCGTTTCGAGTATGCACGCAGTTGGTCAGGCCCAAAGCCCGTGGCTTCCACTGCACGAGGTAGTCGGATCGTTGCTGAGAGAGCTGAGCAAGGAACGCAAGGCCCTCCCGTTGTCTGGAGACGAAGCTCATCAGCGCCGAACCGACACCTCCTCCGGTGGAAAACTGAGGACGGAATTGGGGGCGCCCCCCGCCCCCCATGAGTTGGCAAGCACGTGAGGCGCATGACTGCAGTCTCCCGAAGGCGTCACATTGCACGGTCTCGCGTAGTGATGCCAAGCGTCGAACGTGTTTGCCGCCCTGATGGTCCGGCAATGAGCCGCGTCGAGATGTGAGGCAAGTCATGATTCGCAATAACATCAATCCGCTGCAGTGGCATTCCGCCATTGGTGTCGCGCGCCAGATCTGCGCGCGGGTCTTCCGCGACGGAGGAACTCCCGCGGACGCCGTTACCGCTTTCGGTCTCGAGCACGTCGAGGGGCTGAGCTGGAGCAAGGCAGTGGACGTGATCGCTGAACGGCTCTGTCTTCGCAATTTCCGAATGGCGGCCTGAAACAGCCCTGATCTTCTACGATTTCCTGATGAAGTTACCTCTGCCCCGGCGTCCAACCGGGGCATTTTTCGTTGCACGCTTGGTGCTCATGCTGGGGGGTGCGGGAGAGCGTTGCGGGTCGAGTGCTCGCGCCGTATGATAGAACTCTAATCATTAGAATCCTATTCATATGAGCACCGCGCAAGAGTTCGCGTTGGAGTTGTCGCGTGTCAGCCGCCGGTGGCGTGCCCGGCTGGACGAGCGATTGAGGCACCTGGACCTCACCCAGGCGCGCTGGGTCGCTCTGCTGTACCTCTCTCGATCTGGGCCGATTTCCCAGCGGGAGCTCGCTGACATGATCGGCATCGAAGGGCCGACCCTCGTCCGCCTTCTGGATGGCCTGGAGCAGCAGGGCCTGGTCGAAAGGCGCGCCTGCGGCAGCGATCGCCGAGTCAAGAAGGTCGCGCTCACCGAACGCGCCGGGCCGACCCTCGCCGAAATCAATCGCATTGCCGGAGAACTGCGGGGCGAGCTCCTTGCCGGCATCCCTGCCGGCGATCTCGCCATCGCCGGCAGGGTGCTCAAGACGATTGCCGACAGACTGGAGGGGGCAGGAATTTGAGCGCAGTCACGGACTTGCGGACGAAGGAAGCCCCTTCGATCGCCGAACCCAAAGCGGAAAAGGCCTTTTCGGCTCCGCTGCCCTTCTGGCAGCGCCGCCGGTTCCGCATGAGTGCGATCGGTGTCATCGCCCTGCTCTTCCTGGCGGTTGCCGCCGATTGGCTCGTGCATCGCTGGACCCATGTCTACATCGACGATTCCCGCATTGCCGCCAACCTCATAACCGTCAGCAGTGAGGTGAACGGACGAGTTCTGGAGGTACCGGTTGTCATCGGCGATGCCGTGAAGAAGGGCGATCTTCTCGTCAGGATCGATCGCAGCCAGACCAAGCTCGAGCGGGACGCCATAGAGGCTCAGATCGCCGCGATCGAGGCGGAGCAGAAGCAGCTTCGTGCGCAGCAGGACATGATTCGCGTGCAGATCGCGAAGAAGGTCGATGCAGCAAAGGCTGAGGTGGCTGCCGCCGAAGCGGCGTATCGGGCGAGCCGGGCGGTTCTGCAGAAGGCGCACAGCCACTACGACCGGATCGAGGCCCTCGCACAGCGCAAGGTCGTCGCGCAGGAAAACCTGGAGGAGGCGCTGGCCGAGCGTACCACGGCAGAGCAGCAACAAAATGCGACCGAAGCCCGGATCGCCACGGCCAAGGCCAATCTGGCCGTTGTGGAGGCGCAAGCCGCAGAGATCGAGGTTCTGGAGCGCCAGATCGCAGTTCTGGAGTCGCGTAAGTCAGCCCAGATCGCCGAGCGCGATCGCAAGGATGTGGAGATCGACCGAGGCACGATCCGAGCCGCTTTTGACGGCGTCGTCGGCGCTACCTTCGTCGACCCGGGCGAGTATGTTTCACCTGGAGCGCGCCTGCTGGTCTACCACGACCCATCCAATGTCTGGGTTGATGCCAACGTGAAGGAGACGGACTTCAGTCGGCTGAAGCTCGGCGCACCCGCCACGATTACGGTCGACGCTTATTCTGATCTGGAGTTCAAGGGGAAGGTGATCCGCCTCGGCGAGGCCGCCACGAGCCAGTTCGCCTTGCTACCCAGCCCGAACCCCAGCGGCAATTTCACCAAGATCACGCAGCGTGTCCCCATCCGCGTCTCCGTCGAGCAGAAGGACGGGCTGTTACGCCCGGGCATGATGGTGGAAGTCAGCATCGATGTCGTCGACTGAGGATCTCTTCGCCCGCTACGGGCCGGCCTACCGTTGGCTCGCGACGTGCAGCGTGATGATCTCGGCGATTGCGGTCGTGCTTTCGACGACCATCGTGAACGTCGCCATTCCCGACGTGATGGGCGCGTTCGGAATCAGCCAGGTCGAGGCGCAATGGCTGTCGACCGGCTTCCTCGCTGCCATGACGGCGACGATGCTGCTGACGGACTGGGCCGACAAGGCTTTCGGCCAGCGCCTCAGCATGATCGGCGCGCTCTTGACCTTCATGGCGGGGTCGGTGCTCGGCGGGATGGCGCCGAATGAGCAGGTGCTGACACTGGCCCGCGTCATTCAGGGTGCGGCGGCGGGCGTGGTGCAGCCGCTCGGGATGGTGCTGCTCTTTCAAGTGTTTCCCCCGGACCAGCGCGGCTCCGCAATGGGCATCTATGGCATCGGCGTCGTGCTCGCGCCGGCGTTGGGCCCGTGGATCGGGGGGCTGCTGATCGACACGTTCAACTGGCGCTATGTCTTCTATCTGGGCGTTCCCTTCGCGATCCTCGGCGTTGTCCTTTCGAACTTTTTCCTGCCCACCCGACAGCAAAGCGGGCCGCGACCGGGCTTCGACTGGATCGGGATGGGGCTGCTCGGCCTGTTCCTGTCCATGCTGCTGACGGCTCTGACGAATGGGCAGCGCCAGGGCTGGAACTCCGATCCCATTCTTCTGCAGTTCGCAATTTCCGTCGTCGCCATAACGAGCTTCGCGTGGTGGGAATTGAGGGCAGAAAAGCCCATGCTGGACCTGCGGGTCTTCCTGGAGGTGCCATTCGCGGCCGCCGCGCTCGTCAGCTTCATCATGGGTGCCGGGCTGTTCGGCTCGACGTATCTCGTGCCGCTCTTCGTGCAGACGATACAAGGCTTTACGCCGACCGAGGCCGGGCTGCTGCTGATGCCCTCAGGGTTCGTCCTGGTCCTCGTCTTTCCGCTTGCGGGCCGCCTGGCAGACCGGCTTCCCATTGGCCTGCTGATCGGCGTTGGCATGGCGATTTTCGCCTACTCGTCCTGGCTGACCGCGTCCATCGAGATCAATTCGGCATTCTGGACGGTTGCCTGGTGGACCGTCATCTCGCGCATCGGCCTCGGCCTCGTGTTCCCGGCGCTGACGGCCGGGTCGCTGAGGGTGCTGCCGCGCGAGCTGATCGCGCAAGGGTCAGGTGCCATCAACTTCGTGCGCCAGCTAGGTGGCGCCTTCGGCGTCAATCTGCTGTCCGTGTTTCTCGAGCGCCGCACGATTTTTCACGCCGACGCACTGGCGGCGACCCAAACGAGCGACAATTCCACGACGGTTGCGCTTCTGCATCAGGTCGCAGCACTTCTCGGACATGCCGGCTTGCCCGATATTCAGCAGATTCCCGCAGCGCTCTGGTATCTCGGCCAAATGATTGCAATCCAGGCGAATACGCTCGCCTTTCGCGACGGCTTCCTCGTGGTGATGGTGATCTTCCTCGTCGCGTTGGTGCCGACCTGGATATTGCATCGCGCGATTGGGCGTAGATGATGGTCGCGCGAGCTGTCGGAGCCGTTCGTCAGGGTTCGAGTTCGGTATCCCAGTAGAGGTAATCGAGCCAGCTTTCGTGCAGGTAATTGGGCGGGAAAAGCCTGCCGTTACGATGCAGCTCGAAGACGGTAGGACGATACGGCGGTTGCTTCGGCCGCATGCCGGCCTTGTCCGGCATGGCTCCGCCCTTCGCCAGATTGCAAGGCGCGCACGCCGTCGTGACGTTGTCCCATCGGGTCTGACCGCCGCGCGACCGCGGAATGACGTGATCGAACGTCAGGTCCTCTTTGGAGCCGCAATACTGGCAGGTGAAGCGGTCGCGCAGGAAGACGTTGAACCGCGTGAAGGCAGGATAAAGGGCAGGCCTGACATAATTCTTGAGTGCGACGACGCTCGGGATGCGCATTTCGAATGAAGGACTGCGCACCGTCTTCTCGTATTCGGAGACGATGTTCACCCGGTTGAGGAAGACCGCCTTGATCGTGTCCTGCCAACTCCAGAGCGAAAGCGGATAGTAGCTGAGTGGCCGGAAGTCGGCGTTCAGGACCAGAGCCGGCATTGATTCCGGCGGTGTCGCTGAGGCTGTCACGTCTGTGCTTCCCGTACTCTGCCCTAGCGGTTCGAGCAATGCACGTCGCACTCGCGCTGACCAGGGATACTATCGCTGCATGTCGGTTCTGTGAAGTGTGCGGAAAAGCGCAACTGATTCAAATTTCGGGAGGGCGGATACCAGCTTCGGCCTGTGCCCTTTCCCTAATGGCCGGGCTTCAGTGCCTGCGCAAGAAAACTGCCGCCGAGCTTGAGCCCGACGGGCTCGATGCCATGACCGAGCCCAGGGCGGATGTGCCATTCGACTGGGATCCGCACACGGGCCAGGGCTTCACGCGTGATGTGTAAGGCCTCGATGGGGATGACGTCGTCGAGCTCTCCGTGGATGAGTTGCACCGGTGGACGGGCCTTCAGCTGAGCTTCGAGGTGCTCCGGTCCGGCAATGACTCCCGAATAGCCGATGATGGCGGCGGGCGCGGCTGCGCGGCGCAGCCCCACATGAAGGGCCATCATCGTGCCCTGGCTGAAGCCCACCAGCGCCAGCCTATTTGGCGGCAGTCCATAGCGGCCGAGCTCCGAATCGAGAAATTTCTCCAGTATGGGACCGGCGGCATTGACCCCGCGCCAAAGCTCGTGGAGATCCCGAAACGTGAGCTCGAACCATTGGCGCGCACTGAAGCCTGCCCCCGGCAAAGGCTCGGGCGCGTTCGGGGCGACGAAAGCGATTTGCGGCAGGAGGGGCTGCCAGGCTTCGGCAAGCCCGATCAGGTCCTCTCCATTGGCCCCATAGCCGTGCAGAAGGACGACAAGGCCCGTCACGGGTCGGCTCGGCTCCAGGCGAGGTCCGTCAAGATGTCGCATGGGTGTCGCTCAGAGCGGCGCGCCAGAGCCCCTTTTCTTGAGAATGGGATGGTAGGCCCACAGCAGCCGAGCTGCGACGCCGCGCCAGGGACGCCAGCGCTCGGCAATGGCGAGCAGCTCGGCGGCACTGGGGCGGCTGTCGAGACCCATGGCCCCTTCGGCCGCCACTTGCAGGGCGAGATCACCTGCTGCGAACGCATCCCGCCGGCCCAGGCAGAACATGATGAAGATGTCCGCTGTCCACGGGCCGATGCCGGAAATTCGGGTCAATTGCTCGTGAATGGCCTCATCCGGCAGCGCCGTCAGCGTCTCGATCGCAAGCTCGCCCTCGGCGGCGGCGCGGGCCACATTGCGTAGAGTGCGCAGCTTGGGGGTCGATAGACCGGCGCTGCGCAGCACCTCGTCGCTCGCCGCTAGGAGAGTTTCAGGGGCGAGAGGAGCGACTGCGAGCTCGAGCCGCGACCAGATCGCCGCCGCGCTTGCCGTCGAAAGCTGCTGACCGACGATGATGCGCGCAAGACCCTCGAATCCTGCCGGTCGCCGCCGCAGCGGGGGATCGCCCGTGACGTCGTGGACGCGCCGCAGATGGGGGCACTTACGCCGTATCGCCCGCATCCCGGCGCGGATGTCCTCGGCGGTCTCGATGATGCCCACGTCCACGTCCGCCCGACTGCTGGAATTTCGCAGCTTAGCCATTCCCGTCCGCTTGTGCGCTTGTGACAAGTTGATGAGATCGGCAGCTTAGCGCCATTCGGCCCGGCGATGGAGATAGGATAACGGTCGTGCTTTTATCACGCGGCATGACGAGACCCGTGCTCCGCTTTGCGCCGAGCCCCAACGGCGAGCTGCACCTCGGCCACGCGTTGTCGGCGCTGACCGGGTTCGAGATGGCGCGCCATCTTGGCGGGCGTTTTCTGCTTCGGATCGAGGACATCGACGTCAACCGCACCAGACCCGACTATGTCCAGGCCATCTTCGAGGATCTGGCCTGGCTTGGGCTGGAGTGGGAAGAGCCGGTCCTGCACCAGTCGCAGCACTTCGACGACTACCGGGTGGCTGCCGAAGTCCTCAAGCGCACAGGCCTGCTCTATCCCTGTTACCTGACCCGCGCTGAGTTGCGCGCGTTCGCGATCGAGCATCCGGAACTCGTCGATCCCGATGGCGCCCCCCGGATCACGCGTGCTCTTCTTCCATTGCCCCCTGAGGAGCAAATCCGCCGCCGGGCTGCCGGCCAGCCGTTCGCCATGCGCCTCGACATGGCCAGGGCGTTAGAAGTGCTGAAGGAGAGAACGGGGAGCAGCGAGCTGTCGTTTGCCGAGCTCGACGCCGATGGTCGTGCGATCCGTCGCATCCGGGCGCGGCCCGAGCGCTGGGGTGATGTCATCATCGTCCGCAAGGACATTCCTGCGAGCTACCATCTGGCCGTTGTCGTCGATGATGCGCGCCAAGGCGTGACCCACGTGACGCGCGGCCTCGATCTCTTCGCGGCGACCGACGTGCACCGCTTGCTCCAGGTCTTGCTCGATTTGCCGGAGCCCGTGTACCACCATCACCGGCTCATCGCGGACGCGACCGGACGCAAGCTCAGCAAGAGTGCGCGCGATACGTCGCTCAAGGCGCTGAGAGCGGCCGGACTGACCCCGCACGATATCCGACGACTGATCGGTCTCAGCTCCTGAAGCAGACGCGATAGGCGGCACGCAGACGCTGTCGTGCCCTGCTTCTGAACAGAAGTTAAGAGTTCATTAAGACTTCTCAGAGCCTACTCCGGCATCTGGAACTTTATCGATTCTCGAAGCTTTTCCAGCGTGTATTGTTTCACCTTCTGGTCCTCCCGAACCCTCATTGCCGGACGATGTCACTGCTTTACGACTTTGCACGCGACTACCAGGCGGCGCTGGTCGGCTTTGGGCAGGTCTTTGCGGCTTCAGCCCTTCTCGTCGGAATCTTTTATTGGCTGAAGATGCGCCTGATGAAAAAGCTGGGGTGGCAGTCAAGGAGCAGGCCGAAGCGCCAGAGCGCTCGCAGGGTGCGATCGAAGGCGGCAGGCAGAATAAGCTCTAAGGCGGCGGCAAAGGCCACCAGACCTTCGAAAGCCGCCCCGCAGGAATTCTTAGCGCCGTCCGCATCCCAATGGGTGCCGCCGCGCATCTCTCCGGAAGCGCACTCTCAACGTGCCGCCGCGCTCATCCATGAGGTCGTTGCCAGGGGTGAGCGGGCGCGTGAGCTGCATCAGCGCTCTCTCGTCCGGCTCGAGGCCGCGGACTACGCCTTCCAGCGGCTCCTGCTGGAGGTCGCGGAGGTCATCAACCTGCCGCAGGCGCAGGAGGTGGGAGACTCGCCGCGGCCGGCCGAACTCATTCTGCCAGAGCAGGTCCGCCCGTTGGCAGCCTGAGCCGGATTCGGGCGTCGGCTTGGTCATGGGCTTTCGCCCTTGGCGCCATTGACTTGGCCCCTGAGATCGGAGAACAGGCAGCAGCCCGCATCAGCAAGCCCGCGGAGAGCCGCAAATGTCAGCGCCAACGCCGCACGACGCCACCGGCATGGCGCCGTGGCGCGCAACTGTTCTCACCCTCTTTCCCGAAATGTTTCCCGGGCCGCTCGGTTATTCATTGTCCGGCCAGGCACTCGACTCGGGCGTATGGTCGCTCGCGACCTACAATATTCGGGATTTCGGCATCGGCCGGCACCGGACCGTCGACGACAATCCGGCCGGCGGCGGCCCGGGCATGGTGATGCGCTGCGACGTGGCAGCTGCGGCCATCGACGCGGCCCGCAAGCAGCAACCCGACGCTCCGCTCATCTACATGACGCCTCGCGGCCGGCCACTCACCCAACGACTCGTGCGCGAGCTGGCTGCGGGACCGGGGGTGATGGTGCTGGCTGGCCGCTTCGAGGGCGTCGACCAGCGTGTGCTCGACGCGCGAGGCGCACGCGAGATCTCGATTGGCGATTATGTCCTGTCGGGTGGCGAGCTCGCTGCCATGGTGCTGATCGACGCCTGCGTCCGTCTGCTGCCGGGCGTTGTCGGAGCGCACGAGTCGCTCTCGGAGGAGAGCTTCGAGGACAATCTGCTGGAGTATCCCCACTACACCCGACCCCGGGAATGGGAAGGGCGATCCATTCCGGAGGTCCTGCTCTCCGGCGATCACAAGCGCATCGCCGAGTGGCGCCAGGAGCAGCGGCTCAGGATCACGCGCGAGCGCCGGCCCGATCTCATTGCCAAGGCCGGTGAAAAGTCCTGACGTAATCCTAACAAAGCGAGAGTCGACAAGCCGGTCCGATTGCGTTATCTACCCGCGATCCGAATTCCCGAAATGCTGCCGCATGGGGTCGACGGTCCGCTTGTCGGAGCCCGTGGCGCGCATTGACACTCCGGTCGAGGTCCAGCCATGAACATCATCCAAGTGCTCGAGTCCGAGCAGATGAGCGCGGTCACCAGCAAACGCGTCGTTCCAGAGTTCGGTCCCGGCGATACCGTCAGGGTGATGGTCAAGGTGATCGAGGGCGACAACGTCCGCACACAGGCCTACGAGGGTGTCGTCATCGCGCGCTCCGGCTCCGGGCTCAACGAGAACTTCACGGTCCGTAAGATCTCGTACGGGGAGGGCGTGGAGCGCGTTTTCCCCGTCTACTCGCCCTACATCGCCGACATTGAGGTGCTGCGCCGCGGCAAGGTGCGCCGCGCGAAGCTCTACTACCTGCGCGGCCGCCGCGGCAAGGCTGCGCGCATCGTGGAGCGCACGGATGCCCGCGCGCGTCGCCTGAATGCCGCCTTCAAGGGCTTCAAGCGGCCGAAGGGCCAGCCGGACGACCTCAAGCAGATCAGCGGGATCACACCGGAGCTCGAGGCGCAGCTCAAGAAATACAACGTCCTGCGGTTCGACCAGATCGCCGCGTTCTCCGATGAGGACATCGCCAACCTGGACGAGCTGCTGAAGCTCAATGGTCAGATCGAACGGGACGACTGGGTTGGCCAGGCCAACCGTCTGGTCGCCGAGGCCGCCGCCGCCGAGGTTCCGGCAGAGGAAGGCGAGGAAAGCCAGCAAAGCGCCTGAGGCGACGCCGCCCGTCGCGTTTCATCCAAAGCCCGGCCGAGCGCCGGGCTTTTTTCGTTGGAAGTTCAGACGGACCGACTGTGTGCCGCCAGAAAGGCCAACACGTGCGGATGGAAGGCTTCGGGAGCTTCCACGTGCAGCATGTGAGAGACGCCCGGGATCACGACCAGGTCCGAGCCGGCGATTTCCTCGTGGATCACTTTTGCCGCCAAAACGGGTGTCGCCGGGTCCGCCTGACCCACGATGACGCGAGTCGGCAGTTCGATCTCCTTCAGCCGGGCGGTGATGTTGAGATTGCGGATCGCGTGGCACCAGCCGCCATAACCCTTGGCAGGCGTACTCAGCATCATCTCCTTCAGCTGAGCGACGAGTTCGGGCTTGTTCTTTGCGGTAGCGGGGGTCACCCAGCGGGCGACGGCGGCATCGACGAGACTGCTTAGGTCTCCTGTGGCTGCCACGCGAATGCGCTCGTCCCACAGCGACCAAGCCTGCGATGGCACAGCGCTGGTCGTCGAGACGAGGCAGAGGGAGTGGAACCGGTCCGGGTGCAGGATGCCCAGGTACTGCCCGACCATGCCACCCATCGAGAGGCCGAGGAAATGCGCCTTTGCGAGATCGAGATGGTCGAGGAGGCCGATCACGTCCGCAGTCAGGGTTTCGAAGCTGTAGGCTCCATCCGGAGCTTCGGTCTTGCCGTGGCCACGCGCGTCCATCCTGATGACACGGTAGGTCGGCTCCAGAGCGGCGGTCAGCGCATCCCAGGTCGAAAGATTGGTGGCGAGCGGATGGTGCAACACGACGGCCGGGGCATCGGTTCGGCCCGACACCTCATAAGTCATTTCAATTCCATTGATCTTTGCACGCATGACGCCTCCTTTCGATGTGCGCACCCAGCGCAGCCGAGATCCTATCATGCCAGGTTCGGCGTGGGGTGCGAGGATGCGCGCGAGCTCGCGGATGCAAGGCTGGACGCGGCCTGGGCGGCTACTTCGCCAGCCCAAGGGCTCGCGAGACGGAGCTCCATCCGTTGACGAAGACGCCTGTGGTGGACGTGCCTGTGGGAGCAGGATCGGCGGGCATCACGCTGGCGGTGACCGGCGTCAGTGAGAGCGAGCCGTTGCGAATGCTTGCGAGCGTGCGCTTCTTCGGACCCGGTGCGACGATCCTTTCCTCCGCGATCTGCTGGTCGATGCCGGTCGGCACGAAGGGCTCGGGCTCAATTTTCTGATATGGTGGGCAGCGCCCAACGGGGTCCAGCTTTGCGGGGTCGATCGAGCCGCTGAACTTTGCATTCACGACGTAGCGCTTCTCGCAAACCGCGATGGTCGGCGGCACGCGCGTCAGCTCGAAATAGTCGTAAGCTTCCTTGAGCGTCTTCCAAAACTCGTAGTGTGGGCTGTTCTTGTGCAAAGCCATCTTCTCGTCCGTCATCCGGAACGGGAAGGCGTGCACCTCGAAGGCTTCCTGGCCGTTGATGAATGCCTCGCGCGCCAGCCCGTAGATCTCCTCCATCGGCTCGTCGGTCATGGCATAGCAGCCGGCCGATTTGCACTTGCCGTGCACCATCAGAAACTCGCCCGTCCGATTGTGGGCCCGGTCGAAGGCGTTGGGATACCCAAGGTTGAAGGCGAGGTGGAAGTTGGAATTGGGATTCATCTGGTGACGGGTCACCCGGTAGAAACCCTCGGGCGCCTGACGATCCCCCTGTTGCATCTTCGGACCCAAGTCTCCCGACCAGTTGCAGATCGGGTAGGTCTTGAAGTGATAAAATCGTCCGTCGTCTCGCTGCTTCCAGATCTCCAGCTCCGACTCTTCCTTGAAGATGCGGACGAATATGGGCTGATCGATGCGCATATCCTTTCTGCCGAGGAGCATCATCGTCTCCTTCGACAAAGGCTTCAGGTGCGGGGCGAGTTCAATCTTGGCGCAGGCGGCTAGCAGTGCGGCCGCTGTGATCAGAATGCCGACGTAGATGCCGCGCATATACCCCCGTCCCAGGCCCTCGAGCTTGGCGCCATGCTTGGGCGCCCGCCTGATTCGTGTGCGTGCCTTGGTAAAGAATCAGTTAACGACGCGACGCAAAGGCAATAGGACGCCGAGCAGCCGCGATGTCAAGCGCGACAGTGCACAGGATTTTGACAGCCGGAGGGCGTTCGAATGATCCTCCAATGTCAAAGGGATCAATAGCTTAGAGCGTGCGGCCGATCTGCATGAAGCGTTCGTGCCGCTGGCTTCGGATCTCGGCTGGTGACTGGCCTTCGAACTCGGCGAGCGCCTTTGCGATGGCTTCTCCAGTTGCGGCGATCGCCTTCTCCGGCTCGCGATGGGCACCCCCGACCGGCTCGGGAATGATCGCGTCGATGACCTTGAGCTGCATGAGGTCCTGGGCCGTGATCTTCATGTTGGTGGCTGCATCGATGGCGCGAGCCGAATCGCGCCACAGGATCGACGCCGCAGCTTCCGGGGAAGCGACCGTGTAGATGGCGTGCTCCAGCATGAGGATGCGGTTGGCCGTGGCGATCGCGACGGCACCGCCGGAGCCGCCTTCTCCGATCACGACGGCCACGATGGGCACGCCGAGCGAGAGGCAGCGGTCCGTGGAGCGCGCGATGGCTTCCGCCTGACCCCGCTCCTCGGCGCCGATGCCGGGATAGGCGCCTGCCGTGTCGATGAACGTGATGACCGGCAGGCCGAAGCGGTCAGCCATATCCATCAGCCGCACGGCCTTGCGGTATCCCTCCGGGCGGGCCATGCCGAAGTTGTGCCGGATGCGGCTTTCCGTATCGGAGCCCTTCTCGTGGCCGATGACCATGACCGACCGGCCGCGGAATCGGCCGAGGCCTCCCACGATGGCCTGATCCTCCGCGAAGTAGCGATCTCCCGCCAGCGGCGTGAATTCCTCGACCAAAGCGTTGACGAAGTCGAGCGTGTGGGGGCGTTCCGGATGGCGCGCGACCTGCGTCTTCTGCCAGGGCGTGAGCTTGGCGTAGGTCTCGGCCAGAATCTGCTGCGCCTTCTGCTCGAGTTTGGAGATTTCTTCGGACAGCGAGACGGCGTTATCGCCGCTACTCAAGGCCTTGAGCTCTGCGACTTTGCTCTCCAGCTCCGCGATCGGCTTCTCGAACTCGATGTACGTCCTGATGGGCTGTCGATCCATGAGTGACCAGGGTTTGCCGCAGCCAAGGAAGCGGCGGCCGGTTCCATTTGGCCTGGACAATCGCCGGGGTCGCGACCGAAAGTCAAGAATACACCGCAACGCAGCATGATGCGCCAAGCCGAACGAGAGTGAGGTAAAGTATTACCTGCGTTTCGGCCAGCTGATCGGCAGGTCTCACCGCAGCTTCGAGCCCGCAAGCGGATGGTGCTCCAGGACCAGCCGGCGCAGGCGTTCTTCGAGAACATGCGTGTAGATCTGCGTCGTCGAGATGTCGGCATGCCCGAGGAGCTGCTGGACGGCGCGCAGATCGGCGCCGCGGTCGAGCAGATGGCTCGCGAAGGCGTGCCGCAGCACGTGCGGGCTGACGCGCCTCGGATCGAGCCCGGCGGCCTCGGCAAGCTCCTTCAGCTCCTGGGCGAGCCGCTGGCGTGTGAGATGCCCTTCGGCACTCCGCGACGGAAAGAGCCAGCGTGTCCGCGCCAACGGAGCGAGGCCGTCTTCCGGATGTTGCCCGACCTCCAGATAGCGATCGAGCGCCGCACGAGCGGCAGCATTGAGCGGCACCAGACGCTCTCGGCCGCCCTTGCCCTTGATGGTGAGGACGCGCGGGTCGCCGTGCAAGACCGAGCGGGGGAGCGAGACGAGCTCGGAGACGCGCATGCCCGTCGCGTAGAGCATCTCCAGCAAGCAGTAGAGGCGCAGCGCGACGAAGCGTTCGCGGCCGGTCGTGCCTTCGATGCGTGCGCGGGCCGTCGCGATCAGCCGGTCAACCTCTGCCACCGACAGCGTCTTGGGCAAGGCCTGGTTGACCTTCGGGCCCTGAATGCCGAGCACCGGATCCTCGGCAACTCGCCCCTCGGAGAGCAGGAACTTGTAGAGCTGCCTCAGCGCGGAGAGCCGCCGCGCGCGCGAGGACGCAGCCATCCCCTGCTCTGTCAGGAATCTGAGATAGGCCGAAATGTCCGCGGGTCCGGCCGCGGCAAGCTCGACGTGGCGCTTTCCGAGGAAAGCCGAGAAGTTCTCCAGATCACGCCGGTAAGCTTCCAGGGTGTTTGCTGCAGCGCCCCGCTCCGCAGCCAACATCTCCAGAAACGAGTCGATCAGCTTGTCGGAGTTCGGCATCGGCGGTTCGCTAATGGATTGCCGACCGCGGCCAGGCGCCGAACAGAGCCTCGAGCCCGACACGCCGCGCCTCGGCCTCGAGCCCGATCCGCTTCAGCGCGCGTATGGCATCGCCGAGCGCAATGATGTGGGCACCTTCCGCGCCCTTCGGCCCGAGGGTCTGCATCACGAGCAAGACGGTTCGGGCGAATTGCTCGCGGCTCGACGCCTCCTTCAGCTCCGTGAGCACGCCGGTTTCCGGCAAGTAGCCGTCATTGGGTTGCGGCGTGCTGCTCGCGACATGCCAGAGCTGCATCGGAACCTGGTAGTCGAGGGCATCGAGCACCGTTGCCAGCCGATGCAGCACCGGAGCGCTGAAGCCGCCGCGCAGGGCAAGGGCTTCGACGGCGGGGAGGTGCAGGCCGCGTGGGGCGCGCAGATCGGCGTTGGCGATGTCCGAGAGCGCGAGCCAGTGCTCGAGCCGATCGCCGTCCCGCCCGCCTGCGGCCAGAGCGGTCCACCAGGCGCGTGCGCTGCCGTGATTGCCGGACACCAGTGCTGCCTCGATGGCGGTCTCGCCGAACCAAGCCAGCTCCGCCGACTGCGGGATGGCCTCAGCAAGCGGCGCCACGGACATCAGCGCGTGGACATAGACGCCCGCCTGCCGCGCATCGTCGACGAAGGCGCGGATGATCTGGGCCTGCCGAACCGGGTCGCGTTCCGACTCGGCTGCCTGGAACAGCACCGCGCGCCGCAAGAGCGGGTCGACATCGGAGGCCAGCGGACGGGCCAGATCATCTGGAGAAAACCGCTGGCTTCTGTAGACCTCCGCCAGGGCATCGGGCGTGATGACGTTGCGTTGCGCGGCCGCTTCCGCCGCAGCGACCCTGAGCCGATCATCGGTGGTCGGATCGAGCACGAGGGCGGAAAGCAGCGCGGCGTCGGCCCGCTCGACGATGGTCTTCGGGTCGACCGCCTTTGCAAGCTGCAGCAGTCGATAATGGGTCGGCGTGATGGGCCCGCTGCGCTGCGGACGCGGCTTGCCGCCAGAGGCAATGGCATTGAGCGCACTGATGAGCCCGGCGTCGTCGAGGCCCTCCTCTCGGGCAAGATCCGCCGCGAGGGATGCGGCCGACCTGTTGCCGGCCGCGGCCGCACAGTAGCCTGCAAGAACGAGCATTTCAGCCCCGAGCTGGCGCGGCAGGTCCTGCTTGCGCGCGGCTGCCTCCCGCACCCCGCTGCAGCCCCTGTCGCGCCGGCCCACGGCAATGTCGTAGCGCGCCGAGAGGGCGGTGATGAGCGGGTCGGCCGATGCGGGCGCCGCGGTCGAGAACAGCGCTTCCAACTCCTTGAGCTGTCCCGAGCGATAAAGAGCCTCGGCGCGCACTGCGGTGAATTGCTCCATGCTGGCGCCTGCCGGTCCCGAACTGGTTTCGGTCATCAGGCGGCGCCACAGTCCCATCAGCGATGGCGACAGCGGCGGCAGCTCGAGCCTCGCCATGATCTGCTCTGTGGTGGCGAGGTCGATGCCGGCCCACGGGTCGAAGGGCAAACCCGACCCGTCGTTGGCCATCACCGGCGGCAGCTCCGACCGTTCCACGGGCGCGAGCAAGGGTGCCATTGGGGCCGGTTGCCGTGGCTGAGGTGCATACGTTCCGGTTCGGGGGGGCGGCAGATCGCGTCTGTACAGCTCGCGATCGTCCGGCTCTCGTCGGTCCGGCCGTGTGCCCCATGGGGGAAAGCGGTCATCGAACGGGCGCCAGGAGTCCTGCGCCATCGCCGCTGGAGCAACCGAGCACGCCCCCGTCAGCCAGATCGCCAGCATCAGGGCAGCAGCAGGCCGGCGGTTCATTTCTCGCGCCCCCCAATTGCTCCGTTTCTGCTCCGTCGGCGGCCTTCTGCTACTGACGAACCTTGACGCCCGGCACCGGCGTCGAGACCTCGTGCGGCACCGGCTCGAAGTACTCGGCCAAGGCCCACAGCCCGCCGTAGGCAATGCCAGCAACGATGCCCGTGATCATCAGAAATCGAAAGAGAGTGGGCATGTCGGCCAACCTATCCGATGCGATTTGCTGCTCCAAGTGTTGCCATTATGGCCCGATTAACCAAAACGGCAACGCGGGCTCAAGCAACGACGGCCCTAACCGGCGCCGGCCTTCTGCCTCACTTGTCACGGCTGGCGACTTGTGTGACGGTCACCCGCCCACTATCACCGACAGACGGCAGATCCACCGGCTAAGTCATGGTTCGATTCGGCTGTAACGTGAAGCATCAGAGCGCCGCCGCGTGCGAGCGTGTCCGGGCGATTCGCGCTTCGCTCGGCACGAGATCGCTCGTCATGGTCGGGCTGATGGGCTGCGGCAAGACTTCCGTCGGCCGGCGACTGAGCGCCAGGCTCGATCTGCCGTTCGTCGACGCGGATGAGGAAATCGAGACGGCGGCCGGCAAGACCATCACGGAAATCTTCGCCGATCATGGCGAGGCACATTTCCGCGACGGGGAACGCAAGGTCATCGCACGGCTGCTGAAGAACGGCCCGCAGGTGCTGGCAACCGGCGGCGGCGCGTTCATGCATCCGGAGACGCGGCAGAATATCAAGCGGGCCGGCATTTCCATCTGGCTCAAGGCGGAGCTGCCGGTGCTCATGCGGCGCGTCATGCGGCGGGACAACCGCCCTCTGCTCAAGACCGCAGATCCTGAAGCCCGCATGCGCGAGCTGATGGCCGAGCGATATCCGATCTATGCAGAGGCCGATCTCGTCGCCAACAGCCGCGACGTGCCTCACGACGTCATCGTCGATGAAATCCTGGACGCGCTGCTCAAGGGACCGCTCGCCGGCGAGACCCGTGGCGAGCCTGCTTCGGCTGCCGCTCACGAGGCGACGGGTGGGTAGGGCCAGCCGATGACAATCAAGAGCTCGCAGGCTGCTGGTGCCGGAGAAGGCCACGTGGCCCGCCGCGTCCGCGTCGCCCTCGGGGACCGCGCCTATGATGTGCACATCGGGCCTGGACTGCTGAATGAGGCCCCGCGCCTGATCGGGGAGGCCCTCGGCGGCTGCCGCTGCGGGATCGTGACCGACAAGAACGTCGC
The DNA here is from genome assembly GCA_036380915.1 of Hyphomicrobiaceae bacterium. Lineage (GTDB taxonomy): Bacteria > Pseudomonadota > Alphaproteobacteria > Rhizobiales > Hyphomicrobiaceae > ZC4RG25. The sequence continues at coordinate 7,271 of DASVDU010000009.1, read as the reverse complement.
CGGCGCCCACCTCGCGCCATTGGAGGCAGGGCTGAGTGGAGCCGGGCGGCACGCCGGCTCGATCGTGCTGCCGGCCGGTGAGGCGACGAAGAGCTTCGCCCAGCTCGATCGCTTGTGTCAGCAGCTCCTGACGATGGGGCTCGAGCGCGGCGATGCCGTGATTGCTCTGGGCGGCGGCGTAATCGGCGACCTCGCAGGGTTTGCGGCGAGCATCGTCCGCCGCGGCATCCGCTATGTTCAGGTCCCGACGACGCTCCTCGCCCAGGTCGACTCATCGGTCGGCGGCAAGACCGGCATCAATACACCCCAAGGCAAGAACCTGGTTGGCGCCTTCCACCAGCCGAGCCTGGTGCTGGCCGACACGTCCGTGCTGGCGACCCTGCCGGCTCGCCAGATGCGGGCCGGCTATGCCGAGGTCGCAAAATACGGCCTCCTCGGCGATGCCACTTTCTTCACGTGGCTGGAGGCAAACTGGCAAAGCCTCTTTGCTTACGACCCGGACGCACTGATGCATGCCATCGGGCGCTCCGTCGAGATGAAGGCCGAGATCGTTGCCCGCGATGAAACCGAGACCGGCGACCGCGCGCTTCTCAATCTGGGCCACACGTTCGGGCACGCGCTCGAAGCCTGGACCGGCTACTCGGACCGGCTCCTGCACGGCGAGGCCGTTTCCATCGGCATGTGCCTCGCCATCCGGCTCTCGGAAGAGCTGCGCTTCTGTCCGCCACAGACGGCAGCGCGTGTAGCGGCGCACTTGAAGGCGGTGGGTCTGCCGACCCAGATTGGGGACATTCCCGGCGACCTGCCGGCACCCCAGGACGTCGTCCGCCTCATGCGTCAGGACAAGAAGGTGCGGCAGGGCCGGTTGACGCTCGTGCTGATCAACGGCATTGGCGAGGCTTTCACGACGCGGGATGTCGAGCCCGCGCAGATCGTGGACTTTCTGGCGCGGGTCGCCGGCTAATTTGCCCGCCGCGCGGCTCTCGGCAACTTGATCCACATTCAGCTCAAAAGGGGCCGGCCGTCAGTTCAGGCTCGATCGACCATGACCACATTCCAGATTCTGCTGACCGCGTCCTTTGTTCTGATTCTCATCATTGCGTCGGCCTTCTTCTCCGGCTCGGAGACGGCGCTGACCGCGGCGTCCCGCGCGCGCATGCACGCCCTCGAACAGGAGGGCAATCGGCGGGCCCAGCTCGTGAACCGCCTCCTCGCCGCGCCGGAACGCATCATCGGGACGGTTCTGCTCGGCAACAACCTCGTCAATATCCTCGCCTCGTCGCTGACGACGGGCTTGCTGATCGCAACCTTCGGTGAGTTCGGCGTCCTCTATGCGACCATCGTGATGACGGCCGTCATCGTCATCTTTGCCGAGGTGCTGCCCAAGACCTACGCGATCGCCTTTCCCGACCGTCTCGCGCTCGGCGTGGCGCCGGTCATGAACGTGCTGATCCGCGTGCTTTGGCCGCTCACCGCGCTTGTGCAGGTCATCGTCTCGGGCATCCTCAAGCTCACGCCCGGACGGGCCGATGACGATGCGAACATCCTGGCGCCGCACGAGGAGCTGCGCGGGGCCATCGAACTGCAGCAGAAAGAGGGAACGGTCACCCGGCTCGATGCCGCGATGCTGGGCGGTGTTCTCGACCTGCTCGATCTCAAGGTTCTCGACGTGATGGTCCACCGCACCAAGATGCAGACCCTCAATGCCGCCATGCCGGTGGACAAGCTCGTCGAGGAGGTCCTGAAGGGCCATTATACGCGGCTGCCCGTGTGGGAGGGCGAGCCCGAGAACATCATCGGCGTCCTGCATACGAAGGACCTGCTCGTCGCCCTCGGCCGCGCGAATTGGGATGCCGAGAAGATCGACATCAAGGAGCTGCTGAAGGAGCCCTGGTTCGTACCGGACACGACCGGCGTGAAGGATCAGCTCAATGCCTTCCTCAAGCGGAAGGCGCATTTCGCGCTCGTCGTCGACGAGTACGGCGAGGTGCAGGGGCTCGTCACGCTCGAGGACATTCTCGAGGAGATCGTCGGCCAGATCTCGGACGAGCATGACGTCCAGGATGCCGCCATCCGGCCCCAGCCGGACGGCACCGTGAATGTCGACGGCAGCGTGCCGATCCGCGACCTCAACCGCCACATGGGCTGGGACTTGCCGGATGAGGAGGCGACCACCATTGCGGGCCTGGTCATTCACGAGGCGCAGACCATCCCCGAACCGGGCCAGGCCTTCACGTTCTACGGATATCGGTTCGAGATCCTGCGCAAGAACCGCAACCGCATCACCGCGCTCAGGGTGAAGCCGCTAAAAGCATCCCCGCCAGCCCGTCGAAAGGTGCCGGCGAGCCCAACCCGGCTGGCTTGAGCTCGACCGCGTGAGGCCGCGTCCGCGCATCAGGGCAGAATGTCTTCCCCCGGCGCGTAGGCCTTGATCGCAAGCGCGTGCACCCCACCTTTAAGCTCGGCGGCCAGCGCCTCGTTGACCATGCGGTGGCGTTCCACGCGAGACTTGCCGCGCATCGCCTCCGACACGATGAGAACGCGGAAATGGCTTTGGCCGGTACCGGGTGAACTGCGGTGACCGGCGTGCAGCTCACTCTCATTGATCACGTCGAGGCGCACCGGGTTGAGTGCCAGCATCAGCTTTTCACGGATCGCTTGCTCGTTCGTCATCAGTTTGGGCCTCGTCTCCGCCAGGAACCAGTGAATGGAGTCAATGATGTCTATGGCCGGATCGCCACGCGGCCAATGCGCGCGTTGAGTCCGACTTGTGCGAGCCGGGCCGCGCGATCATACTCCGGCGCCATGAAGCTCGACTCGAAATACTTCGACATGATCCGCATCCATCGCCCCCGGGCGGAGAAGCGGGATGCGAAGCAGGATTGGCCATGCTGCCAGTGGAAAGGATGCACGCAAGCTGGCCGCTACCGGGCACCGATGGGGCGCGGCCGGGATGGCCAGTACTACACTTTCTGCGCAGAGCACATCCGGCAGTACAACAGCTCGTACAACTACTTCGATGGGATGAGCAATGCGGAGGTCGAGCAGTATCTGCAGGGTGTCATCTACGGTCACCGGCCGACGTGGAAGGTCGGGGTGAATTCATGGTCGAACGGCGAACGGCAGCGCATTTCCGCCGCCGACCTGCACCGGTTCGCGGAAGCGCGCGCGGCAAACGCACAAGGATTTCAAGCGTGGCGGGCACGGCAGGGCGAGCGCCAGGAATACCGGCGTGCGTTGAAGCCGCTCGAGCGCAAGGCCCTGCAAACGCTTGATTTGCCGGAGACGGCGCGGGGCGACGAGATCAAGTCGCGCTACAAGGCGCTGGTCAAGCTACACCACCCCGATGCCAACGGCGGTCATCGGGGGTCGGAGGACAGGTTGCGTGAGATCATCCAAGCTTATAACTATCTGAAGCAGGCAGGGCTCGTGCAATAAGGCGGCCTTCGAGGTCGCCCAGCGGGACTCGGCGCCGGTCGTGTCGAGTAGTGTCAACGGAACTTATCGGAAAAACCATCAGCATGCATGCGCAAGAACAAGCCGGGGGCCCCGGCCTTCCGGACATGAAAGTGTCCGTGCGCCAGGTCTTCGGCATCGACAGCGATCTCGAAGTTCCGGCTTACTCCAATTCGAACGAGCATGTGCCGGACCTGGACCCGGACTACCTCTTCAATAGAGAGGTGACGCTGGCCATCCTCGCTGGCTTCAAGCACAACCGGCGCGTTATGATCCAGGGCTATCACGGCACCGGCAAATCGACGCACATCGAGCAGGTCGCGGCCCGGCTCAATTGGCCGTGCGTGCGCATCAATCTCGACAGCCACGTCAGCCGTATCGATCTCGTCGGCCGCGACGCCATCGTCCTCAAGGATGGCAAGCAGGTGACGGAGTTCCGGGAAGGGATCCTGCCCTGGGCGTTGCAGTCCAATACGGCGCTGGTGTTCGACGAGTATGATGCCGGCCGGCCCGACGTGATGTTCGTGATCCAGCGGGTGCTCGAGGTTTCGGGCAAGCTGACGCTGCTCGACCAGTCGAAGGTGATCCGACCGCATCCGGCGTTCCGCCTGTTCGCGACCACGAACACGATCGGTCTGGGCGACACCTCCGGCCTTTATCACGGCACGCAGCAGATCAACCAGGGCCAGATGGACCGCTGGTCGATCGTGTGCACCCTCAACTATCTGCCGCATGAGGACGAGGTTCGCATCGTGCAGCAGAAAGTGAAGGCGTTTTCCGGCACGGATGCGAAGCGCAAGGTCGTCTCGAACATGGTGCGCGTGGCCGATCTGACCCGGAATGCGTTCATCAACGGCGACCTTTCGACGGTCATGAGCCCGCGCACGGTGATCACGTGGGCCGAGAACGCCGAGATCTTCGGCGACATCGGCTTTGCTTTCCGGTTGACGTTCCTCAACAAGTGCGACGAGCTCGAGCGACCGCTGGTGGCCGAGTTCTATCAGCGCTGCTTCGGCGAGGACCTGCCGGAGAGCGCCGCCAATGTGGCGCTGAGCTGATGATGCGGCAATCGGCAGTCGGTGGTCGGCAGTCGGTAAATGGCTCCAAGTCGAGCGCGTCGGTCGCGATAGAATCGTACCGTGACTTGCGCGTCTGGAATGAGGCTATGGACCTTGCCGAGGCGGCTTGCCGGTTGACTGCGCAACTGCCGAGAAGCGAAATCTACGGCTTCACTGCCCAAATTCGCCGGGCTGCTGCTTCTGTGCCAGCCAATATTGCTGAAGGATATGGGCGCGACAGCCGCGGAGCCTATATCCAGTTCTTGCGGGTTGCGCAGGGCTCCATCAAGGAGCTGGAAACCCATCTGATGCTCGCGCATAGAATAGACTTGCTCTCGCGGGAAGCGATCGAGCCGATCGTGTCCAAGTGCGACATCGTTGGCCGCATGCTGCGAGGCCTGATCCGATCGCTGGAACGTGACGCCTGATCGACTGCCGACAACCGACTGCCAACTGCCGAGTAACGATGGCCCAAGCTCCAAAGCGCAAGGAACCACCGGCTGAGCCGTTCAAGCGCGTGCTCGGTCTGGCGGTGCGCGCCATCGCGGGCGACGACCAGCTACAGGTCACCTATTCTGCTGGCCGGCCCGAGCTTGATGGCCATACCGTGCAGCTCCCAGAGCCCTCGCGTGTGCCTTCGCCGCGCGAGGTGGCAGTCATCCGCGGCTGGGCGGACAGCCTGGCGCTCACTGCTGCCGTTCACGACAAGAAAATCCATCGCCGCCTCGTTCCGGATGCCGGCCCTGCGCGCGCCGTTTTCGAGGCCGTGGAGCGGGCGCGCATCGAGGCGCTCGGCGCCAACCGGATGCCCGGCATGGCCGAAAATCTGACGGCCAAGATCGAGGACATGTACGGTCACGGCCGCTTCGCCGACGTGAAGGATCGTTCCGAGGCGCCGCTCGAGGATGCGCTGGCGTTGCTGGTGCGCGAGCGCTTGTCCGGTCTGCCGCCGCCGAAGTCTGCGAAGTCCCTCGTCGAGGTCTGGCGGCCATGGATCGAGGAGCGCGCCGGCAAGACGCTCGACCGCATGGACGGCCTTTGCGAGGACCAGGAGGCATTCGGCCGTCTGCTGCGCGACGTCCTTCGCCAGCTCGAGCTCACCGAGGAGCTGGCCGAGGGTGAATCCGAGGAGAACGAGTCGGAGGCGGACGAGAACCAGGACGGCGGGGACGAGCAGACCGAAGCGAGCGAGGACGGCTCGGAGGGGCAGGAGCAGGTCTCCGAGGACCAAATGGCCGAGGGCCAGGAAGGCGAGTCGCAGGACGCGACCGATCTTTCCGATGCTGACCAGTTCGATGCTGAAGCCGAAGGCGACGAAACAGCCGAAACCCGCGAGCCCTGGCGGCCGAATGCATCCGTTCTCGACGACCCAGAAAAGTTCGGCTATCGCGTGTTCACCCGCGCCTTCGACGAGGAGATTGCGGCCGAGGATCTGTCCACGCCCGACGAGCTCGAACGGCTCAGGACATTCCTTGACAAGGAGCTGCGCGCCCTCTCTGGCGCCGTCTCACGATTGGCCAATCGCCTCCAGCGACGGCTCATGGCGCAGCAGAACCGCGCCTGGGAGTTCGACCTGGAGGAAGGCACGCTCGATCCGGCCCGCTTGCCGCGCGTGATCATTGATCCGACGCATCCGCTTTCCTTCAAGCGCGAACGCGACACCAATTTCCGCGATACGGTGGTGAGCCTGGTGCTCGACAACTCGGGCAGCATGCGCGGACGGCCGATCATGGTCGCGGCCTGCTGTGCGGATATTCTGGCGCGCACGCTGGAACGCTGCGGGGTCAAGGTGGAGATTCTGGGCTTCACCACGCGAGCGTGGAAAGGCGGGCAGTCGCGCGAGCAGTGGCTCGCCGCCGGCAAGCCGCCAAATCCTGGCCGGCTCAATGATCTGCGTCACATCATCTACAAGGCCGCGGATGCGCCCTGGCGGCGGGCAAAGCGCAATCTGGCACTGATGATGCGCGAAGGCCTGTTGAAGGAGAACATCGACGGTGAGGCGCTCGCCTGGGCGCACAATCGCCTTTTGGGCAGGCCTGAGCAGCGCCGCATCCTGATGATGATCTCGGACGGCGCTCCGGTCGACGACTCGACGCTGTCGGTCAATTCGGGCTCCTATCTGGAGCAGCACCTCAGGCAAGTGATTGAGGAAATCGAGAACCGCTCGCCAGTGGAGCTTATTGCCATCGGCATCGGACACGACGTGACGCGGTATTACCGCCGCGCCGTGACCATTACGGACCCGTCCGAGCTGGCCGGGGCGATGACGGACAAGCTCGTCGAGCTCTTCGAGGAGAAAACCGCAGCGGCGCCAGTGCGCCCGGTGCGTCGGCGCGTTTTGCATTAAGGCTGAAGCACTAGAAATTTAACTCCGGCCCTGCATAATCCGAGCAGCACTTAACAGGAGGAGCCGGTATTGCGTCGGAAGGCGGAAGCGCGCCGGTTTGGCCCCGCCCTTGCGGTGCTGATGCTGCCGCTCGCCCTGTCGCTGCTCCTTCTCGCGACGGCCGCGGCGGCCCAGAAGCCGCTTGTCACAGAGACAAAGCCTGTCGCGATCGCGGCCAGGCCCTTGGCGGGGTTCGACAGAGAAGACCTAGATCGGCAGGACTTTGGCCGGTTGCGATGGCGCGGCGGCCTCGTGCTCAGCTCATCTGCGGAGGAATTCGGCGGCTGGTCGGGATTGGTGCTCGATGACGGCGGACGCCGTCTTCTGGCCATCTCCGATACCGGCGCATGGCTCACGGCGGAGCTGACCTA
>DASVDU010000008.1:0-5259 GCA_036380915.1 Hyphomicrobiaceae bacterium | reverse complement strand
CTTCGGGTTGTCGAGCCCGTCGCCATAGTGCAGCGCGGTCTCGATGCCTTCGGCGGCCTCGCCCTGGGCCTGCAGCGTGCCCTCGGTCAGGAACCCGTTGCCGCACAACGGCACCTTGAGGCCCGCAGCCGCGTACTCCTTTACGAACTGCACGGCCCCGCCGCCGGCGAAGAAGGCGCCGACGATATCCACATCGAGCCCCGGGATCTGCGCCAGCAGCGGCTGGAAGTTGGTCTGCGGGAAAGGCAGCTTGAGAAATTCGATGAACTTGCCGCCGTTCTCCTCGAGGCCCTGCTTGAAGCCATCACAGGATTCCGAGCCGGCGGCATAATCCCAACTCACCCAGATGCCCTTCTTGTACCCCTTCTTTCCGGCCGCGACACCCATGCCGTAGGCGGGCTGCCAGTTGGAGAACGAGGCCCGGTAGACGTTGGGCGCGCACAGCTCGCGGGTGATGGCGACGTTGCCTGCGTTCGGGATGATTGTCAGCGTGCCGCTTTCCCGGACGACGCGATGAATACCCATCTGCACGCCGGAATGGACCGTGCCGATCAGAACATCGACCTCGTCGCGCTTGACGAGCCGGTCGGCGTTCTGCGGGGCGAGCTCGGGCTTCGACTCGTCGTCGAGCTTCACGATCTCCACTTCACGGCCGCCGAGCTTTCCGCCTTTCTCCGCGATCAGCATCTCGACCGCGAAGGTGATGTTCTCGCCGAGCTTCGCATACGTGCCCGAATAGGGCAGCATGAGTCCGATCTTCAAAGGGCGTGTCTTTGCGATGGCCCAGGTGGTTGGGACGGTCGATGCCGCCGCCAGCGTAGCGGCCCCTTTGAGCACGCCGCGACGCGAGACAGCGGCATTCTTCTCGTTGGCCATGGATTTCCTCCCTTGAATTCCCCAGGATTTGCCGTTGCGGCGGGAAATGACGGTTTGGTGTTGCTTTGATCCGCTGGACACCAGCCCATCTCGCTCGCACAGCCAGCAGCCAAGCGCAAGTTATTTGGAAGGAGCGGTTTCGGTCTGGTCAGGGCTCAGCGGGCGCCCCCATCTTTCGATGCCCACGTCCTGAGATCCGTCTTCAGAACCTTGCCATAGTTGTTCTTCGGCAGCCCTTCTACGAACCGGTACACCTTCGGCCGTTTGAACCGGGCGATGTTGTCGAGGCAGAGCGCGTCGAGCGTCTCCGCTGTCGCCTTGCCGCCCTCCCGCGCAACGACGAAGGCGACGACCTCCTCGCCCCACTCGGCATGTGGGCGGCCGATGACGGCGCATTCGATCACGTCGGGATGCGTCAGCAGCACCTCCTCGACCTCGCGCGGATAGATGTTCGTGCCGCCGGAGATGATGAGATCCTTGGAGCGGTCCTTGAGCGTCAGGAATCCCGCGGCGTCGACGCTGCCGAGGTCGCCGGTCCACAGCCAGCCGTCGCGCAGTGCGCTCGCGGTGGCCTCAGGGTTGTTCCAGTACTCGCGCATCACGCAGTCGCTGCGGGTGATGATTTCGCCGATTTCGCCGGGCGGCAGTTCGCGGCCATCCGGGTCGACGATGCGGAAGGCGACGCCGGTGCGCGCCACCCCGGCGCTGGACAGGCGCGCCTCGTAATCGGGATGCGCGGCATCGGCATGGATCGCCTTGCTCAGTCCTGAGATCGTCATCGGGCTCTCGCCCTGGCCGTAGACCTGGAAGAACCTCGGTCCGAACAGCTCGATCGCCCGCTTCAGGTCCGCGAGGTACATGGGCGCGCCGCCGTAGATAATCGTCTTCAGGCCGCGGGTATCGGCGCTGCCGGCTTTGGGATGATTGATGAGCCGCACGATCATGGTCGGCGCGGCCCACAGGCTGACATTTCGGTAGTCGGCGAAGGTGGCGAGCACGCGCTCCGGGTCGAACGCGCCGCCGAGCACGACGTTGTGCGAGCCGCGCGCCACGTGCGCGAGGCCGTAGAGGCCGGCCCCGTGGGAGAGCGGTGCGGCGTGCACCATCGTGTCCTCCGGCCCGATGAAGTCGATATCGGCCGTGTACGTGTGGACCATGAACAGCAGATTGCGATGCGTCAGCACCGCGCCCTTGGGCCGCCCGGTGGTGCCGCTGGTATAGAAGAGCCATGCCTCGTCCTCCGGCCGGCCCGGAACACGGGTGATCGGCTCTCCTTCGAGGAGGGCCGCGTAGTCGCGCGAGCCGGTGGCGATAATCGGCGGCCAGGACTCTTCCGTATGCGCGGTCAGGCGATCGGCCAGCTCGGGCGTCGCCACGACGAGGCGGGCCTTGCTGTTGGCCAGGATCCAGGCGAGCTCTTTCGGGTGCAGCTTGGCATTGACCGGCACTGCGGCAAGCCCCGCGCGCCAAACGCCATAGAGCACCGGAAAGAACTCAGCGCAGTTCTCCATGACGATGCCGACGCGTTGCCCTGGCTCGAGGCCATGACGCAGGCGAAGCGCGCCCGCAATGGCCGCGGCCTGGCGTTCAAAGGCGGCATAGGTCAGCGTACCGCGATCGGAGGTGATGGCCGGGCGGTCGGGCACGTACCGCGCCATCGTTTGCAATGTCAGCGACAAATTCATCGCGAGTTCATCGGCTCCGCGCATGAGTGGCAACCGGCTCAAGGCTAGTGGGGCGTGGGCCAGCGCGCAATTGTCCGTTGCGGATAACCCGTTGCACCGGTTGTCAGAACACTCCCACGCTGGCTGACGATCAGACTAGTGTGAGGTATTTCGCGGGGGGGGGGGTGGAATGAAGTGGATCGCGGTCGCCATCGGCGCATTCTACGCGTTCGCCGGGGTCGTTGTGCTCAAGCGCATGGCGATGGACAGCATGCTCGATGTCGTGCTGGAGGCGATAACGCTCGAGCCGACCGATCCGAAAGAGCGGCTGAAAGCGCGCGTGCTAACGCTCGGAGGATGCCTGACCTTCGCCAGCGGGCTGGCCCTCCTGACGCTCAGCCCGTGGGCAAACGTGTTCTTTGCCGCGAATGCCATCCTGCAGGGCGGCTACCTGCTGTGGGCGCGAAAGGCCCTCCCACCCGAGTCGGACGAAGAACAGCAAGGGCGAAACCAGACGCTGAATGCGTATGTGATCTATCTGGCCGCGTTCGCATTCGTCGTGCACGCGCATTCGCAAGGGGTCTTTTCGCATTGGCCGATCGACATTGGCCGCTTCTCGTGGGCGATCGAGCCGTTGGCGATCGGCGCTGCCGCTGCTGCACTCTGGGCGAAATGGTTTCTGCGAACGCGGCTCAAAAACGGGCCGGGCTCCTGGGGCGCCGGTAACGAGGATGGCATCGAGCCGGGGGACCATATGCCCACTCCACCGTTGCCTGAGCGCCTCCGCCTGGCGCCGGAATACGGCTGCTGGCCGACATGGGACGACGTGACGGGCGACAACATCGACCCCGCCGACCTCCGCCTGCCGGATGATCTTTTCATACGTCTGCAGCGATGGGACGATGCCTGGCAGGCGACGTTCAAGCCGGACGACCCGGCGAGTTCGGGGTTCGGCAGTCAGGTGGCCGACCAGCTCTGGCGACAGGAGGGCGAAGCGATCGCTGGCATGTTGGCGCAGCAGTGGCCGGGAGAAGTCATCGTGAAACTTTAGGCACGAGAAAACGGTTCTTTAGCCGTCCGCCGATCACGCTGCAATTCGGTGTGCCTTGGAACCCGAGCAGCGCTCTCCCTGATACACCTCTGATGCCAGACAAAGCCACTTTCCAGACAAGCGACCGATCATGCCCCAGCAAACGAGACCGCAGCCTCACTTCGACCCGCCTGGCCGCGGGCGCATCTACGACAGCATCATCGAGACCATCGGCAACACGCCGCTGGTGCGAGCGTCTCGGCTCAGCGCGGATGAGGGCATCAAGGCCGACCTCGTGCTGAAGCTCGAGTTCTTCAACCCGCTGGCAAGCGTGAAGGACCGCATCGGCGTCTCGATGGTCCTCGACCTCGAGAAGCAAGGAAAGATCGGACCGGATACAACTTTGATCGAGCCGACCTCCGGCAACACCGGGATTGCCCTCGCCTTCGTCGCAGCGGCGCGGGGCTATCGGCTGATCTTGACGATGCCGGAGTCCATGTCGATCGAACGGCGGAAAATGCTCGCCTTCCTGGGCGCCGAGCTGGAGCTGACGCCGCGCGAGAGGGGCATGAAGGGCGCGATGGCCCGCGCCGAGGAATTGCTTCAGCAAATCCCCAACTCGGTGATGCCGAGCCAGTTCACGAACCCCGCCAACCCCGACATCCATCGCAAAACCACCGCCGAGGAGATCTGGCGTGACACGAACGGCGAGGTGGACGTCATCGTTTCCGGCGTCGGAACCGGCGGCACGTTCACGGGCTGCGCCCAGGTGCTGAAGCCGCGCCGGCCGGGTCTTCGGATGGTGGCTGTCGAGCCGGCGCTCAGTCCGGTGCTGTCGGGCGGGACGCACAGTCCGCACCAGATCCAGGGAATCGGCGCGGGGTTCATCCCCGAGGTCATGGATACGTCGCTCATCGACGAGATCGTCACGGTCGAGGACCAGCAGGCCATCGACATGGCGCGCAAGGTTGCCCGACTCGACGGCATTGCCGTCGGCATCTCGTCGGGCGCCGCGGTCTGGGCTGCGGTTCAGATTGGCAAGCGGCCCGAGATGGCGGGAAAGCGGATCGTCACCATCGTGCCGTCCTTCGCGGAGCGATATCTCTCGACGGTGCTGTTCGAGGGGCTGTGAGGCGGATCAGACGGCCTCGCGCCTTCCCTCCCGTGCGCCAGCCCCGAACCGTTTCTCGATGTAATCCTCGACAATCGCCTTGAACTCCTCCGCGATCCGGGGGCCACGGAGTGTCACGGCCTTCTTGCCGTCGATGAAGACCGGCGCGGCGGGCTGCTCCCCGGTGCCGGGCAGTGAGATGCCGATGTCGGCGTGCTTCGACTCGCCCGGGCCGTTCACGATACAACCCATGACCGCGAGGTTGAGGCTTTCGACGCCGGGGTACTTCTCCCGCCACTCCGGCATGCGCTCACGGATCATCCCCTGAACGTCGCGCGCCAGCTCCTGGAACACCGTCGAGGTCGTGCGGCCGCAGCCGGGGCAGGCAGCGACCGTCGGCACGAACGTGCGCAGCCCCATGGTCTGCAGCAGCTCCTGCGCGGCGCGGACCTCCAGGGTGCGATCGCCGCCGGGCTCGGGCGTCAGCGAGTAGCGGATGGTATCGCCGATGCCCTGCTGCAGCAGGATCCCCAGGGCCGCCGACGAGGCGACGATACCTTTGGAGCCCATACCCGCCT
>DASVDU010000007.1:0-11586 GCA_036380915.1 Hyphomicrobiaceae bacterium | reverse complement strand
TGGCAACTCGCCGGTTGCGTTATCGACTTTGATCGAAATCTCGCTCGGGTCGCCGGTGGCAACGACTTTGATGGGGCCCGTGGAGTGCTTGATACTGTTGGTCACCAGCTCGTTGACGATGATCATCAGCGAAACGGCTTGATCGACGTCGATCATAACCGGTTTGTCCGGCAGAAACTCGATTTGTCTGCCGGTGGACTCGGACAGCCTTAAACAGAGTGAGTGCAGCATGCCATTGAGCTCGACCAGCCCGGCGCCTGGGGCTTGCTGCATCAGATCATAAAGCGTCGCGATGGACATGATCTGCGAGCCGAGCTTCTTGAACTGCTCGCGTGCAGCGGTATCGCTTCCGCACTGCCGGGCAGCGGCATTGGTGATGGCGGCGATGATCGCGAGGCTGTTCTTCACTCTATGGTGAACCTCTCGCATCAAAAGCTTCTGGCGCTCGAGCTGGCGCTCGGTTTCTTCGGCTCTGGAGCCGAACACGCCGAGGAGGGCGAAAAACAGCACGCTCAGCGCCGCGGCCCCGCCCGTGACCGCCGATCGCCAGATCCACTCGCGCAGCGCAGCAGAAATGGATTGCGATGTTGCTGCGAACATTCCGGGAATATCGCGCGAATCGGACCAGCCGACCACGCGCGGTCCGCTCGCCAGCTGCAGTATCCTCACGCCGCTCGGCTGAGACTGCGAGAGCTCGAGGAGCGAGTTGCGCAGGTCCCCCAACGTGGCGTTGACACCCGACATTTGCGCCAGAACGTCGAATTGCCCGCCCCTGGCCAGAAAGAGGCCGGCGGTCGCGCCGGGCCACGACGCAGCACTTCGGTAAAGCGCTTCGAAGTAGTCGCTGTAGACCGCCACCACGATGATCGCGTGAATCTGGCCGTCGGCGTCTCGAACCGCGCGACTTATGGTAAACCTCGGCTTTCCAGCAATCCTGCCGATTTCCTGTCGGCCGAGAAATGGTTCCTGAGCTCCGGCTTTGTGAGCCTTGAAGTAGTCTCGGGAGCTGGCATCCACTGGCGGGGTTGGGAAGTCCCATGTCCCGAGCACCGTGGTGCCTTTGTCGTCCAGAATCCAGGCGGATCCGAGTTGGGGGCTTCCCAGCAGGAAGGCGCGCATCTCTTCGTAGATCCTTTCCCCGAGGACCGGGTCCTTCAAGTCCCATGCCTTGACGAGGGGCCGGACAGCCACGAACAACTTCTCGCCCTCGGCCAGGGCGCGCTCTGCATGCTCCTCCAGGATTTCCGCGAGGCTTTGGACCCTGGCTTCCGCATCCCTAATCGTGGCGGTACGGTCAGCCTGGATGGCCATGAAGGCCAGACCAGCGACAGCCAGCACGAAGAAGCCGAGCGCAACTCGCCAGAAGAAGTGCGGCTTTTCAATTGCACTCAGCAGGCGTCGCGGCATGGTCTGCTCCGGGCACCGCAGCTTGGAGCCGGCGGTCATTGATGCGCAAGACAAGGGGCCCTGTAGCCTGTGCCGATGAGACGTTGCGCAGGAGTTTTGGGAACCTGATGCCGGGCGACACTTTTGAAAAGAGGCCGATCATCGCAGGTCCAGGACAATTCGCATCAGCCGAGCCGAACCGAGCTGGCGGTTGTGTCCTAGTCCGCCGTGTTAGCCCATAGAGCGCCAGGCCGACGGCGACCTCGCTGGCGGAGCCCTCGTTGGCAGCACGCCCGGGATTCGGGCAGCTCAGGGCCAGCTCGCCAGGCGAGCACGCAAGAGGCCGCGGCCCCAATCATCTCCCCGACAGGGCCATGCCATAGCGCAGCTCAGTCATGATCCGAATGCCGTACAATTGGCCAGCACAGGCATGCTAGTCTTTCAGGCGGCGTGATTTCCTTCGCGGGCGCTGCTGCGGGCTCGATTTGTAGGCCTCGGGGATTACGCCGCCTTCGGATTTCCACCAGGCTCGCGACAAACCCAATGCTGCAAACTCCTCCAGTCGCGGCTTCTATCGAATCGCGCCGATCGTGGACGATTGCTGCCATTGCGTTGAGCATCATGGCGTTCTCGTTCGGAGCGCCGTGGGTGACAGCCGTCGCGCTCAAGCCGATCGCAGCGGAGGCGGACGGTTTGCGTGCGGTACCAGCGCTCGCTGGCGCGCTCACGTGGCTCGGAGGCGGTTTCGGCGGCATCGCCATGGGCTATGTCGCCGAACGGGTCGGCGTGCGCTGGACCGTGACCGGTGGCGCGGTGATGATCGCATGCGGCCTGGCGCTGTCGAGTTTCGGCCCAGGCTGGCCGCTCCTCGTGGGGCACGGCCTTTTCATCGGACTTCTCGGCCTCGCCGGCATAAACGCGCCGCTCTACGTCTATGTGAGCCACTGGTTCGATCGCCACCGCGGCTCGGCGCTGGCGCTGATCTCCAGTGGCTCCTACATCGCCGGCGCCGTCTGGCCGCCCATCTTCGAACGGGCCATCAGCACCTTCGGATGGCGGCACAGCATGATTGCTTACGGGCTCGTCGAAGCGCTCGTCATCGTGCCGCTTGCCATCATGTTCCTGTCGCAAACGCCGGAAAAGCCGGAGCCCGCGGCCCCCGTAAGCGCGGGCGCGGCTCGCAAGCGGGTCCTTGGCTGGCCGCCGAACCTTGTTTTTGCGATGCTGATGGCAGCGATCTTCATGTGTTGCGTGCCCATGGCGATGCCGCAACAGCATCTCGTCGCCTTCTGCAGCGATGTCGGGATCACCGCCGCACGCGGCGCGCTGATGCTATCGGTGCTGCTCGGCACCGCCTTCCTCAGCCGCCAAATCTGGGGATTGATCGCCGACAAGGTCGGTGGCCTGCGCACTGTTCTCGTCGGCTCCGCGGCGCAGCTTGTGACCATGAGCGCTTTCCTGCTCACCCAGGATGAATACGGGCTGTTCACGGTTTCCGCCGCCTTCGGTCTCGGCTTCAGCGGCTTGATTCCGGCGACCGTGCTCACCGTTCGCGAGTTGTTTGCGGCGCGTGAGGCGGCCTGGCGCATCCCCATGCTGCTCCTGTGCTCAGGCACAGGCATGGCGACGGGAAGCTGGCTCGCGGGCTACATCTACGATGCCTTCGGCTTCTATGCACCGGCGTTTGCCGCCGGGATCGCTGTGAACGCCGCGCATCTCGTGCTGATCGGCGCCCTCGTCGCCCGCCGCCGGGCGACCCTTGCTGCCGCATGGAGCCACGCATAGCCCGGTAATCGTTAAAGGCGTAACTTTTGTGAAGTCTGAGAGACGGGCCCCGCCCGCCCAGGCGGTACGTTCCGTGTCAGTATTCGCCTTTGATGTCCTGGACACCTCCTGCGGCGAGCATCGGATCGGCTTCGCTTTCGATCTCGCTCCCCCCGGCCAGCGTAGCTGGTGGCGCGACGATCCGGTGCCGAAGGATGCCGAGGATCACGCCAGCCAGCACCAGTGGGCTGAGACTCAACGCGACGGTGTCGTTGGGGTGGAACAGGACGGCGCCCGCAAGCAGCGTCAGCACGAGGCGCAGAGCGACGTCGGCCAGGCTGTTCCTGGTGTAGCGCCCGAATATCGCGAATGCGATACCGCAGGTGCCGATCAGCATCGCAGCGGTGTTGAGGACCTGCGTCCAGCCGGGCGTGACGACCATTTCCGAACGGGTAAAGACGGCGAACGTCATCAGCGTGATCGGCAGGCACAGTTTCAGCGCTTCCCACATGGTGCGCATGAAGGAGGCCTCCGCGATGCGCGAGGAGATGGCGGCAGTCAGCGAGGTCGGCGGGGATAGTTCACCCCAGACCGACAGTAGGAAAACGAAGAAGTGCGCGACCCATGGATTGATGCCGAGGCTGACGAGCGGCTGCACAATGACCACCGCGCCGATGATGTACGTGGCCGTCGGCGGCAGGCCGGCGCCGACCAGCCAGCCAAAGAGGTAGGCCATGAAAATCATGGCCATGATGTTCCATGCACCGAGGTCGAGCAGCATGCCGCCCATGCGGTTGATGAAGCCGGTGACGGTGAACAGGCCGATCATGATGCCGAGCGTCGCCAGCAGCAGCGTCAGATAGGACGTCATGTCCGCGTGCGTTTCGAGGGACAGCTTGAGATTGCCGATCAATGACTGTTCGACGACCGCGGGGTCCTTCAGCACGTACTTGAAGTAGAGGAAAGCGGCGAGCAGCAGCGCGAGCATGAAGCCGGCGGCGTGGAGTGCGGCCAACAGCTCACCGGTGCCGGCAATGCCCAGCTCGTAAATCAGGAAAATGACCGAGAGAAAGAAGATTGACGTCTTAACGCGATCGTAAAGCGGGACCTGCGGCGCAGGCACGTTGTCAGAGGGCAGCAGACGCACGCAGACCAGATAGACGGCCAGCGCGAGCGTCACGTAATAGACGATGGCGAGGGAAAAGCCGCGCACAACGACATCCCAATAGGGGACGCCAAGGAATTGCGACATCAGGAAGGCGCCGATCCCCATCATCGGCGGCATGATGAGACCGCCCATGGAGGCGGCCGACTCCACGCCGCCCGCAAACGCGCCCGGCAGGCCGTAGCGCTTCATCAGCGGAATGGTGATGCTGCCGACGACGACGGCATTGGCCGAGCCGCTGCCGCTGATCATGCCGATCGAAAGCGAGCCCAGGACTGCCGTTTGCGGCACCATCTGGCGCGATCCGCCTGCAAGGCGCCGCATGACGTTGATCATGGCGTTCTGGGCGCCGAAGCCTTGGGCGACCGCCGCCAGCAGCAGGAATGCAGCGATGAGGGTCAGGGCGATCTGACCATAGATGCCGTAAATGCCGGTCGAAAACTCGACCGTGCTGGACGTCACGATGCGATAGAACGACGTGCCCGGATGCCAGAAGAAATCAACGGGGCTGAGATACCCCCACAGTGTATAGAAAATGAGAACGACGTTGACCCAGAACAGGACGGGATGGGCGAGTCGCGACAATTCCATGACCAGCAGGAACACCAGCAGGCCGACGATGAAGTCCTGGGTCGTGTACGAGCCCTGCCGGTAAATCGCAATCTCTTCGAATTCCCACCAGAAATGCCAAAAGGCGTAAATACAGATGCCGATATAAAACAAGATGATGAGGTCGTTCACGCGTGGCGGCAGCCATTTGTAGAAATAATCTTTTCGGTACATGAACAGAATTTGCAGGATCAGCGTGATCGACATCACATGCGCGACGAGCTCCTGCGGCCCGCCAAAACCGGTATAAAAATACCAGGTGAGCCAAGCGAGCTGAATGGCCCCGAAAAACAAAATGATGTTGGTCAGATTAAAGAATTCTTTGACATCTTTAGCTGTCACCGCCGCTCCTCCCGACATTTCCTGGTTTTTATTGTGGCCGTCCCGAGTTGTTCAGCGTGTGAACGGTGTCGCCGGATCTCTCATCATTGCAGGACTCGAGACAGCAAGGGCGGGGAGCTTGCCCCGAGCGCAAGCCCCCGCTCCGTCTCGACTTCCAGCGCGTCTCCGATCAGCTCTTGCTCTCGGCGACTTTCCACTTCTCATCCCAGGCGTTGTGTTCCTTCAGGAACTTCGCAAGTCCGGGATGGACCGGCACGTCCGGAGCAGACTTGATGCCGCTGACTTGCATGCCGATGAAGTCTTTCGCCATTGGCGTGAAACCGGGCTCTGCCTTGGCCAGCTCGTCGCGGTTCTCATAGAACGCGCTGATCAGTTTGTAGACGACGTCTTCGGGCATGTCTGCGCGCACGTTGTAACCGAACAGGATCGGCACGCCCTGGATTTCCTTGACGCCGAC
Organism: Hyphomicrobiaceae bacterium; assembly: GCA_036380915.1. Lineage (GTDB taxonomy): Bacteria > Pseudomonadota > Alphaproteobacteria > Rhizobiales > Hyphomicrobiaceae > ZC4RG25. The sequence goes on along the minus strand of DASVDU010000007.1, from coordinate 5,863 downwards.
ATCCTTCGTGAAGACGCTCGGGTCGACCGGACTGATGCTGAGCCCGGCAGCCTTCAGTTTCTCGATTTCATCGGGACAAGGATTGACGGCTTTCACGTCGATGCGGACTTCGGTTTCCTTCCAGTACGGCGTCAGCGAGCGGCCGGCCGTGGTATAAGCGGCTGCCCCCGCGATGGTGCCGGACTTCAGCGCGTCGGCCTGTGTCTTGGGGTCGATCTGGACGTGCTTGAAGTCATAGCCGAGCGCCTTGTAGACGCGCTGGAAGTTCAGCCAGTTCATGTAGCCGGCGGGCGTGAAGAACGTCGGCTGGCCGGCGATGTCCTTCAAGCACTTGTACTGCGAGGCCTTATCGGCCAGCACCATCATGAAGGTTTCCATCGGATAGGCGTACCAGGTGTGCACGAGCATGCCCTTGCTCGGCTGGTAGGACTTGAAGCCGCCTTCGCGATTGTAGAGTTGCGTCATCCCGACGTCGGCGGTGTAGCTGATCTCGCCGTTGCCATCCATGGTGGCCTTCATGGCGCCTGTCGTGGACGGATACGGGTTGACGGTGACGGTGTATTCGCCGCCGAGCGCTTCTTCGGCGATCTTCACCATCGAAGCGGCGATCTTGTAGCCATAGGAGTCGACGCTGGATGTCGCCCAGCGGATCGACTTGCGTTCCTGCGCATCCGCCTGCTGAGGCAGCAGGGTTGTGAGCACGAGCGTAGTCGCCGCGGCCGCGGCTGCGAATAGCTGGACTTTCGACCTTGAAACCATTTCTTTTCCTCCGTGTCGTCGCCGGCTCTTCATGGGCCGTGTCGAGGGGGCCCTGTGTGGCCAGTCGCTGGGCCAGTATTGACGACATTCTGTGCAATTCATAGGGGCACGCCATGCCACAGCGGAGGTGGTCGGCATTGAGGCCGGAAAAGGTGCTCGGCTTCACAAATCGACGGAGTAAATTGACTTCAATCAAAATTGTGGTTGGCAATTTGCGTGCCGACCTTATCTGCAGTTGCAGGACTGGACTGGAGAAACTGGCGGGAACCACGCAATTTGACGTGCGCGAAGGTCAGCCTGTTCCAGCAGGACGACCGGGCAGGAGCTGATGCTGCCGCGAGCATCGAGATGCACTCGGAACCCAAGAGGCGCGGTTCACGGCATTGACGCCGTGATGCGTGACGAATTCCGGCTGCCGCTGGTTCGGAAGGAAGACTCAGACGGGGCAATTGGCGGAGACGGGGGGATTCGAACCCCCGATACGCCTTTAGGGCGTATAACGGTTTAGCAAACCGCCGCCTTCAGCCACTCGGCCACGTCTCCCTCGAGGCGGAACAGGCCCTTAGCATGGAGCCACCCGCTGGTAAACCCCGCACAGGCGCCAGGAGCCCGGCAGGCGCACCTGTGTGTTCTATGTTCGTTCCAGGGCCTCGATCAAGAGCGGTCGCAGGGTCCAATTTCGCAGGCCCCGCCGCCGATTCACCACGTCGCCCTCTTTGAGACGAGCAGGCCGGTCGTTCCAGTGATCGCTCCGTTCGAGATTTGCTCCGTAGCCGGTGCATTCCGATACGCTGACCGCTGACGGCTCCTGCAGCCTGCCTCCCGTGTCGCATCTCAGCAACGCCCCTCGGAAGTTTGTCCCAGTCGCCGAGACTCTGACGCCGTCCTCGCGTTATAGAGATGTCTCGCAACTTGGAGGGGAAATGATGCGGTTTGGTATGTTATTGGTTGCGTTGGTTGCGTGCGCGGGTGCAGCCAACGCGGCGGATCTTGGCGGCATTCCTTATGGTTCGATGAAGGACGAACCGATCCTGGTCGCCCCGCCCAGCTGGTCCGGACTTTACTTCGGCGCGCACGCCGGGTGGGTCACCGGCGGCTGGGATGGCAACATGGCCTATTCCGAGGCTGTGCCAGGCGACGGGTTCGATCGTTCGGGCAAAAGCCTCGACGACGACGGCTTCCTCGGCGGGCTGCAGATCGGCTGGAACCGCCAGCATGGGGCGTTCGTATGGGGTCTCGAGGCCGACGTCAGCTGGGCCGACCTCAACGACAGGGCCCGGCTCTTTCCCTACCCACTGAACGAATCGCCAGCCTGGGATATAGACAACGAGCTGGAGCTCTTCGGAACGGTGCGCGGTCGCCTCGGGTACTTGGTGACCCCGCGGCTGCTGCTTTACGGCACCGGCGGTTTCGCCTGGGGCAGGGCCAACTCAGATCTGACCGTCGTCGACACGAATACACCTCCTTTCACCGTCGTGACGGCGAAAGGCTCTGCAGACGAGAACCATCTCGGCTGGGTGGCCGGCGCCGGAGGCGAGTTCCTGCTGGCGGATCGCTGGATGGTGCGTGCCGAATGGCTGCACGTGGATCTCGGTGAGGAAGACTACCACTTCGTTGGCAGAACGAGTTCCGGGGCGGCGCATGTCACGGACAGCTTCCCGGCATCGCTGGAGTTCGACGTGTTCCGGGTCGGACTGAATTACAATTTCGGGACTGGTCAGTAGCCCCCACTGACAGTGCCACTGGCCGGGGCAGGAATGCTCCGGCCTTTTTCGTCCTGCACCTTGAAGTCCATGTGCATTAACCGACAAACAGGCTGCCGCGCGGCAGCCTGTAGGGTCGGGGTGCGAACGTCGTTCCTGGGCGAAGCCTTCAATCGACGTTGGTGTGCTTGTACTTGTCGAGAAGCCGCTTCGGTTTCTTCAGCGCATCGCGGCGGAATGGATCGCCGAGCTCCTGGGTCACCATCATCTCGAGCACAGTCGTCTTGCCGTGCTTCATCTGCGCATCGACGGCCTTCTCGAGCGCTTCGCCGACGTCGCCGAGATTGCGCACCGTGACAGCCTCGGCGCCGAGCGAGCGGGCGACCTCCGCCCAGCTCGGGTTCTTCAGGTTCACGCCCTCGAAGCGTCTATTGTAGAAGTCGACCTGGTTCTTCTTCTCCGCGCCCCACTGCTCGTTGTGGAAGACCACCGCAGTGACGGGGATGCTCTCGCGCACGCAGGTCAGGATCTCGCCGAAGCTCATGCCCCAGGCGCCGTCTCCGACGTAGGCGATGGCCGGGCGGTCCGGCCGGGCGACCTTGGCGCCGATGATGGTCGGCAGCGCGTAGCCGCAGTTACCGAAGCTCATGGCCGCGAACATGCTCGGCGCCTGATTGAAGCGCAGATAGCTGTTCGAGACCGAGCAGATGTTGCCGATGTCAGTCGAGACCATGGCGCTCGTCGGCATGGCCTTCTCGAGCTCGCGCAGCATCTGGCGCGGATGCATGTTCGGCGAGTTCTTCGAGACCTCGAGGCTCCAGGGATCGCGCTCGTGCGTCCACTCCGAAAGCTCGGCCTCCCAGGCGTCCTTCTCCGCCTTGATCTTCTGCAGCCGCTCGGAAGCGTTCTTGCGGGCGAGGGGATCGCGGTTCGCAAGCCGATGATGAAGTGCGCGGGCGGCCGCTTTCGCATCGCCGACGATGCCCACCGAGATCTGCTTCACGAGACCCAGCATGCGGTGGTCGGTGTCCACCTGGATGATCTTCGCATTCTTCGGCCAGTAGTCGAGGCCGTGCTGCGGCAGGGTACCGAACGGCCCGAGCCGGGTGCCGAGGGCCAGAACCACGTCGGCCTCGGCGATGATCTTCATGCCGGCCTTGGAGCCCTGATAGCCGAGCGGGCCGCACCACAGCGGGTGGTCGGCCGGGAAGCTGTCGTTGTGCAGATAGCTGTTGACCACCGGCATCTGCAGGTATTCTGCCAGCGCCTTGGCCTCGTCTATCCCGCCGGAGAAGATGACGCCGCCGCCCGCGACCATCACCGGGAACTTGGCGCTCGCCAGTAGCTCGGCCGCCTCGTCCAGGGCCTCGTCGGCGCCGGGGCCGCGGGCGATTTTCTTCGGTACCGGGATCTCGTAGTCGGCCTCGCCATAGAAGATGTCGCGCGGGATATTGAGCTGCGTCGGGCCGCGCTCGCTCATCGCCATGTCGAAGCAGCGCGCCGTCAGCTCCGCCATGCGGTCCTGGCGCGAGACATGGGCCTGATACTTGGTGATCTTTGAGAAGATCGGCAGCTGCTCGGTCTCCTGGAAGCCGCCGAGCCCGATCGTGTTGGAGCCCGTCTCTGGCGTGATCACGACGACCGGCGAGTGGGCCCAGTAGGCCGCTGCCGTGGAGGTAACGAAGTTCGTGACGCCCGGGCCGTTCTGCGCGATGCAGACGCCGTGGCGGCCCGAAGCGCGGCTGTAGCCGTCCGCCATGTGACCGGCACCCTGCTCGTGAACCGTCGGGATGAAACGAATGCCGGCCGTCGGGAAGAGATCGAGAGCGTCCATGAACGCCGAGCCGACGATGCCGAACACGTCGGTGACGCCATGGGCGACGAGAGTTTCAACAAACGCTTCGCTCGGGGTCATCCTCGTCATGAGCGTATCCTCGAAACGCGCCGCTGACAGCGGCAGATCCTTGCCGTCTCAGAAAGCAAGACGTCTTGTCTCAATCAGTGGCACGCGAGTGCTCGGCGTGTCAATCGCAGACTAGAAGCTGGGTGCCACCGGCTTGCTCGCCCGCGCGAAGGCACGGGACCTCGTGGATGCGGCATCATCGCCTCCTGTCCATGCCTCTGCCATGACAGTCGCAGCCTCCCTGAGCCGAGGCACGAAGCCGATGGCTCTATCCAGGTCCAGGCGCGGCGCCGGACCATGCACCGCAAGAGCTGCCAGCACCCGGCCGTGCCGGTCGGCTACGGGGACGGCAACGCCGATGATGCCGACCGTGAACTCCTGGTTATTGACGGCATAGCCGCGCTCCCGCACCTGGGCGAGATCGGCTTCGAGATCGGACACGCGCGTAATCGAAGTGCTGGTGTATGCCTTGAGCGAGATGTTGCGGAAGAGCTTTGCACGCACCGTTTCATCCAGGTGGGCGAGCATCACCTTGCCGCCAGAGGTGCAGTGGGCAGGTACCCTGCTGCCTGCCTGCAGATGCACGCGTAGCGACCAGTGGCACTCAATGCGTTCAAGGTAGAGGAAGTCCAGCCCATCGAGGACGCCGACGTTGCAGGTCTCCTCGATGTCATCGACGAGCTGCTGCAGGACGGCGCGGATCGGGGCCGACTGGTTATGGGTCTGCAGCGCATTGAGCGCGAGCGTCGACAGACGGGGTCCAACAGAGAAACGATCCCGTTGCGGATCGCGAACGATGAGGCCCGCTTCCTCGAGCTGAACGAGAATGCGGTGAACGGTCTGCCGGGGCAGTGCCAGCCGCGCGCTCAGGTCGGGAAGGCCGATCGGCTGTGACTGGGCCGTAATGGCCTCGAGCACCGCGAGAGCCTTGTTGAGCGCTGACCCGCGTTCTCCGGACTCACGCATGCCTCACCCTGGCCTCCCTATTCACTGTGCAACCAGGGATGCACCCGGTTCGATCGAGCATCACAGTTAGCCGATGTTCCATGGCGTGCAAATTCGACTATTCGAGAACTTCACGCATTCGTGCTGTCTCCCCTAGGGGTAACGGACCAACCGGGAGTTGACCAGCCTCGTCCTGATCTCCAGAATGAGACAACATATCCCGATTATCTAGAATTCAGGCGAGGAAGACAATGCAGGATGCGCCCACAAAGACCATGGGGGGCGGCGGTTCGCCGGGACCTGCAGAGCACGTTCCCATTTGTATCGCTCGGGCGCGCGCGGCCATGGCCATCTACGCCCGCGAGATCGAGCAGGGCGGCCAGGCGCGCATCGACGAGGCGGTGACCGCGCTGGCGTGGTCCCTCTACAAGCCCGAGAACGCACGCCGCATGGCCGAGATCGCGGTCGAGGTGACGGGCATCGGCGAGGTCGAGAGCAAGGTCATCAAGAACCAGCGCAAGACGTTCGGCACGCTGCGCGATCTGCTCAGGGT
>DASVDU010000006.1:0-28298 GCA_036380915.1 Hyphomicrobiaceae bacterium | reverse complement strand
CTCGTCCACCAGTCCGGAAAGCGGCGGTTGCGGTGCGCCGTCGTCGGATTGTCCAGTCCCGTGGCCATTCAGCCCATTGCCATGGCCATTGAGCTTCTTGACCGCGCCTTCGCGACTGCTGTCCATCGTAACCTCACTCAGGTTCCCGATGCTTGGGGGGATCTCGCAGAGCTGCGCATGTCGGAGCGCAAATCCGCACCGATTCCCAAGGCCGCCGCCACGCCGGTCAAGCCTACGCAAATCTCCAATGGGACCCCCACGCTTCCCCGGTCCCCAGCGTCAACTAACATGCTCGCGCTGATTGGCACAATCGAATAAAGGTTCGTCGGAGTTGTGGCAGGACTGACAAGTCGGTGCACAAAGTTGGCAGTCGGTTAACGGAACTCGGCTTATAGGCGGCAGGAGTCGATCGATGCTTCCGCTCGTTCTCGGACTACTCGTGTTCTTTCTGGTGCACCTCGTTCCGACCGAGGCGGACCTGAGGCGCGGACTGGCAGGACGATTGGGGGAGAACCGCTACAAGGCGATCTTTTCGGTCGTCGCGCTCGTCGGTCTCGTCCTGATCATCATTGGCTATGGCAAGCTGCAGGTAATGGCCGGCAAGAACCCGGAGATCTGGACGCCGCCGATCTGGACCCGGCACATTGCCTTTCTCCTGATGCTACCAGCGATGGTGCTGATCGTTGCCGCCTACGTGCCGTCCCACATCCGCACTGCGACCAAGCATCCGATGCTGGCAGGCATCAAGCTGTGGGCGACCGCGCATCTGCTTGCAAATGGCGATCTTGCCTCGATCCTGCTCTTCGGAAGTTTTCTCGCGTATGCCGTCTATGACCGGATCTCGGTGAAGCGCCGCAGTGTCAAGATACCGGCAGCGCCCCACGGCTGGGTCAACGACATTATCGCTATCGCGGCGGGACTCGCGCTTTATGGGTTCATGCTGACTGTCGGGCACGCCTGGCTGATCGGCGTGCCTCTGCTGCCGGGCCAGTCGTAGGGGGGCCGCGGCGAAAATGCAGGCCGCAAAACCGCCGGAAACCCATTGCACCAGGAGGTAAACCGCTCGCCCGTTTGCCGCCCGGGCGATTGTGGCCGCAAAGCGGTCGCGTTGGCGTGACCGGCGCATTGCGCTATGAGTGCAGCGCCCTGGACGCAGAAGGCATCCAGGATCAGGCGCAAGGAGGGCCGATCCGAGAATGGTTGACGAACGCGACGCAATGTTGCGGGAGCTCGAAAGCGAGGTTCGCCGCGAGCAGATGGCGAAGCTCTGGGACCGCTATGGCATCTACGCCATTGTTGTCGCGGTGCTCATCGTCGCCAGCGTGGGGGGCTACAAGTGGTGGGAAGCGCGCACCCTTTCCGCCGCTGCGGAGGCCGGCGCGCGCTACCAGACGGCGATGCAACTCGTAGAGCAAGGCAAGGCCGACGAGGCGCGGCAAGCGTTCCAGGACCTGGTGCAGAATGCGCCATCGGGCTATGCCACCCTGGCCCGCCTCCAGCTCGCTGGCGAGGCGGCATCGGCCGGGCAGACGGACGAGGCACTCAGGAGTTTTGAGGCGATAGCCGCCGACGGGAGCGTCGACCCCTTGCTTCGCGACTATGCCCGGCTGCAAACGGCAGCGTTGATAATCGACAGGGCCGACTTTACCGAAATGCAGAATCGGCTCACCCCTCTGATGCAGGACAGCAATGCCTGGAGGCATAGCGCACGCGAGCTTCTGGGCCTGTCTGCTTATCGTGCGGGTCGTCTTGAGGAAGCGAGGCAGATTTTCCTGGAGCTCGCTGCCGACCAGAAAACGCCTCCTTCGGTACGGGAGCGTTCCGGCATCATGATGGGCCTGATCACCTCGGCGGAGGCGCAGCAGACCACGGGTTCGACCCAGCCGGTCAGCGGCGGTAAGCCCGCAGAATCGCCGAAGGTGCAGTGACGGGGAGGCTTGATGGGCATCGCGGGGAAACGATCGCAACGGCTGGGGCAAATACTGGCGCCCACCTTGCTCGTGGCGATCGGCCTCGGCGGTTGCGGCGGTAGTAGCCTGCCGAGCCTGCCCAAGATCACCGACCTCAACCCGTTCGCCGAAAAAGAGCATCCGCTGCCGGGCAAGCGCATTCCTGTCATGCAGGCGCGCGATACGATCGGCGGGGAGCTGGCTACGGCTGACAAGCCGGTCGTGTTGCCTGCCCCGCGCGCCAACGAGGAATGGACCCAACCCGGCGGCGTACCCAGCAACGCGCCCGGCCATCTCGCCCTCGGCGGTTCCGTGAAGCGGGCCTGGAGCGCGGACGTAGGCTCCGGCTCCAGCACCAAGGGCAAGCTCACGGCGAGCCCCCTCGTTTACGGCGGGCGCGTATTTGCGCTCGACGCAACCGCGAAGGTGACGGCGGTCTCTGCCTCTGGTGGATCGGTCGTATGGCGCACCTCGTTGGTGCCGGAGGGCGAGCGGGAGGAGAGCGGGTACGGCGGTGGCCTCGCGATCGACAATGGGCGGCTTTACGTCGCGACCGGCTTCGGCACCGTCGTCGCCCTCGATCCCGCCACCGGTAAAACGCTTTGGACGAAGAACATCGGCGTTCCCATTCGCTCCTCGCCGACGGCGGTGGACGACAAGGTCTTCGTCGTGACGACCGAGGGACACGTGTTCGCGCTGGCGGGCTTCGACGGCGGCGAGTTATGGACCTTCCGCGGCTTGCCCGAGCGTACCAGCATCATTTCGAACCCGAGCCCGGCTGTCGATGCGGGGGTGGTCATCGTACCGTATCCTTCGGGAGAGCTCGTCGCATTGCACGAGCAGGACGGCACGCCTGTGTGGTCGGAAAGCCTTGCGCGGACGCGGACCGTGTCCTCGCTCGCATCGTTGAGCGATGCGGCCCGGCCCGTCATCGCAGACGGCGTGGTCTATGGAGTTGGCCACGCGGGTCGCCTGATCGCCACCCGAATCAAGACGGGCGAGCGCCTTTGGTCGCTCAACGTGCCGGGCACGCAGCCGCCAGTTATCGCCGGAAACAACATCTTCGTGGTCGACACGAACGGCCAGCTCCATGCTCTTACCCGCCAGGACGGGAAGGTGATCTGGTCGGCGAAGCTACCGGGCACGAGCACCTGGTCCGGCCCGACGCTCGCGGGCAATCAGCTCTGGCTCACCTCGAACAAAGGTCAGCTCGTCGGCGTTGACCCAGCGACCGGGCGAGTCACGGTCCAGCAGGGCGTCGGCGGACCCGTTTACATTGCACCGATTGTCGCCGGCGGGCGCATGTACGTGCTGACGGACGAGGCGCGGCTCGTCGCCTACAACTAACGACCGGCAGTTTCGCTTCGATCAATTTCACTCGCCTTGGCCTCGACGGCCGGCAGGATTTCCCCTACTGGCAGCCCGCCCCATGACGTCCAGACCCAACATCGTCATCATCGGCCGTCCCAATGTCGGCAAGTCGACGTTGTTCAACCGGCTCATCGGCCGGCGTGCGGCGCTCGTGTCCGACATGCCGGGTCTCACGCGGGACCGGCGCGAGGGCACGGCGAGGCTGGGCGCATATGAAGTGAACCTGGTCGACACGGCGGGTCTCGAGGAAGCAGCGCCGGGGACGATCGCCGCCCGCATGACGCGGCAGACGGAGCAGGCGCTGAAGAGCGCCGATCTGGCCCTGTTCGTGATCGACGCGCGCGAGGGCATCACGCCTGCTGACGCCGCCTTCGCCCGGGTCGTGCGCGCTGCGGGGCGGCCCTGCATCCTGGTCGCTAACAAATGCGAGGGCCGCAAGGGGCTAGACGGCTTCTACGAGAGCTTCGAGCTTGGGCTCGGCGAGCCTGTCGCGATCTCGGCTGAGCATGGCGAGGGCATCGGCGAGCTCGTTTCGGAGATGCTGAGGGCGCTGGGGCTCGAAGATTGGGCACCGGCAAAGAAGGGTTCACGAGCCGAGGAGCAGATCGAAGCCGAAGATGCCGACGCGCGCCCCATCAGGGTCGCCATCGTCGGGCGTCCCAATTCGGGCAAGTCGACGCTGGTCAACGCGCTGCTCGGCGAGGAACGTCTCTTGACCGGGCCTGAACCGGGCCTCACGCGTGATGCCATCGCCACGGATTTCGAATGGCGCGGGCGCAAGCTGAGCCTCATCGACACGGCGGGCCTCAGGCGCAAGGCGCGCATCACGGAACTGGCGGAGAAGCTCGCGACGTCGGACACCATGCGCGCCATCCGCTATGCCGAGGTGGTCATTCTGATGATCGACGCCGAGCGCCCGCTCGAGCATCAGGATCTGACGATCGGTGATCTTGTGGCGGAAGAGGGACGGGCGCTCGTGATTGCCGTCAACAAGTGGGACCTGATCGAGAACAAACAGGCGGTGCTGCGCGATCTGCGAGAGTCCGTTGCGGAGAAGCTTGCGCAGGTCCCGGGCGTGCCGGTGGTCCCCATATCGGCGCTGGCAGAGCGCGGGCTGGACAGGCTGCTCGCAGCCGTACTGCAGGTCTACGAGGCCTGGAACCGGCGGGTGCCAACTCCGGATCTCAACCGCTGGCTGCGGGAAGCCGTGGAGCAACATGCGCCCCCTGCATCGAAGGGCCGGCGGATCAAGATCCGCTATATCGCCCAGGTCTCGACGCGGCCGCCCACCTTCGTCGCGTTCGCCTCGCAACCCAAGGGGCTGCCGAAGGCTTATGTGCGCTACCTCGTTAACGGAATCCGCGAGACGTTCGATCTGCCGGGCGTTCCGATCCGCTTCATGCTGCGGAAAGGCGAGAATCCCTACGCTGGCCGGCGTTGAGCAGCGGGCTCCGGCTGCAGCTCGCCCACGCTGCAAGGCTCCGGCTGCTCGACTTTCCTGGCCGGTATCGGGACACTTGACGGCTCCGCCCGGGCTTCTCTCAAAATCTCCCCGAGTGCGGACCGCAGCGACGTCATCCGCTGTATGGCGGGACCGCTTTCCATCGGCGCGACCGCCTCCGGCCCGGACCCGGCTTCGCTTTCGCCCCAGGCCCCGATCAGGAACTTCAGGTTTGGATTGCGCCGCCTGAGCCGACGCATCATCAGCCGGGCATGGGCTGGAGCACGCGCCGTGTCCACATTGGACAACACGGCGAGTTTTGCGTCGGCGATGTCGAGTTGATTGATGGCTGCGGTCGTCACTTCGCTTGCGCCGATCACCCGGGTTCCGACGCCGTAGCCGGCGGCAAGGTGCGCCAGGATTTCCGCTGCCGCCTGGTCGAGCGGATTGCGCACGCCCACCGACAGCACCGGCTCGGCCACGCGCCAGCCGGGTTTCAATTCTTCCGGCGCGAGCACCGGCAAGTCCGAAGGCTGCTCCTCGTCTTCCTTGCCCGCCTTCGGCGGCGGCTTGCCGATTTCGACATCCTCGAGTTCCTCGATCAGCTCACCGATGAGCTCCCGCATTTCAGACAGCCGGTCTGGCCCAAGCCGCTCCCGCCGGACATCAGCCTGAGCCATGACGAGCGCGGGGAGCGCCACCTCGTCGAAATAACAGAGGAGCGACTTCGATTTGACGAACTGCTCCGCATCGTAGGTGATCTCGTCGATGTCTCCGGCGAGCATGCGCTGATAGAAGCGTTGTGCCGCGGTCAGGGCCGGCTCGTCGCCGAGGAGCACATAGATGAAGTTGAGCTGCGGCACATGCCGGCCGAGCACCATAAGGGAAACCGTGAGCGGGATTGCGAGCAGCAGGCCGATCGGCCCCCACAGCCATGTCCAGAACGATGCCGCCGCGATCACCGCTAGCGGCGAGAGCCCCGTCGAGTTCCCGAGAAGCCAGGGCTCCAACACCTGCCCCATCGTAAATTCGCCGACGATGAAAATGATCAAAGTTAATGCCGCAAGCGACCAGCCCGGCTCGACGGCAGCGGCAAGAAGCACCGGAAAAACCAACGCGATTACGGTGCCGATGTAGGGGACAAAACGCAAAAGGCCGGCCAGGATGCCCCACAAGAGGGGATTGGGAAGCCCGATCAGCCACAGCGCCACCGCGATCCCTGCGCCATAAACCGCGTTCATGGTGGTCAGCGTCAGATACAAGCGGCTGAGCCGGCGCGCCGCGTCGTCGATGGCATCGGTGGTCCGTCCTAGATCCGCGACCCCGAATAGGCGGATCAGACGGTCACGAAGGTCCTCGCGCTGAAGCAGGATGAAGATGACGAGAATCAAGACCAGTCCCGTGCTCGCCAGCGGCTCCAGCAACGGCTGCACGATCCGCTGGAAGTACTCCAGCGCGGCCGGCGGCGGGCTATGGATCTCGACCGGAATGGGCTGCGGACCGGCAGATGTTTTGGGCTGCGCCAGAGATGGGGATTCCGACCGCTCGTCGAGCTCCTTGCCCAAATTTTGGAGCGTTTCGGTCGTCCGCTCGACGATGCCTGCAGGTGCGCCAGGCTGCGGCCGCAGGTCTCTGATCTTCTGGCGCAGCGTCCATTCGTACTGGGGAAGGCGTTCGAGCAGCGCGGTGACTTGACCGCCCATGAGTGCGCCGAGCCCGAAGATGATCGAGAACGCTGAAACCACGACCAGAACGACGGCGATGGCGCGGGGGATGCGAAATCGTCGCAGCCCAACCACCAATGGCGTCAGCACGAAGCTCAGCAGCACGGCGATTGCAAGCGGAACGAATAGGTCGCTGCCGAAGTAGAGACCGGCGATGACCAGCGCCGCCGTCAACAGCGAGCCCGGCAAGGAAGGAGCAGCTGCCGCTCTCGCACGCTTGTACCGGCTCAGTTCCATCAGAATGGGTCCTTGGTCGCTCAAAGGGCGAGGGCAGGCTGGGCGAGTTCCCTCGAGGAAGGAACGCAGACGGCGCTAGTGCGTTCTTGCCCTCGGCCAGAGAGCAAGGACAGGACCGCTGTCGCGCCGCGCGGCTGCACAATCCGACGTTCAGTTTTCATTAGGCTTAGGCTCAGGATGAAAAAAGGACCGCGGCTACCTTTGTAGCCGCGGTCAGGAACTGGACGCATCGCCTGCGTCCACGTCTAGGGGCACAAACCAAACGCGTACAAAGCGGAAACCGTTCCAGCCCGCGGAGGACTCTTCACAAATGTTTCGGTTTTGAAATCGAAGTAGGACGAGAGAACCAGTAATGCCAAGAAATGGAACCTTTAAGTCGGTTGCGCGTTAGCTTCCGTTGAGAGGGTTAATGCCTTGACTTTGCGTGCAACACTGCCTCGACACACGCCAGCGGCCGAGCCGTGCTGCGAGGACGACAGCGTGCGCGCGGTACCTGAGCTCAGCGAAGTACCACGCGGCTGGCAGCCGAATCCGGTGATCTCCGGAGAGGCGGCATCCATGTGCGCGACAGACTATAAGTCTGCGCCTCGCCACTTGCCGCGCCGAGCTGTGGGTATCGGTTCTGTGGTGCGTATGCCTCTGCACAACCTACGGGGTTTGAGTCGCTGCCAGGTCTTCAGACGGACCGGGTGACACTCGAAAAAAGAGGGGGAAATGGCATACATACCCGTGCTGGAAAGCTGGCCATTTGCGGGCACCCGTCGCCCTCGGCCGCGGCCTCGGACGATCGGAGAATATCTGGCCGTTTACGCCCTGGCTGTTGCCGCGCCGATCCTGGTCCTTTCCGGAATTGCTCTGCATAAGAATGTTGCTGCCGAAAGGGAGCGACTCGAGCAGCAATCGCTGCAGATCGTTCGACTACTGAAGTCGGATGTCGATCGGGAGCTCAGCAGCGTTATTCTCGCTTTGCAGACACTGGCAGCCTCTCCGAGCCTCGATAGAGGGGACTTGGCGGCGTTCCACAATTTCGCGTCAAAGCTCGTCCGCGAAGGGTCCGATCTGTACATCGTTCTGTCGGATCTGTCCGGGCAGCCGCTGGTCGACACGCGGGTCCAGTGGGGTGGGGCGCTGCCCGCCTCCGAGAGCGCGAGCACGGAGTTCCGGAATGTCGTCCGGACCAAGGAGCCTTATGTCTCGGGCCTCGCTTCAGGTGAGGCCAGCTTTACGATAACGGTGCCGGTGCTGAGAAAGAACGAGCCGAGCGCTCTCATCACGGCTGCGTTCGATTCGTCTCGCCTCTCCAAGCTTTTCCAAAGTGCGCCCGTGAGCGACGGCTGGGAATACGGCATCATCGATGGACAGGGTCGTCTCATTGCGCACTCCGCCGGATTCGAGCTCGATTCGGCCAAAATGCCACCAAGAATCCGTGCCGATCAGGCTGATCGGGTCGAGCTTGTAAGCGCTTTCGGCCGCGATGAATTCCAGGCTGTTGCCCGCTCCACCATTGCAAGCTGGCTGGTCATGGCGAGCGCTCCGCTCGACGTCCTATTGCCAGGGCTTTGGTCATGGCAGTACCTCGCGCTCGGCGGCGGCGCCTTGCTCAGCCTGTCGCTCCTGGCCGCACTCTATTTCGGCTCCAGGCTTGCCTCGCCGATCCGGATGACTGCGCTCGCGGCGTCGGCCTTCGGAAAGGGCGAGGCGATGCCCGAGTTGGCCTTGCGCCTCCGTGAGGTAGATGAAGTCCTGAGTGCATTGCGAGCGGCGTCGGTCCAGCGGCGACTTGCCGAAGATCAGCTCAGGATTGCGCACGAGCGCATGTCGCTCGCCCTGTCCGCTACCGACATGGGCATGTGGGAGCGCGATCTCGCGACCAACCATGTGACTTGGTCGGAGGCGATGTATCGCCTCTTCGGGCGCTCGGTCGACGAGTTCTCGGGCGATCCCGATCAGGTGGTCAGCTATGTGCATCCCGACGATCGCGTGCGCTTTCGTCAGGCTCACCAGGACGCGATCCGCGGCCCGGCTGACACTTTCGATCAGGAGTTCAGGATCGTCCTGCCGTCCGGCGAAGAGCGCTGGCTCTATCGCCGCGCATTCGTCAGGCGCAATTCTGACGGCGTAGCGATTTCGGTCCTGGGCGTCGTCATCGACATCACGGAACGCAAGAAAGCCGAGAACGCCAACGCTTATCTGGCGGCAATCGTTGCTTCCTCGAGCGAGGCAATCCTGAGCGCCTCGCCGGACGGCATCATTGCGACTTGGAATACGGGTGCCGCGAACACGTTCGGCTACAGCAGCGCGGAGGCTGTGGGCCGGCCGCTGCAGGATCTCTTTCTGGACGAACATTCGAGCGGCATGGAGCGTATCAGCGCGGCAATGGCGAAGGGCGAGACGGTCCGGCTCGAAAGCGTGTGCCGCACCAAGTACGGGCATACCATGGAGGTCAGCATCATCGCCAATCCGGTGTACGGCCATTCGGGCGACATTGCCGGCTACTCGATCACTATCCGAGATATCTCGGTGCGCAAGGAGCACGATCGCCATCTCGCCAGCGTCCTGCGCGAGCTGACGCATCGATCCAAGAATTTGTTGGCGATCATCCAGGCCATGGCCCGGCAGACCGCCCTGCGCAGCGAGGGGCTCGCCGATTTCGAGCAGCGCTTTTCAGGGCGTTTGCAAAGTCTGTCGCGCTCTCACGAGCTGCTCATAAGCAACGACTGGGAAGGCGCTTTGCTGGGCGATCTCGTCGCCGTGCAGCGGAGCGCATTCGGAAGCCGGCATTCGCGTATCCGCGCTTCGGGCCCCGATGTGTTCCTTCGCCCCGAGGCCATCCTCAACATCGGCCTCGCGCTGCACGAGCTTGCCAGCAATGCCGAACGGCATGGCGCCCTTTCGGTGGCGACGGGTCGCGTAGACCTAAGCTGGTCCGTCGAGCGTGGGAAAGGGGATGAGCCACGCCTCTTGATCGTCTGGCGCGAGCGCGGCCGTCAGTCTGCCGGCGACCTGCTGCATCGAGGCTTCGGGCGGGATATCCTCGAGCATGTGACCCCCACGGCTCTCGGCGCGAACGTCGTTCTGAAGGCCATTCCCGACGGCCTGCTGTGGACGCTCGATGTTCCCGGCGACCAATTCGCAAAACTGCGGTTGGCCGCGGTTGCGAGCGCCTGAGCGAGGCGTCTGCCGCCGATAAGCAGCGGAACCTGGATGCCGATGCCGGGTTCAGTTGCGACGATGGAAGAGCGTGACGCAATAACCGAAACCGCTGTCTCGCCTGAGCTTCTCGCCAAGGCCGTCCAAGCCGTCCTTCGGCTCGAGCCCGCTCAGGCCGTCACTTTACGCGGCCGGGCGGAAGCCATCCTCGACATGCTGATCGATGAAGGCGTAGTCGAGGGGATCGTCGAAACGGGCATTGCCATTCAGGCGCGGCTCGACGCGTACGTGGAGTTGATGAGCTGCCCCGCCATGGCCGAATTCCATCCCGCACGCGGGCTAGTTTCGGAAGAATGCGTTCTGCGCGCCATATCGCAAGCGCCACTTCGGTTGAGAGAAGGGCGTTACCGCTTCTGTATGCGCCAGCTGGTGATCCTGCTCTCTGAGGACGCGGCGGAAACAGGTGGCGAGAAACCTGATCTGGTGAACTGAAGTTGAGAGCGCTTCCCAGCGGCGGGCAGACGATCTGGAACTTGCCGCGGCTTGCTAGGGTTGTCTGCCCTTACTGGAAAATTTCTAACGGACAAAAATCGCCATGAGTGCGGACACGCCCCCCAAAGCACAACAGCCCCAGCCAGGCCACGAGCACAAGATGCACCCGGCACCGGAATACGTTCCGCGGTTCAAAGGGAGCGGGCGGCTTGAAGACAGGATAGCCCTGATCACGGGGGGCGACAGCGGCATCGGGCGCGCGGTCGCCATAGCAATGGCGCGGGAAGGAGCCGACATTGCGTTTGTTTACCTCGAGGAGCAACGGGACGCCGACGACACCGTACAGCTCATCGAGGCGGAGAACAAACAGGCGCTCGCGATCAAGGGGGATATCGGTGATGAAGCCTTCTGCCAAGATGTGGTGCGGCGGACGGTCGATACGTTCGGGAAACTCGATATTCTCGTGAACAACGCAGCCGAGCAGCACCTTAGAAATCGGCTGGAGGATATTTCAGCCGAGCAGCTCGAGCGGACATTCCGGAGCAATGTTTTTGGTTACTTTTATATGACGAAAGCTGCGTTGCCTCATTTGCGGGAGGGGTCTTCGATTATCAATACGACGTCGATAACGGCTTATAAGGGCAGCGCGCATCTGATGGATTACAGCGCCACACGCGGCGCAATCGTTTCGTTCACGCGATCGCTGTCGCAGGCCGTCGTCGATCGTGGTATTCGCGTCAACGGCGTTGCTCCAGGTCCCATCTGGACACCGCTGGTGGCTTCTTCTTACCCCGCCGAGGGCATCGAGAGCTTCGGAAAGAACACGCCCATGGGCCGCGCGGGTCAACCGCGCGAGGTTGCTCCCTGCTACGTGTTTCTGGCGAGCGAGGATTCCAGCTACATGACGGGGCAGGTGCTGCATCCGAACGGCGGCACGGTAGTTGGAGGGTAGGCACCTGTCCGAAATATCTTAGGTAAATCGTTTCGCGCAGCGGATAGCCGGATGGCATTCCGACAATCATCAATATTAATTGATAATTGAAGTCGCACAGTTCCACGGGTGTTGCTCAAGCGATTGCCTGCGGAATTCGCGATGGATCGTTTCGGATTGGCGGGCGTTTTCGCTAACGAACGAGCCATCGCAAACGAGGACAGTGCGATGTTGAACCAACCTTTTCACGATACCGAGGAGATCGAGGAGGCCGGCGCCGCGATCATGACGGGCATGAGATTGCTGGCCGAGCACCTCGATCCACCGACCGCCCATGCGCTCGCGACACAATTGCTGGATGAGTTGCTGCGCGACTTGCTGAAGGACGGCTCTCACGCCCTCCACTGATGAACTGCGATGTGCAGCCGGCCGCCGGGGCAGCTAACGGTCGGTAGCGGGTCCCTCGATCGGCCCGCCCGCTGAGCGCCAGGCGCCGAAGCCGCCGATGATGTGCGCAACCGGCTTCAATCCCATGTCCTGGGCAGTTTTGGTCGCGAGCGCAGAGCGCATTCCGCCGGCACAGAAGAAAATAAACGTCCGGTCTTCGCCGAATACGGGCTTGAAATAGGGGCTCTCGGGATCGATCCAGAATTCGAGCATGCCGCGCGGGCAGTGAAAGGCGCCCGGGATTTTGCCTTCGCGCGCGAGCTCCCGCGGGTCACGGATGTCGACCAGGAGCACGTCCGGCCGTTTGCTGAGCTCGATCGCCTCGCCAGCGCTGTACTCGGTAATCTCCGCTTTCGCCGCCGCGACCAGTGCCTTCGCGCCCATCATTATCTTTTGCGGCATCGGACTTTCCTCACCCATGATCTTGGTCGATCTCCTGTTGATATCGGGCCGGAGCTTACGCTTCAAGAGAGGTTTGCCGCAGATCTGCCCGGTTAGGGTCATCAGCTCGGCCGG
This sequence comes from Hyphomicrobiaceae bacterium, assembly GCA_036380915.1. GTDB lineage: Bacteria > Pseudomonadota > Alphaproteobacteria > Rhizobiales > Hyphomicrobiaceae > ZC4RG25. The sequence goes on along the minus strand of DASVDU010000006.1, from coordinate 16,040 downwards.
GAAGTCGGGGCACACCTATTTCATGTTCAAACCTGAAGTACAGATCGTATTGTTGGCCGCCGGCCTCGTCTGCGGATGCGCGGGCGCGCAGTCCAATGCGATTGACCAATCATCGGCCTCGGAGCAAAGGCCGGCTGCAGAGAGCCCTGCTCAGGCCGGTTTGCAGCCGGATGGCAGCTACGTCCTCAGCGCTTCCGAGCTGGCGCTCAACTGCCACAAGCTGGCGGGCCGGACACTGGTTCGGATATTGCAGATCCGCGATTACGAGTTGACCCGGAAAGGCTCGCTCGCTGCCCGGGGCCTCCAGAAGGTCGTGACGCCCGTTTTCGGCGGCACCGAGCGGGGTGCCGATCCCGATGCCGACTACCGTCGCGATCGCGCAATGGTCGAGGCATACAACCGTCGTCTGGCGGAGAAGGGCTGCAAGTCGTTCGATCTCGTCAAGGAGCTGCAGCCAAAGCCGGCAGCCGAGTCGCCAAAGCTGGAAAAGAGATAAAAAGTCGTTCGTTCACGCGGGATTGGGCGCCGGCCCAGGGAACAGGGAATCCGACCGCCCGAGAAGCCAATAGGCGGCAAGCCCGATCCACTCGCGGACGGCCATATCCGTTCGCCGCAATCCTTCAGTCATTTTATCGAACGGCTGAAGCAGATCTGCCGAGCCGCGAGTCCGGTAGTCGGTGGGCCAAGGGACGACGTCGAAGCCGGCCCGCCGGAACGCACCCACGGCACGCGGCATGTGCCAGGCCGAAGTCACCAGCAGCCAGCGTTCGCCAGGCCCGGAATCGACAAGCGACCGCGTATAGATGGCGTTCTCGTAAGTATTGCGCGACTTGCCCTCGAGCACGATGCGGTCCGGCGCTACACCTGCTGCTGTAAGAAAGGTGGCGACGAAAGGGGCCGCGCTGTCGCTCCTCAGAAAGATATCTGACGCCCCACCGGTGAATACGATGCGTGCCTCTGGAAATTTCCGGGCGAGCAATATCGGTGCCATGAGGCGTTCCGCCGATTCGTTGAGCGCAAGTGCGCCGCGCGCCTGGCTGACGCCCGGGTCCTCGAAGCCCCCGAGCATGATGATGCCGGCAACCTTCCCGGCGGGCATCGGTCCCTGCGGAAAGCGTTCCTCGAGCGGCAGCAGTAGCGCGTGACCGATCGGCGAGAAGCCGAGCACGACCAGCGATAGAAATCCTGTTGCGGCAAGCATTTTGCCAGTCCGTGCTGCGGCGGGACGGATGAAGAGCAGCAAAAGCCCGGCCCCGACAAGAATCAGCGCAAAATGCGAGGGTTGCACCAGAAAGAACAGGACGCGCGAAAGGACGTGCATCGGCCGAAGCTGCTCTAGCCGCAGGCTTCAGACAACGCGCTCCAGCGCGATGGCCGTCGCCTCGCCACCGCCGATGCACAGCGACGCCACGCCTTTCGTCTCGCCGTATTTTTCCATCGCGGACAGGAGCGTGACGATGATCCGCGCGCCCGAGGCTCCGATTGGGTGCCCCAGCGCACACGCGCCGCCGTGCACGTTCACCTTGTCATGAGGCAGATTGAGATCGCGCATGGCGGCCATCGTGACCACGGCGAAGGCTTCGTTCACCTCGAAGAGGCCGACGTCTTGCGCCCGCCAGCCGACCATCTCGAGCAGCTTGCTGATGGCACCGATCGGCGCGGTCGTGAACCAGGCGGGGGCCTGGGCATGGGTGGCCGTGCCTACGATTCGTGCGAGAGGGTTCAGTTTACGGCGATTGGCTTCGCTTTCGCGCATGAGGAGGAGGGCTGCCGCGCCGTCCGAAATCGAGCTGGAGTTGGCTGGTGTTACCGTGCCGCCCTCCCGGAACGCGGGTTTCAGCTGCGGGATCTTGGCCGGGTCGGCGGTGAACGGTTGCTCGTCGCGGGTCACTTCGACTGCGCCCTTGCGGCTTTTCACCGTAACCGGGACGATCTCCTTGGCGAACGAGCCGTCCTCGTTGGCCCTCCGCGCGCGCTTCAGGCTTTCGAGGGCGAACGCGTCCTGGGCCTCGCGGGTGAACTGGTAGGCCTGAGCCGTGTCCTCCGCATAGGTGCCCATCAGCCGGCCCTTGTCGTAGGCGTCTTCCAGACCGTCGAGGAACATGTGGTCGTAGACCTGCCCATGACCGAGCCGCTGGCCTGAGCGCATTTTTGGCAAGAGGTACGGCGCGTTCGTCATGCTCTCCATACCGCCGGCGAGAATGATGTCGTTTGGCCGGGCGTGCAGGCTCTCGTAGGCCATCATGACCGTCTTCATGCCTGAGCCGCACATCTTGTTGACCGTGGTGCAGGGGACGTGGTCCGGCAACCCGGCCCCGCGGGATGCTTGCCGCGCCGGGGCCTGACCGATGCCAGCCGGCAGCACGCAGCCCATCAGCACCTCGCTCACCTCCTCCGGCTCGACCCCGGATTTCTCCACGGCAGCTTTGATCGCGACGGCCCCCAGCTCAGGCGCGGCAACGGACGCGAATGCACCCTGAAACCCACCGACCGGCGTACGCGCGGCGGAGACGATGACGACGGGATCGGAAGACGGTGTGGCCATTGCTAGGATCTCGCTCTGATGGGATGCTTTCGACGATGGAACATGGTGGGGCGGCAGTGGTCAACGGCTGCCGACCAGGCCTCTCGCCCACAGTGCGGGAGAACCGATGCAGGGGTAGGATCAATTCGCCCCTTCCAGCAGCCGCCGCGCGATCACCTGCGCCTGAATCTCCGCCGCCCCCTCGAAGATGTTCAGAATACGGGCGTCGCAGAGCACGCGCGAGATGGGGTACTCGAGCGCGAAGCCATTGCCGCCATGGATCTGGAGGGCGTTGTCGGCGGCCGCCCAGGCCACGCGGGCGGCTAGCAGCTTGGCCATGCCGGCCTCGAGGTCGCAGCGGCGGCCCAGGTCCTTCTCGCGGGCGGCGAAATAGGTGAGCTGGCGGGCGATCATCACCTCCACGGCCATCATCACGATCTTGTTCGCGACACGCGGAAAATCATAGATCGGCCGTCCGAACTGCACCCGCTCGCGGGCATAGGCGAGCGCCAGGTCGAGCGCCGACTGCGCCACGCCGACCGCGCGGGCCGCAGTCTGGATGCGAGCCGACTCGAACGTCGCCATGAGCTGCTTGAAGCCCTGGCCTTCGACGCCGCCGAGAATCTGGGAGACAGGCACCTCGAAGCCGTCGAAGGAGATGTCGAACTCCTTCATGCCGCGGTAGCCGAGCACCTCGATCTCTCCACCGCTCATCCCGGGAGCGGGAAAGGGATCGTCATCCGTGCCGCGTGGTTTCTCGGCAAGCAGCATCGACAAGCCCTTGTAGCCGGGCTCATTCGGATCGGTGCGCACGAGCAACGTCATCAGGTCGGCACGCACGGGATGGGTGATCCATGTCTTCTGGCCGGTCACCTTGTAAACGTCCCCCTCTCGCACCGCGCGTGTCTTCAGCGATGCGAGGTCCGAGCCGGTATCCGGCTCCGTGAAAACGGCCGTCGGCAGGATTTCGCCACTTGCGATCTTCGGCAGGTACTTTTGCTTCTGCTCTTCCGTGCCGCTCCCGAGGATCAATTCGCCCGCGATCTCCGAGCGGGTGCCGAGCGAGCCCACGCCGATATAGCCTCGCGACAGTTCCTCGGAGACGACGCACATGGCCTCCTTCCCGAGCCCGAGGCCACCGTAGTCCTCCGGCAGCGTGATGCCGAACACGCCCAATTCGCTCAGCTTCTCGATCGTCTCCAGGGGAATGTAGGAATTCGTGAGATGCCAGCTTTGGGCATGCGGCGTCACCTCGGCTTCGCAGAATCTGTGCATCTGCTCCTGGATGGCCGTATGCGTTTCGTCGAGCCCCGCATTGCCGATGACCTCGCCCGGCGGGAGCTCCGCAATGAGCTCCGCCAAGCGCCGTTTCACTCCGTCGCCGGTGCCCTCCGCAACGAAATCCGCGATGGCATCCTCGAAGCGGCGGATTTCGACCGTCTCGACGCCGATGTCTTTCAGCCGTGCGAACTCACCTTGGCTCATGGGGATGCCGCCGGCGATCTGGGCGGCGTACTCGGCAAGTCCAATGGTAAGGAGGAGCTGCTCCAGCTCGCCGAGGGCGCGCTCCTCAGCCAGCCGATTGGCCCAGCCGCCGAGTTGGCGCATCGCCTCCACGTACGTTGCCAGCCAGGAGAGGCTATGGGCAGCGTGCTGGCAATCGTCGAGACTACCCGATGCCGCGAGCTTGCCCTGCATGGAAGCCTTCGCAGCCTGCAGCACCCGTTCGGCAGCTGAGATTACGCTGCCGGCCTCTGCAAGAACTGTGGTGGATGGGTACGTGGCTGGAGGTGCTGCGTTCGTCATCGGATGGTCCTGATCTGGAGAGCCGAGCTCCGAGCCTATGGCGATGAGTGGCACCTCATGGGCTATCCCATCCGCTGCCTCATCGCTTGGCTCGGCAATGGCGTGCCGGCTCGTTCGACGAGATCATACCGGATTAGATTGCAGTGCAACATGGCTAAGAGCTGCGCCGCAATTGGCTCTCCAACGATGCAGGCGGCGCGCGGTTTCGAGAGTCAAAATCGCCCCAGGCCGTCAATCGCGGGTGCGGCTGTCCGTCGCCAACGTCTTCCGGTCCCGACGGACGATTTCGACGGTGGCTTCCTCGAACTCGCCACGCGCCAGGCTTTCGAGGCTGGACGCGGCCTCTTTCAGGCGCGCGAGCTGGCGCAACTTGGCGGCGGCCAGCCGCCCGACGCGCCGGGAGGGGCGGCGGACGCGACGCGGTGGCTCGGCATCGGTCTGCTCCTGCTTCCATCGCGCAACGACTGGAGCGGGCCGCGGGGCGTGCTGGCTTTCGGAGCGCTCTACTTCCGGTTGCTGGTCTTTCCCGGAGGGCGGTGGCGGTTTGGCGCGCTTCAAGGCCTCCATCAGGGAGAGCCGGCTATCCGCAGGTGCCGTCTCGTGGGCGGCCGGGTCGGACGGCACCGCCTCGGTGGCCACGCCTTTGACGCGCACTCTCGTCCGGAACGGACTGGCGGGATCCTTTGCCAAGGTGTCCTCCTAACGCGGATGACTGCGAGTGGCCCGATTAGGTCACATCACATGCAGCCATGGCAAGCGATGGCACCCTGAACGATCGCGACCGAAGGTTAACGAACCACAAACTTTCAGCTTCCAATTCAACCGAAGCGGGTACGCGAGGCTTCGAGCACATCCTCGAACGTCCTGAGGCCCGTCGCCGGTGCATTGACGAGCACCGCCATGTTCCCCGGCTTATGCTCATTGCGCATCATGCGCATGTGGGCCTTCGGAATCTGCTCCCAGGCAAAGACCTCGGACATGCAAGGATCGATCCGCCGCTCTATGACGAGGCGGTTCGCCTGGGACGCCTGCAGCAGGTTGGCGAAGTGCGAGCCCTGGACGCGCTTCTGATGCATCCAGAGGTAGCGGGCATCCATGGTCAGATTGTAGCCGGTGGTTCCGGCGCAGATGACCACCATGCCGCCGCGCTTCACCACGAAGACCGAGACGGGGAATGTCGCCTGGCCCGGGTGCTCGAAGACGAAATCGACATTATTGCCCTTGCCGGTGATGTCCCAGATCGCCTTGCCGAAGTTGCGAACCTCCTTGAACCAGGCGTCATACTCCGGCGTGCCGACCTTCGGCATTTCGCCCCAGCAGTTGAAGTTCTTGCGGTTGATGACGCCCTTGGCGCCGAGCTGCATGACGAAGTCTCGCTTGTTGTCGTCCGATACGACGCCGATCGCGTTGGCGCCCGCCGTGGCACAGAGCTGAACGGCCATCGAGCCGAGTCCGCCCGAGGCACCCCACACGAGGACATTGTGCCCGGGCCTCAGGATATTGGGGCGATGGCCGAACAGCATGCGATAGGCCGTGGCGAGAGTCAGCGTGTAGCAGGCGCTTTCCTCCCAGGTCAGGTGCCGCGGGCGCTCCATCAGCTGGCGGTCCTGCACCCTGGCGAATTGGGCGAACGAGCCATCCGGCGTCTCGTAGCCCCAGATCCGCTGCGAAGGCGAGAACATGGGATCGCCGCCGTTGCACTGCTCGTCGTCGCCATCGTCCTGGTTGCAGTGGATGACCACCTCGTCGCCGACCTTCCAGCGCTTGACCTTGGAGCCCACGGCCCAAACGATGCCCGCCGCATCAGAGCCGGCGATGTGGTACGGGTGCTTGTGCACATCGAGCGTTGAGATCGGCTTGCCGAGAGCGGCCCAGACGCCGTTGTAGTTGACGCCCGCCGCCATCACGAGCACCAGCACGTCGTGACTGTCGAGCTCCCAGGTGGGAACGACCTCCACCTGCATGGCGCTGTCAGGCTCCCCGTGCCGCTCCTTGCGGATGACCCAGGCATACATCCGGCGGGGCACGTGGCCGAGGGGAGGGATTTCTCCGATCTCGTAGAGGTCCTTCGTCGCCGGCAGGACAGCGGGTGCCGCAACGGCCTCAGCTCCGGAAGCACCCACATTGCTCGCCGTACTGCTCGTGGTCGTCGACATGACTGCCCTTCCTGCGTCCTTCCAACCTCGGATCATCCTGCCCCGGCGATTATTGCACCGCAATAGTGCACAGCAAAGCTCGCCTTTGTTTCCTGCCTCGGGTTCCTATTGCAACTCGTGCCGGACAAGTTCCACGGTCCGCGAGGACTTGCCGGATGGCCTGCAGCTTTCTATCCGTTCTGCCGACGCGGTCAGGGCGAGGCAGGAGATGGGATATGGGACGGCTTGACGGGCGGATCGCGCTGGTGACGGGTGCCGGCGCGGGGATCGGCCTTGCCATTGCCCGCTGCTTTGCGGCCGAGGGAGCGTTCGTCTATCTGGCGGATGTCGACGGAACCGCGGCGGAAAGGGCGGCCGCGGGCATCAGCGAGGCTGGGGGCAGCGCCGCAGCGCTGACGGCCGACGTCTCGCGCGGGCAGGACGTGACGGCTATGTTCCGTGCCGTCGAGCAGCGGCACGCGAAACTCGACGTGCTCGTCAACAATGCCGGTCTCAACGTGCGCAGTGACTTCCGCCATCTCACGGACGCGGACTGGGTGCGCATCCGCGAGGTGAACCTCGACGGCGTCGTCCGGGTTGCCCGGGATGGGTTCGAGCTGCTCCGCAAATCGGGCAACGCCTCGCTGATCAACCTGTCGTCGATCATGGCGAGCCGCGGACTGAGGCAGCTTGCCGGCTACTCGGCGACAAAGGGAGCCGTTTCGGCGCTCACGCGGGCGCTTGCTGTCGAGTATGCGCCGTTCGGGATTCGTGTGAACGCACTCGCCCCTGGCTTCATCGAGACCGCGCTCACCGAGCGGGTGCTGCGCAATCCAGTGATCAACAAGGCGCTGCTCGACCAGACGCCGCTGCGGCGCTTCGGTACGGGCGATGACGTGGCGCGCGCCGCGCTGTTCTTCGCCTCGGACGACAGCGCTTTCGTGACGGGCGCCGAGCTGGCGGTGGACGGCGGGATGGCAGCCGGCCTTTAGTCCACGGTGCTGCGCCAACATCAGGTCACATTGTACTGGTGAGGAGCCCTGTACCTCGCGGGCGCTTTCGTCATGTCATTGGCGCCCTGGCATCCCTGGAGCTCACCAGCCGATGGCTCGCGCATTTCACCACACAGCATTGCGCTGCACCTTGTACCCGGTCGCGCTCTTGCTGGTCGCGATGCTCTGCTGGTCGCCGGCGGCGGTTGCGGACACCTGGGTTTTCGACAAGAAGAACTCCTCGATCCGCTTCAGCTGGGATCATCTCGGGCTGTCCCGCCAGTCGGGTCGCTTCTTGGATTTCGACGGCCGGCTGCAATTCTCGCCCACGGATCCGGAGGGCGGCAGCGTCGATGTGGTGATCAAGACGGCGAGCCTTTGGACCGGGGTCAAGGAGTTCGATGACAATCTGAAGAGCGAGAGCTTCTTCAACGCCGACCGGTATCCGCTCATCACCTTCAGGAGCACTTGGGTGCGCCGTACCGGCGAGAAGACCGGCGAGGTCGATGGCGAGCTCACCATCATGGGGATCTCCAAGCCAGTTACGCTCAAGGTCATCTGGAACTTCACCGGCGAGCATCCGTTCGCCGCCGTCAACCCGACCTATAAAGGCAGGTGGGTTTCGGGCTTCTCGGCATCGGCCAAGGTCCAGCGGAGCGATTGGGGCCTCACCCGCGCTCTGCCGCTCATTTCCGACGACATCTGGATCACGATCGAAGCGGAGTTCCTGCTGAAGGATTGATCCGTCTCTGCGGGAATGCTGGCAGGGGGACGCTAGCTCATCCCGGCGGGCGGCCCCTGCAAGGGCGGAGGCACGCGCGTGCCGGCCAGGGTTTCGTGGATGAGCATGTCGACGACGCCCTTCAATGCCTCCTCGTCGCTCGCTCCCGAGGCACGCAGCCGTTCGTAGGTCGCGACCTGGCGGTCGGCGCTGGTCCCCTCGGCGGCGATCTCGGAGGCGTGCGCCACCTCCGCCTCGCACCCGAGCGCTGCTGCGTCCTCTGCGATCAGTGTCAGGATTTCGCCGAGCAGGTCCGTGAACGGTGCCAAGGTACCCTTGCCGAGGTCGAACAGCGTGCCCTGCACGCCATACCGCTGCGCCCGCCAGCGGTTCTCGTTGAGCAGAAAAACCGGATAGGCACGCCAAGTGAGGTTGCCACGGCGCTGCCGGTACAGCATCCGGCAGATGCAGACATAGAGCGCCGCGACGGACAAGGCATCATCGAGCCGGGTGCACACGTCCGTGATGCGCTCCTCGAGGGTCGGAAACCGATGCGACGGCCTCAAGTCCCACCAGATCTTGGTCGCATCCTCGATCACGCCGGCCTTCACGAGAACGTCGACCGTCCGCTCATACTCGGCTCGCCCGGAAAAACGGCCTGGCATGCCGGTCCGCGGCAGCGCCTGCATGACGGTCAGCCGGTAGCTCTTCAGGCCGGTATCCTGTCCCTGCCAGAACGGGGATGACGCCGACAGCGCGAGCAGATGAGGGAGGAAGTAGCGCACCTGGTTCATGAGGTCGATGCGCAACTCGTAATCCTCGATCGCCACGTGCACGTGCATGCCGCAGACCATCAGGCGGCGGCCGACTCCCTGCATTTCCTGGGCGAGGTTCTGGTACCGCTCCCTTTCCGTCGTCTTCTGGTCGAGGTGGTGAGCGAACGGATGCGTCGAGGCGGCGATGGGGGCACATCCAAAGCCGGTTGCGATCTCCCCGATCGTGCCGCGCAAGGCGGCCAGATGCCGGCGCGCCTCCCGAAACGTGCGGCAGGCTGGCGTGCCGATTTCGATCTGCGATTTCAGGAACTCGGGGCTGACCTGGCCACCGAGGCGGGCGAGGCAGGCATCCATCAGCTCCGGCGGAGCAGGCGTGAGGTCGCGCGTGATCCGATCGACGAGGTGATATTCCTCCTCGATGCCGAAGGTGAACGAGGGCTCCTGCAGTGTCGTCGACGGCATCTTGCCACCGGTCAATATCCCGCGCCACGCGAATGAATAGTGAGGCGCGGAGCATAAACGCGCGAGGGCCGATGCAGGCTGCGCTTGGCTCAATGCGCCAGCGCTGGGATGACCGCGATCGGCCGGTGGGGGCTTGTCCGCAGCAGTTTCTCGAGCCTTACGGGATCTATGCGGCCGGCCCTCATCACCTCGTCGCGATGAATGCCGTGTGCCACCAGCAGGCAGTCGATACCATAATCTGCCGCGCCGGCCAGGTCCGTGCGCAGCGCATCGCCGATGGCGAGAATCCGGTCCTTGTCAACCGGCCGGCCGCGGATCTGCTCCGCAAGCTGCCGCGCCGCCTCGTAGGCGGGCTGATGCGGCTTGCCGGCCCAGTAGACGTCGCCACCCATCGCTTCGTAGATGGTGGCCACCGAGCCCGCGCACGGCAGCAGCTCGCCACCTACGTCGACGACCAGATCGGGGTTGCCGCATACGAACGGCATGCGCCGCAGGAGGGCCTTGGAGAGGAGCGGACGGTAGCTTTCGCCCGCTTCCCTCCGGTCATCGACAACACCGGTGCAAACGATCGCCGCAGCGCGTTCGAGAGCCACGGGGCTGACGTCGAGACCTGCAAAGACGCGCTGATCCCGCTCGGGTCCGATGTGGTGGATCAGCCGGTAGCCGCGCTGGGTGATATGGCTGCGTGTGAGGTCGCCCGAAGTTATCGCCGCGTCCCACGCATGCCGGCGTACGCCGATCCGGTCGAGCAACCTCGCGAGCGAGGAGGAGGAAGCCGGCGAGTTCGAAACGAGGATGACCGTCCCGCCTTGCGCGCGGAACCGGGCCAGCGCCTTCCCGGCGTCGGCGTAAGCTTCGATCCCGTTGTGCAGTACGCCCCAGACATCGCAGAACACGACATCGTAGGTGGCAAACAGCTCCGCCGCCCCACAGATGATGGGGACTGTATCGGCCGATAGACTGCTCATTTCTCGGTCCGCGGCTTGGCCGGACGCGCCATGGCGGGTCCGCGGGTGAAGACCCCATATCGGAAGCCGAAGTAGGAGACAAACATCGACACCATCGAGGCCAGCACGACGGCCAGCAGAGGCGACACCGACGGGCGCAAGATCAGAATTGCGCCGAAAATCGAGTAGTTGACCGCCTGGGAGGTCCAGGACACGGCGGCAAAGCGCAGATACTCGCGCAAGCTCGGCGGCCCCGGCATGGCGAACGTGATGGTGCGATTGATGAGCCAGGAGACCACCATCGCGATCGAGATCGCAAAAACGCGGCCGATCAGCGGATGCAGCCCAACGAGGATCAGGGCTTCGAGGATGAGCAGATCCGCCGCCAGCGCCAGCAGGCCAGCGATGAGAAATCCGGAGTAATGGACGAGTGGCCTGACCGCGCCGGCCCGTTTGGTCGGCCAGGGCGATTCAGGCATTCCCGGCACCCCACGAGATGTGACCCATGGCGTCGCGTGAGGGATGGCGAATTCGGGCGGGCAGGTCGGAATCGAGGAACAGGGCCGCGAGCTCGACCTCTCTGCGGGCGACGAGGGTGTCGATGCGGGCGAGCTCCTCATCGGCATAGCCCGGATGGCACATGATGAGATGATCGGGCCCAGGCCGGCGGAAAAACCGCCTTAGCTCTCGCGAGAAGGGCAGCCGTTCGTCGAAGGGCGACACTCCGGAGAAACCGAGGTTGGTGGGGAAGCCAAGGGCCCGGGCGCGAGCGCCGAACCCGATTGCGAGCAGAGAAAGACCGAGCGATCTGCCTACGCTTGCGTGACGGAAGGTGATCGCGAGGGGATTGTCCGCGGTATCCCGCAACATGGGCTTTGTCCCCTGGTAGCGTTTCGCCAGGACTTGGAGCAGCGCCCGGCGCACCTGCGGATAGACGTGGACATGATGGTGCCCGTCAATCACGTCGGGAGGTTGGCCGATCATATCCTCGAAGCGGTCGAGTTGCCGAGTGATCTCCTCTGCGATTTCGGCTTCGTCGAGCCGGCCGGCGAAGCCGAGCTCGAGCAGCCGCGCGGAGTTCGGAAAAGTGCCGGAAGGCGCCAGGTGCGGCATCGGCCCGAGCGGCCCTCCAAGCGTCAGGTTGAGATGGAAGCCGATGGCGATCCGGGATCGAAGGTTCAAAAGGCGGCGGGCGTGCGAGGGCCAGTGCCGCGTCGTCACCAGCGCGCTCGTTCCCGAAAGCCGGCCCGCCGCGATTAGCTGTTCGATGCCGGCGCTCACGCCGCCGGTCATGGCAAAATCATCGGCCCAGAGAATAGCCGGTCGATGGTCGGCAGCCGGGGAATGCTCAGCGACGGTCACCGATTGCCTCGTGATGTGCTGCACCATCTGGTTTTGCGCGATCCTGTCGGCTGGACGGGCCCATGGCGCCGATTTCCTCTGCCACGATGAACAGAGGGCGCGCCTTGACCTCCTCGTAGACCCGGCCCAGGTACTCGCCGATCACGCCGAGTGAAATCAGCTGGACGCCGGCGAAAATCATGACCGAGATGATCAACGATGGGAAGCCCGGCGCATCGACCCCGTAGAGCAGGGTTCGAACCAGGAACACGATTGCGCTCGCAAACGCGGTCAGCGAGATCGCAAGGCCCAGCAGCGACCAGATGCGCAGCGGGATGGTCGTGAACGAGGTCAGGCCGTCGAGCGCGAACCTGAGCAAGCTCCTGAAACTCCATTTCGATGAGCCATGGACTCTGTCTGCGACGACATAAGGAACGCCGACGGATCGGAAGCCGATCCAGGAAAAGAGCCCCTTGTTGAATCGCGATCGCTCGCCGAGGGCGTTCATGGCCTCCACGGCGCGCCGGTCGAGCAGCCGAAAATCGCCGGCGCCCTCGGGAATGTCGCATTTGGAGAGCGCGTTGAAGGTCCGGTAGAAGGCCCTCGAGAGAAACCGCCGCAACCGGCCTTCATGGGAACGATCAAGCCGCTCTCCGTAGACCACTTGATAACCTGCCCGCCATTTCTCTACGAAGGTCTCAATGACCTCGGGCGGATGCTGCAAGTCGGCATCCATGGTCACGACCGCGTCGCCGCACGCGTAGCGCAGCCCGGCCGCGATGGCGATCTCCTTGCCGAAGTTGCGGCTCAGCGAGACGGCCTTGATGCGCGGATCCGACCGATGCTTGGCGCGGATCGTGTCGAGTGTGCCGTCGGTAGAGCCATCGTCAACGAAAACGATTTCCCATGGTCCGATCCGGTCGAGAATGGGGCAAAGCCGATCGAGCAGGGGCTGTAGCCCCTGGACCTCGTTCAGCACAGGAACGACGACGGAGATGATCGAGGCGGTCATGGGCATTCACGTTCCAGCAGACGGCGCGTGCATCCTGGCGCACTCTGCGGTTCGGGCTTCGGTTCCGAAACGAGTCGAGCCCGGCGAACAAAGAGCAACTCCAAGCCCGATTTTTGACCGCTGTGTAAGCGATGGCAAATAATTTCAGAGATGCGGGTGGCAGGTCGTGGTGGCGGAATGCCACAGCGCGGTTCCGATTTCCCCCTGACAGGGGTGGCCTCACGCCTCAGGGTGAGCCGCAGAAGTATTCTCGAGCCGCCGGCAGCGCAAAATGCGGCCCAGAGGGGCCGCATCGAGTGGAGAAAAGGCGATGAGGGATTTTCAAGTGAACCGCTTCCAGGTCACGGTGACCTTGGTGCCGATGGGCACACGCGGATAAAGATCAAGCACATCCTCATTGTACATGCGGATGCAGCCTTTCGAGACCGCGTCGCCGATGGTCCAGGGCGCATCGGTGCCGTGGATGCGATAGAGCGACGAGCCGAGGTAGAGTGCGCGCACGCCCAGCGGATTGCGCGGATGCCCACCCGGCATGAAGGCCGGCAGACGGGGGTTCTCGCGGCGCATCTCAGGCGTCGGTGTCCAAGGCGGGTTGACCTTCTTGGCCGAGACGGTGGTCACCCCTTGCCAACGGCTCTCCGGCCGCGGAACGGCAATCGGGTAGCTGATGGCTTCGCCACGACGATAGATCCAGTAAAGCTTACGATCACCGAAGCTGACGATGATCTGTTTGGGAGCATAGCTCGTGGGGAACGAGACCGTCTGGCGTGAACCGCCGCTCCACAGGAACGAGAAGAAGCCCTGAGCTGAGGCGCTCGCCGCCATCATGGGCAGCGCGACGCTCGCGGCGGCGACAGCACAAACGCATTGGCGGATGATACGGTAATGCGACATTTTCCTCCATCCCATCATTGGAACTCTTCAGGTCGTTGTCGCCGATCGGGATCCGAAGATGCGCGGCACAAGCATCCGCATTATGCTGGTGTGCCGTTAACGGGGTATTGCGCCATGTCGTCAGTCAACCGTCAATTTGTCAAGGCACCGTCGAAATTGCGGCAGGGCAGTGACTGAAAACCAACACGGTTTGCATTCTGAATTGACAAATTGAACCTGTTCGCCGGATCGTGCTCAGGCCGTTTTTCTGGATTTGAGCAGAAACAGAGGGCAACGGATGTCCGCAGCCAGAGATCTCAAGAGGAAGCTCGCCGAAAAACCGCTGACACATATCATCGGCGCTCATAATCCACTGAGCGCGCGGCTGGCGGAGCAGGCGGGTTTCGACGGCATTTGGGCGAGTGGCTTCGAGCTATCCGCTGCCTACGGTGTACCGGACGCGAGCCTCATCAGCATGACGCAGCATCTCGACATGGCGCGCGCCATGGCCGAGGCGGTGAGCATTCCGGTCGTCGCCGATATCGATACCGGCTACGGCAATGCCATCAACGTGATGCACGCCGTGGAAAAATATGAGGCGGCGGGAATGGCTGCCGTGGTCATCGAGGACAAGATGTTCCCCAAGGACACCAGCCTGCTTGCCGGCGGCCGCCAGGAGCTGATCCGGGTCGAGGAGTTCCAAGGCAAGATCGAGGCGGCCATCGCAGCCCGCCGCGATCCGGACTTTCTCGTCATTGCCCGCGTCGAGGCCTTGATCGCCGGTCTCGGACAGGACGAGGCCAAGATGCGCGGAGAGGCCTACGCGGCCGCAGGCGCCGACGCCATCCTGATCCATTCGAAGTCGAAGACACCGGACGAGATCGTCACCTTCGTCGAGAACTGGTCCAGTCCGGTGCCGCTCGTCCTCGTTCCGACGGCCTATCCGCAACTCACCGAGGACGACATCGTCGAGCTCGGCAAGGTGAAGCTCGTCATCTACGGCAATCACGCCATCCGGGCGGCGGTGACCGGCATGGAGAGGGTGCTGCAACAGATCCGTAAGGATCGCGGCATACAGAATGTCGACAAGGAGATCGTGCCCGTGACGCGCATTTTCGATCTCCAAGGCGTGCCTGGCATGAAGGCGCGGGAGAAGCGCTACCTGCGATAGGGCAGGCTGTCGCAGGCTCAACCGGTGTGGGGAACAGAGCGCGCCCTGATGTTGTTCTCCCGGCGAGAGTTGCGCGACCCGGGGGCCCGCGTCAGGCGTTTGGCCCCTGGAAGCGGCGCCAGCATAGGCAAAGCGGCGGTTCTGGTGCTAACGGCGTTCCCCAGCGGGCTCGCCGGGCAGTTCCGGCCTCTGGTAAGACTTCCTTTAGCAGTTTCAGAGGGGTTGCGATTCTTTTTGAGATCTGGTTGGAACTGATTCTAATCACAAGCGTTCTGTCCATGACCTGCGCCGTCCCCCCCCCCCCACGCGCGGGTCATATCTAAGGGCACCCCCTGCGGGTGCCCTTTTTTTCGCCGAAGGGGTGTTTTTCGCCGAAGGGGTGTCGGCTTCAGCCAGACCCGGGCTTGACGCGGCGTGCTGACTGGCGGACATGTCAGGGGACACCCCTGCAGCGCCAGAAAGGATGCCCTCCATGAGCTCCGGTACGCATGTCACCGTCGGCGACGCTTCCATACCGGTCATCGGCTACGGTACTTGGCCACTGAAGGATGAGGAGTGTGCCCGGGGCGTCGCGACGGCACTCCAGTGCGGGTACCGGCACATCGATACGGCCGAGATGTACGGCAACGAGGCGGCCGTCGGGGAAGGGCTGAGGGCAGGCGGCGTTCCGCGCGATGAGATCTGGCTGACGACCAAGGTGTGGTGGGAGAACATCGGCGATGGCCCCCTGCAGCGCTCGGCGGAGGCCAGCCTCAAGCGGCTCGGGGTCGATCAGGTCGATCTGCTGCTGATCCACTGGCCGAGCAAGACGATCCCGCTCGCTGAGTCGATCCGCGCGCTCAATGATGCGAAGCGGCGGGGGCTGACGCGGCACATCGGGGTATCGAACTTCCCTACTCGCATGCTGGACGAGGCTGTGGCTCTGTCGGAAGCGCCGCTCATCGCCAATCAGTGCGAATACCATCCCCACCTCGACCAGTCGAAGGTCCTCGCCGCTTGCCGGCGGCACGGAATGGCGTTCGTCTCCTATTGCCCTCTGGGACGCGGAGCGGTCGGCGGCGTGCTCGAGGAGCCTGTCGTCCGTGAGATCGCAGACCGCCTCGGGAGGACGCCGGCACAGGTCGTCCTGCGCTGGCACATCCAGCAGCCGAGCGTGGTCGCCGTGCCGAAGTCGGGTAATCCCAAGCGCATCGCCGAGAACTTCGACGTATTCAATTTCGCGCTCGACGACGCTGACATGCAACGGCTGTCAGCACTGGCGCGTCCGGACGGCCGGGTCG
>DASVDU010000005.1:0-35844 GCA_036380915.1 Hyphomicrobiaceae bacterium | reverse complement strand
ACGACGTACCGTTCGCCCAGCAGAATCTCTGGATCATCGACGAGCGGCTCACCTTCCATTCGTTTTTGTCCTCAGACCTGCCGCTCAGCGCTTTGCCCGCGGTGGAGAGCGAGTCCGGCAACCGCCCGGACATCCTCATCTCAACCACCCGCTTGCCTTTAGCGAGGAAAGCCAGCCGCTGGCGTCCATCGTCGTCATCGAGTTCAAGAAGCCCGACCGGGCGAGCTATACCGAAGATCCCGTATCGCAGGCGTACCGCATGATCCGCGACGTTCATGCCGGCAAGCTGAAGGACAGGGCCGGCAGGCTCGCGCGGAACCGCATCTCGCATGGCAATCTGAAGAATAAATGTGAGCCAAGGTGCCGCCACCTTGGGCTGGACGATTGTTGTCGGCCTGGCTGGTGCGGTGAACACTCTTGCCGGACCCCTGACTGCCTACTCGCAGAAGAGCGAACTTGGGACTCAGCTGCAGTCGCAGGGGAATGCGGTACCTCTTCTGGCGCGGCCGGACGCAGCGCCAGAAGCGAACGGGAGTGCAGCGCCAAAAGCTAATTGAAGGTGCAGTGCATGGTTACCCCGTCGGAGAAGCTGGCCGATTCCCTGGATGCTCTGAAGCAGCTTCAGGAGCCAGCGAGCGAAGCTTGCCGGCGACTTCGTCGGCAGCCTTGAGCAACGGATCAAGATGTTGATCGACGAATCGCTTTGCTGACGCTGAGCTATCGGACCGGCGGCGGAATTCCTGATACAGGATATCCAGCACCTTGACCGTTACGCCGCCGCCGACGGCCGCTCCGAGAAGCTTCAACCAGTCATAAATGTCCATTCTTCAATCCGCTTATTCTTCAAACATTCTGACCCGCCGCCTCGAAGAACAGTCCGTCATAAAGAAAGGCGCTGGCGATCGCATCGCAGTCGCGGTCGTTCACACCGGCGCGGCGCATCGTGGCGTGCCACTGGCCGCGCACGGTTTCCGTGACCCGCGCGAAGATCGCCGCGGCTTCATCCTGGCCCAGCAGGAACCGCCCGGCGGCGCCGATCAGGTTCGCCTTGTTCGCGTACCGACCGGCTGGCCCGCAGTCCATTGCGAGATCGCGCCGGTCCAGCGCCACCACCGGATTCGGCGTCAGATCGTAAGCGGGGCTCAGGCGCCATGCTCGGCCCTTGGCGAGCAGGGCGTGATTGCGCGGATGATCGTCGAGGTTTGAGATTGCCGCGTTGAAGCACATGCGCGCGAACAGCTCGCGCAAATCTGCTTCGGGCTGCGCGCTCGCGCGCCGGACTTCGTCGGCGAGCAGAAGATAGGACCAGCGGCCACGGTCGGCCTGGCTGTCCTCGGATTGCAGCAGCGTGAGAGCGCTGACCATGCGGTGCCGGTGGTAGCCTTCGCCGGACCAGTCCCGATCGAAGCGCCGCACCAGGAGCACATCGCGTCCGCCGATCGTTTCGATGCGGCTGTCGGCGGCATCGATCTCGCACGCGCGTGCGAGCAGCAGCAGCGCGTGCTCGACGCGCGGGTGATTCCAGCGATCGTCCTGCCGACCGAACTTCGCGAGCCAAAGCGCGTGATCATCCTGCACCACGGTTTTGGGGCGCGCGCCGCCCATCGATGTGCCTTCGAGCAGCAGCTCTTCCGCTTGTGCGCGCGCCGATCCGGCGCGGTCCGGATCGTCGGCGATGATGGCGTCGGCAGCCTTTTGAAGCCGATCGAGATCGAGCGTGCGATTAAATTGCCGGCGCGGGGCGGGCGGCTCGACGCCTAGGCCGAAACCCAGCGCCCCGGCGCGATCATCCGCGCCTTCCATCAGGTAGTCGAATTCTTCGAGCTGCGTATGCCCGCTGTGCTTTTCGATGACGCGCCGCCCCCAATTGTCCGGCATGGAATCGCGGATCGCGCCGAAGACGCCTTTCATCCGCCCGGTTTCATAGGTGCGGCCCGCAAGACGCAGCTCGACCGGGTCGAGTTCGACGGCATCGTTCCGCGCGAGGTAGCGGCGACCGTAGACGAACTGCCCGAGCGGCAGGCCGTCTCGCGTTTCGGATACCTGAAAGCGACCGGCGGTGACAAATTCGGTTGCGCCGGGCGGGACAATATAGACGTAGCACTCGCGCTCAGAAGTCATTGTCGAGCTTCCTGCGGCGCGGCGCTTGCGTCGGATGGCGGGCGCTTTCGAGGGCCTTGCCCTCTTCGTCGCGGTCGGGGTCCGCGAGGTCGGCGGCCTGTTCGATCAGGCCGAGCGCCCACAGCGCCCCGAAATACGCGGCAGCCGATGTCCCCGGCTTGCCCTTTTCGAGATCGGACACGGTGAAGCGGGACGCGCCGATCCGCTTGGCGACATCTTCTATGCGCAGCTTGCGGCGCACCCGCGCCGTCCGGATATTGCGGCCAAGACGCCTGAGGGCGTCTTCTACCGCAGCCGGAGGCGACTCCGTAATTTTGCTTGTGTTCGTCATGTTGGTTTGAAGCAACTCTAATGCTCAATATGATTTCTCAAATCATCACATAGCCCTTGGAGATGCCTTGTCAAGCACCGTGTTTGTTTTAACCAACATATATGCAAATTATGTTGGTTAAAACAAACATATAACCAAGGCCGCGGCGCCGAACCCGTCCTGACGGTTCCATATGTGAGGACCGCTCCCGGAATTTTCGGAGTTAAAGCGCTGAATGTCGGAAAAAACGGAGTTTAAGGTTCGGAAAATTAGAGACCCGGATCGGACCCTCAGCATCGCAGGCAGCCGCGATTCACGAAATCGCCGAACGGATCGAAGGGCATTACTGCCGCTCGGCTAGAAAGTCACCGCACAGGTCTATGGCCTCCTTCGTCGTCACGAACCCGGCGCGCTGCAGGGCCACAACCAGATCAATAACCTCATCTGGCAGATCAATAACCTCATCTCGCGCGACATCCGCATCCGACAATCTGGCGACATCGTCTGCCCAGCCATCGAGTTTCGTGCGCACCGGTTTGACGCGATACCGCGCGGCCATATCGCGAATACGCTGCTCTGCGCTTCGCTGACCGCTGCCGAGACTAACCGACGTGACCAAACCGATTTTCATATCGTCCCGTCTGTTTACGTGGGCACAAAATTGAATCATTCCTCATCCCTGATGTCATCCGCATTGTCCCGCCGCGGCCGCGCTTTCGGCGAGGGAATAGTGACTGTCGCCGAGTGCAGCGCCGGTTCCCGTCGTTGCCTGATCACGTGAAACTGCGGCAGAATTCAGCCCCCTCTAGCAGAGCCGCAGGTCGCTGTAGGGCATAATGACTTGATGATTGTAACGCTATGCGATACAGTTCGCGCTTATGAGGGAGCCCGTTCATCCTGGCGAGATCCTGCGCGAGGAAGTGCTTGCGCCACTCGATCTGTCGGTCACTGAGGCGGCCGATCGGCTCGGCATGTCGCGGGTTGCCCTGTCGCGCGTCCTGCATGGCCGAGCCGCCATCAGCCCGGATCTGGCAATCCGCCTCGAACGCGCCGGCGTCAGTACCGCTTGCGCCTGGTTGGCGATGCAGGCGCAGTATGACATAGCTAAGGCTTTGCGGCGCAAGCAGCCGCGGGTCCGTCGCCTCGAGGAAGCCGCGTAGCGCCGGCATGGTAGCCACGCTACATTCCGGCGTTACATCGCCATCCCGAGCTCGCGCTTTTGCCTACATGGACGCCAAGCGCATTCTCCTGCAGGCTCATATAGCTCATCGAGGCGATGCGGATATTGTGGCGGCGCGCCTCGACAATCCGCTTCTCCGTTTCCGTAAGGCGCGACTTATCGGCATTGAGTAGACGCGCATTATGCGAAGCGAAGAACTGCCGTGCGGCATCCCGCGGCAGCCCACCGATCCTGCTCTTTGGATTTCCTGCTCTTTGGATTGGCATGGCTGGCGTCGACGGCCATGTACAAGGCGCGGTCTTGGATAGCCGGCAGCATCTTTTCCGCTTGGTCAAGTTCCTGCAGCGCAGTTTTCAGGCTGCCCCGCATGCCGGCGCTATTGCCATAGAAACGCGCTTCATTTTTCTGGATCCGGCGTTCGGCTTCAGGATCAGTCCGATATTGCCGGACTTGCCGACCTCGCGTACCGCTTGCAGAAGCTTTTCCTGGCGATATGCATATTCCTTGGCCGCCGGGCTACGTCCCGGTCAGCATAAGCGGTGCGCTCGTCCGCCAGGTGCTTATTGAGCAGGCCGAGTAGTTTCCTTTCAGAGGGGGATGTCACGGTATAGCCAATCCTTGCCATATTTCCGCTCCGCCTCATCCAGCCGCCAGCCCTGCTCGAGCAGCCATTCGGCGCCGGCCGTTCCTTGATGGCAAGCAGCGTTTCCGCCGGATAGATCATCTGCCGCCGGATAGCGTCCGCAGCCCTCGTCACCGCGTTCATCGGCCTCTCTCAACTTTGGAAGCAAGCCGTCATTCGGCGCAAAGAATTCGAGGTCCGCTTCACTGAAGCTATGATCGTGCTCCCCTGCAATGCTTGCACTGCGCCGCAGTCAAGCAGCGTGGATTCGCGCTTTCCTGCCAACCCCAACTGCTTTGGTCCCGGTCGTCAACCAATCGATCGCACCCTGGCCGGTTGGGCTCGCGAGGCGAATTCGCTTGCAAGCTAGTGATACCGATCCCCTCCGCCGCATACCCGTTGCTCATCCTTGCCTGACCTCCGCCGCCGAGCCAAGTACCAGAGGTCGGGCCGCCATGGTCAACGACAGGGAAATGGCAAAGGTACGGCGGCGGCGAACAGCATGGCCGATAACAATGCCGCCGAACGGGGCCTTGCGCGGCGTCCCTGTCGGTCGCAAGAACTGGCTGTTTGCTGGATCCGATCGCGGGGGCGAGCGCGCCGCCGCCATCTATTCCCTGATCGAGACCGCCAAGCTCAACGACGTCAATTCCGAAGCTTGGCTGCGCAACGTGCTGGCCTGCACCGCCAGCCATCCCGCCAAGCGCATTGCCGACCTCCTGCCATGGAACTGGCAGCCCCCACTCAGGAGATCGCCGCCCGATAAGGGGGCTCACTGAGCGCTTACGCCTGTGGTGCGGAGAATAGCTGCTCCAGTCTCCGCGTGTTATCGGAAATACCATTCATGGTATGAAAGAAGGTATTTAAGGTAATAAAATATATTGAAAGCTACGATGTGCAATACCATATATACCGTGAGCGCTATAGCGCAGGGCGTAAATGGTATGAAGCCGCTGAGAATGAAGAGCTTGCCCGAGGGGCTGCGGACGGAAATACGTGATGCGCGGCTTGCCAAGGACTGGAGTCAGTTGGAACTGGGCGAGAAGGTCGGCCTGGGCCAAAAGCATGTCTCCGGCATCGAGACTGGGAAGATCGTCCCGCGCTTCGACACCTTGCTCGACCTTTTGCGCGCCTTGGACCTCGATGTCGTTGTCGTCCCGCGCGCCCTGACGCCAATTGTGAGCAGCCTTGCCCGTGAGCATCGTAACCGTGCCGCTCACGGCACTGAGGATGCGGAACGTCCGCTCTATGCATCAGGTGGCGAGAACGACGAGGAAGTGGCGTGATGGCGCCTATCAGCTCCAACCTTATCGTCCGCCTGTCCGATCGCCAGGTCGGCACCATCACCCGGTTGGCGGGTGACAGGCATGTATTTGCCTTCGACGAAGCCTACATCGACGATCCCAACCGCCCAATCCTGAGCCTTTCCTTCAAGAGCCAGACGGGCGGGGTGGTGACAGCCATCCGGCCACACAGCGTGCGGCTGCCGCCGTTCTTCTCCAACCTGCTCCCGGAAGGCCATTTGCGCGACTACCTGGCCGCGCGGGCAGGCGTAAAGCCGGAGCGTGAGTTCTTCCTGCTGGCAGCCCTTGGCGAGGATCTGCCCGGAGCCGTCACTGTCCATGAGGATGGTGCCGGCGATCGTGATCATGCTGCTGATCATCATCATGATGCTCTCACCAATGCGCTCCGTTTCTCCCTTGCCGGGGTGCAGCTCAAGTTTTCGGCCGTCATGGAGGCCGCCGGCGGCCTGACCATTCCCGCCGGTGGCGTCGGCGGGGAGTGGATCGTCAAGCTGCCCTCCGCACGCTTTCCGGCTGTACCTGAGAACGAGTTTGCCATGATGGAGTTGGCACGCCGTATTGGCATCGAGGTGCCAAAGCTCGGCCTGATACCGGTGGAGGCGATTGCCGGGCTGCCCGATGAGGCCCGCGCCGTTGCTGGCAAGGCGCTCGTGGTGGAGCGCTTCGACCGCACCGCCGACGGCGGGCGCGTCCACATGGAGGACTTCGCCCAGGTTTTCGGCATCTTCCCCGATGACAAGTATGACAAGCGCAGCTACGCCAATATCGCCGCCGTTCTGGCCGCAGAGATTGGCGAGGCGGCTGTCATCGACTTCATGCGCCGACTTGCGTTCTCGATCCTGATCGGCAACGCCGACATGCACCTGAAAAACTGGTCGCTGCTTTATCCGGACGGGCGTAAGCCGGTGCTGGCCCCGGCTTACGACTATGTATCTACCGTGCCCTATCTGCCCAAACAGCAGCTTGCGCTTGGCTTCGGGCGATCCAAGGCGATGGACGACATCACGCCCGATCAGGTGCGGCGCTTCGCCGATACGGCCCAGCTTTCCGTCCCATTCCTATGGAAGACAATCCTCCGTACCGTTGAGGAAACCCGCGCCGCTTGGCGCGATCATGCCGCGCGCGACCTGCTACCCGCTGACCTGCGCAAGACGCTGGAAGCGCGTATGGAGAACGTCGCCGCAAACATTGGCCGACATTAAGTCAGAGCGCACCCGCCGATTTGAGCTTACCCACGCGGTGTGCCTCCAGCCATTACCCGAGGGCGATGTGAGGTGCTCCCCGTGGCGACCTCGAACATGAGGGAGGGGGCTGCCATCCATGAGTGGGCTGTGCCTGTTTGCCAAGCCGCTGGATGATGCCGTTTTCACCACTGGCCGGCGATCCGTGACGGTGATCCGCTTGAGCCTGGGGCGCGCCGTCCATCGGCGTGCGGACGCCTGTAGATAGTGTGGATCCGTCTTGTTGATCCCGAGCCGAATGTCTACACGTCGTGGTTGACGCTTGTTGACGTCTATGGTGCGGGACCCGGTTGAATTCGGCTTGATCGTACAACCCGGTTCAGGTTTCGGGCGTCCTGCGATGGACCGCCTTTCAGATGAATTTCTGGACTGGACCAAACGGCATATCATCCCATTTGCTGGGTAGCTGTTCGGGAGAATGCATCATGGAGACTGCCGGAATTGGCTGGATTGCCGCTATCATCATCGGAGGTTTCGCTGGATGGCTCGCGGAGAAATTCATGAAGAGCGATATGGGCGTCTTCCTGAATATTCTCCTCGGCATCGTGGGGGCCGCCATTGCCAGTGCCGTTCTAAGCTGGTTCGGCATCGTCCTGGGCGGGCGGGTCGGCTATCTTGTCGCAGGCTTCATCGGGGCCTGCATCCTGATCTGGATCGGCCGCTTGCTGAAAGGGCGGCGCGCATAGGGGCTTGCGTCAGGGCGTCCCGGTTGGCGGATGCAGGCGCTGGATCAAGGTTGCCGCCGATGATGACCACTTTCGCCGGCCGGAAAGGGTGGATCTGTTTGCGGAGATCGAGCGCATTCCTCGGCTGCATCGCCGTTGGCAGCGCGGCGTTGCAAATATAGAGCTGCGATCGTCCTAGCAGCAGCCTTCATGGAAGGAGCAGTTCGACGGAGACTCCTTGTCGAGAAGATTTCGGATATCGACCAGTCGCTACGCTCCCTTGAACCGCTCGTCGATGGCGTTCAGGTCGCCCGAACCGGCTTTGGCCAGGCGGATAGGCCGGGCAGGGCTTTCCGGCTCAGCCTGACCATCTTGCGCCACAGGGGCCGGCTGCCGCCGCAATGCAGCATGCCGCCGGACTGGCCGCTGCACCGGGCGCGTGCCGATGGCGGGCTTCAGCCGGCAGGCGGATGGAGGATGGAAACCGGACGTTTCCGCGCCAAGGCGGCTGCCATCCAAGCGGCAGGCGCGACGCTGTCGATCACCATCCCGGATACCGCCGCCTGCACGGCGGTATCCATACCGGCAAGCGCGGCTCCGCCCAGAATCACCACGTCGGCACCGTCGTCATCGAAAGCGGATTGCGTGGCCTCGGCCAGCACCTGGCACGCTTTTTCGGGGTTTTTCATGATCTGAAGTCCGGACTGCCCCAAAGCCCGGATGCTTGCAAGCCTGCTCTGCTGGCCGATCGCGTTCAGCATTGGCGGAAGCAATCGGCGCCATTCGTCGCCGCCCGTCACTATGGAAAACCGCTTCCCCAGAAGTTGGGCGGCCATGACGGAGGTCTCGATCAGTCCGACGATCGGCACGGGAGCGGCCTGCCGCAATGCCGCAATGCCGGTATCACTGAAACAGGCAAGCACCACGGCATCATACTTGGCCGCCTCGGTTTTGACCCAATCCAGCGCGGCGACAGCCGCTTCAAGAAGATCGGGCGCTGATCCGATGTAAGACGGCCCTTTAGGGGAGGTGTATCCCACAACTTCGGTATCGTCGGGCACATTCCGCCTGGCGACTTCGAGGATCTTCTCGGTCACCGAGGTCGAGCTGTTCGGATTGTAGAATAGAAGTGTCGGCATGTCAGAAGCTGGGTGCGGCTGTTCCCGCAATGGTGCTGCGGTGCATCCGGCGGCGGTGGTTGACGGTGTCGTATTTGCTGCCCTGGTGCAGCGTGCATCGATTGTCCCAGAAAGCATGTCTCCTGCCGCCCACCTATGCTGGTAGACATATTGCGGCTGCGTTGCGAATTGCAGGATTTCGCGCATCAGATCAAGTGCTTCGTCCTCAGGTATTCCCTCTACGCCTGCAATGACGTCACCGCCCAGAAACAGCGACTTCCGGCCTGTGACCGGATGGACCCAGTCGCCAGCTTAGGAAACGAGAAGATCGCAACCATATGCGCCGCCATTCAGGGCGCTGTGATTGAGCGGCGCCTCGTCCCCGGTCTGAAATTGAGTGAAGAGAGCCTGGCCGGCCTGTTCGGGTGCAGCCGGACCATCATCCGTCATGCATTTCAGCGTCTTTCAAAGGACCGCATTATCACTCTTCTGCCCAACCGGGGCGCATTCGTCTCCGAGCCCTCCGTGCAAGAAGCCCATCAGATCTTCGACGCCCGCAAAGTCGTTGAAGACCATACCGCTGCTCTGGCTGCGGCCAAGGCAACGAGAGCTTCGATCGCGAAGTTGCGTAAGCTGGAGCAGGACGAGCGCAGGGCGATCGGCTCCGGAAATAGAGCGGCGGCCTTGCGCCTTTCGGGAGAGCTTCATCTCGCAATAGCCGAGATCGCCGCGAATGCTCCGATGTACGATTTTCTTTCGGAGCTGATTTCGCGGACCTCGTTGATACTCGCCCTGTACGGTGCGGCGGCGAAACGACCTGCGGCCGGCATGAGCACATCCACATCATCGATGCCATTGCCTCTGGAGACGGAAGGAGCGCCCGCCGCCTGATGCGGGAGCACCTGGACGAGCTCGAGGCCGGGGTCCGGCTGGCCCCGAAAGAACGGTCGGAGATCGACCTGCGGAAGGCCCTGTTCCCGGCCTAGCCCCGGTCCCAGGCTCGCTTGGGCGGAATACGCCGTGCGTTGATTGTGTTTCCGCTGGCTGCCGCGCATCTGCGCGCCGCCATTGCTGGCAATGCTCATGCGCAATTCCGCAGCCTGGCCGCCATCACCTTGCCAATCTACGTTGCGCCCCGCCATCGTCGGCCTGATCCGCCCGGCGGCTGTCCAATCAATGCATGGAGGCAGCCCGCAGGCGGGATGAGTCCCCGCGCGCCGCGGCGTCAATGGGAGCCGGCTTGACGATGGGCAATCTCGCCGTCGCTTCGACGCGGGCTGTCGCAGGCAACGGAAATGGATGCATCGCGTGTTCGGCGGTTCTCGCGCGCGAGCAGGCTGCGGAGAAGCGGGAAAGGCGAGAAAGTGCTTTTTTGCACCATCTTTGATCTATCGCAAAAATGCTTGCCAACCCGTCACTTTTCTGACATCATCCAGCTATACAGTCGTATAGAGTGATTGTCGCGATGGCGTCCGCGCGGACGCTTGCCGAGCGGTCCTCCGTTGCCCCGGGAGTAATGCAGATGACAGAACCTCGCCGCTTTGAGGTTTCCGCTCAATGGCTTCATGTGCATTTCAAGGAATCGGTCGCGTTCACTGAGACATACGGTTTCGCGGGGACCCAGGGTTCGGTCAATCTCGAGGCCATCCTGCTCAAGCCGGCCGGCGTGGCATCGAAAACCCTTGTCGTATTCATGCATCCCGCCTCGACCTTGCAACTGCTTCCTGTTCCGCGCGAGCTCGCCGCCTTCGGTATGCATGTGCTGTGCGCCGCCAGCCGTTACCCGCGCAACGACAGCGCGCTCATCATGGAGAAGGTCGCTATGGACCTCGGCGCACATATCCGGCATGCGCGCGAGGTGCTTGGCTATGAAAAAATAATACTCGCCGGCTGGAGCGGCGGCGGTTCCCTGTCGCTGTTCTACCAGTCGCAGGCGGAGCGGCCCGACATCGTCGCCACACCGGCGCAGGATCCCGTGGATCTCGTCGGGGCCAACTTGATTGCGGCTGACGCCGTGGTGTGCCAGGCGGCACACCTGTCGCGCGCGGTCATGCTGCGGGACATGATCGACCCTTCCGTTCGCGACGAAAGCAATCCCGACGATCGAGATGTCGAATTCGATCTTTATGATCCGGCCAATCCCAACAAGCCGCCTTACGGCAGCGACTACATTGCCGAGTACCGCAAGCGCCAGCTGGCACGGGTCCGGCGCATCACCGCCTGGGTATGGGAGACGCTGCATAGGTTGCAGCGCCGCAACACCGGTGAACTGGAGCGCGGCTTCGTTACCCATCGCACCCTGGCCGATCCGCGCTACCTGGATCCGGCGATCGAGCCGAATGGCAGGCCTCCCGGCTGGTGTTATCTCGGCAATCCAGAAACCGTGAATTCCGGTCCTGTCGGGCTTGCGCGATTCTCGACGTTGCGCTCCTGGCTGTCGCAATGGTCGATCGACGACAGCCGTGTCGATGGGCTGGCATGTGCCGCGCGGATTTCAGTGCCGCTGCTTGTGATCGAGAACGAGGCGGATGACTGCGTGCCGCAGCCCCACGCGCGGATGCTGTTCGAGGCGGGGGGGAGTGCCGACAAGAGCTTCCGCCTGATCAAAGGGGCCTCCCATTTCTATGCCGGGCAGCCCGAGCTCATGCGCGAGGCGGCCCTGTTCACACGACAGTGGCTGCTGGAACGCAATTTGCTGAATTGACCGCCCCCGCGGCACCTTGTTCGTAAATCCCTTTTGCCCAACTCTCAATCCAACTTCCGGGTGTCTTCCATGATGGTGACCAAGCGACAGTTCAATAAGCTCCTGCTTTCTGCCGGAGCGATCTGCTTCGCCGATCTTTCCTTCGGCTCGACGCGCGCGTATGGCCAGACGCGGGGAGGCACGCTCAACGCGGTGCTGCAACCGGAGCCGCCTATGCTGAACATCGCGGTCAACCAGCAGACACCGACGCAGACAATCGCAGGAAAGATATTCCTGAGCCTGCTGACCTACGACTTCGATCTGAAGCCCCTGCCGAGCCTGGCGAAAAGCTGGTCGATTTCGGCCGACGGCAAGACCTATACGTTCAAGCTGGAGCAGAATGTCAAATGGCATGACGGCCAGCCGCTGACGGCCGACGACGTGGTTTACACGGTGACGGAGTTCCTCCCGGTAACCAACCCCCGGGCGAAGGCGATCTTCGCTCGGTGCGAATCCGTGACGGCCCCGGACCCCCATACCGTTGTCTTCAAGCTGAAGCAGCCTTTCGCCGCCTTTCTGGGGGCGTTCGATATCGCGACCCTGCCGGTGATGCCCAAGCACATCTATGCCGGAACGGATCTCCAGAAGAATCCCGCCAATTTCAAGCCGATCGGCAGCGGCCCGTACAAGTTCAAGGAGTGGGTGCGCGGCTCGCATATCCATTTGGTGAGGAACGAGGATTATTTCAAACCCGGCAAGCCATATCTGGATGCGATCATCTACCGCATCGTTCCGGACGGCGCCTCCCGCGCCGTGGCCATCGAGGAGGGGCAGGTTCAGCTCACGCAGTGGACGGATCTTGAACTGTTCGATGCGCAGCGGCTGGCGAAGAATCCCAAATTCGTCATGACCACCAAGGGGTATGAATATTTTGCCCCCATCATGTATCTCGAGATGAACGTGCGCAGTGCGCCGCTGAACGACAAGCGTTTCCGGTATGCCATTTCGCACGCCATTGATCGGGAATTCGTGCGGGACAAGATCCTGTACGGATTCGGCAAGGTCGCGACCGGCCCGATCTCCTCCAAGACGCGATTCTATGACGGGAATGTCAGGAAATTCGATTATTCGATCGCCAAGGCGACCGCCCTGCTCGATGAGATGGGGCTCAAGCCGGACAGCGAAGGGGTGCGGGCGCGCCTCAAGCTGCCGGTGGCGCCTTACGGGGAAATGCCGGCGCGCGCCTGCGAGTACATCCGCCAATCCCTGGCCAAGATCGGCATAGCCGTGACGCTGGAGACCTCCGACGCCGCCGGCTGGGCGCAAAAAATCGCCAATTGGGATTACGACCTCAATCTCACCTGGCCCTTCCAGTATGGCGATCCCGCCATCGGTGTCACCCGGCTTTACGTCAGCTCGAACATCCACAAGGTTCTGTTCTCCAACACGATCGGTTACTCCAATCCCGAAGTCGACAGGCTTGCCGACGCCGCGGCTGCGGAGATGGACGAGGGCAAGCGTCAGGCGCTATACAGCCAGATGCAGAAGATCCTGGTTGAAGACTCGCCTATCGCCTGGCTGGTCGAGATGGAGTTTCCGACCATCTATGACAAGCGATTGCAGAACGTGGTGACCACCGGCATCGGCATCCACGAGAGCTTCGACGAAGTATACTTTAAAGGGTGATGGAGCAAGGACGGTCGCCTGCCATGTCGCCCTTCCCGGACCATGACGAATTGGAGCGATAAGACATTGCTGTCCGTGGCAATGCTAAAGCCTGTGCTTGCTCGTGTCGCGAAGATGGTGGGTGTGATTATCGCAGTCGCCATCTTCAACTTCTTTCTGGTGCATGCGGCACCGGGCGACCCGGCGCTGGTCATCGCCGGACAGGCGGGGGCGACCGACGAGGCCTATATGGCGCGGGTGCGCGCCGCATATGGTCTCGATCAACCTCTGACGACACAGCTTACGGGCTATCTGCGCAAGGTCGTCACGCTGGATCTTGGCTATTCCTACCGGCAGCAACGGCCTGTTGCCGAAGTCATCGCCGAGCGGCTGGGGCCGACGATTCTGCTGACCGGCACCGCATTCATCATCTCGCTGGTGGGCGGGATCGTGCTGGGCGGCCTGGCCGGCGTGCGGGCGGGGAAGTTCTCGGACACCGTCATCACGGTGCTCTCGCTTGTGGTCTATGCGACCCCGGTATTCTGGCTCGGCATCATGCTGGTCCTCCTGTTCGCGGTCCAGCTCGAATGGCTGCCTCCCTTCGGCTATCAGACCGTCGGCGCCGACCTTGCCGGTTGGGCGTTGTGGCTCGACCGGGGGCGCTATCTGCTGTTGCCGGCGGCGACGCTCGGCCTGCTCTATCTGGCCATCTATGCCCGATTGATGCGGGCGTCGATCATCGAAGTCAGCCATCAGGATTTTGTGAAGACCGCCAGGGCCAAGGGCGCCGGCCGCAGTCGCGTGCTGTGGAGGCATATGTTGCGCAACGCCCTGCTGCCTGTCGTCACCATGGCGGGCGTGCAGGCCGGCACCTTGATCGGAGGGTCTGTCGTCATCGAGACCATCTTCGCATGGCCCGGACTGGGGCGGCTGACCTATGAAGCCGTGCTGCAACGCGACTATCAGCTGCTGCTCGGCATCTTTCTCGTGATGTCGATCGTCGTCGCCATCTTCAATCTGGTTACCGATCTTCTGTACCGCGTGGTGGACCCGCGCATTCGCAGCGTGTGAGTGTCATGAAACCGGCCTTGCTTGCCTTCCTGCGCAGACCATCCGGCGTAATCGGCCTGGTCATACTGGTCTTCGTCGTCGGTGCGGCGCTGTTCGCATCGGCGATTTATCCCGGCAATCCCTGGGATACAGTCGCCACGCCATTCACGCCGCCAGGCACCGACGGGCTGCTCATGGGCAGCGACAGCCTGGGCCGCGATGTGGCCGCCGGCGTCGTGCATGGGGCGAGAATCTCCCTCCTTATCGGTGTGACCTCCACATTCATGGCCCTCGTCGTCGGAGTTCTGGTCGGCGCCATAGCGGGGTATTCCGGAGGGCGCACGTCAAGCCTGCTCATGGGGGTCACCGAGTTGTTCCAGTCGATCCCCGCTTTCATACTGGCCATTCTCCTGGTGGCCATACTCACCCCCTCGGTGGCGACGATTACCTTCGCCATCGCGATCGTCAGCTGGCCTCAGGTCGCGCGCCTCACCCGTGGCGAGTTCCTTTCCCTCAAGGAACGCGAGTATGTCCAGGCGGCGCGTTGCCTGGGCGAATCGCCCGTTTCGCTGATGGTCCGCTATATCCTTCCGAACGCGCTGTCGCCGGTGGTTGTCGCCGGCTCGCTCAGCATTGCGACCGCCATCCTCATCGAAAGCGCGCTCAGCTTTATGGGATTGGGCGATCCGAACATGATGAGCTGGGGCTATATGGTGGGCACCGCCCGCACGATGATCCGTCAGGCTTGGTGGATGAGCTTCTTTCCGGGACTTGCCATTCTGTTGACGGTGCTGGCCATCAACCTGGTGGGTGAGAGCCTCAACGACGTCCTCAATCCGCGGATCAGCCGCCAATGACGACCGGTGCCGCCCCGCTCCTTAAGGTCCGCAACCTGCGCATCGCGTTGCCCGCGGCGGGAGACCGACTGTTCGCGGTCGACGGGCTGTCCTTCGATGTCCACCCGAACGAGATCGTCTGCCTGGTTGGCGAGTCCGGCTCCGGGAAGTCGATGACCGCCCATGCCATCCTCGGCCTGCTGCCGCCCCAGGTGCGTATTGATGCGGGCAGCGAGATCGTCTGCGACGGGACCGACCTCCTGCAACTCGGCGAGCAAGGCCTGCAGCAATGGCGCGGCAATCGCATCGGCATGGTGTTCCAGGAACCGATGAGCGCGCTCAACCCGTTGCAGCGTATCGGCGCGCAGATCGCCGAGGCGCTGATTCTGCACGCCCGGACCCTGGGGGCGGAGCAGGTGCGCCAGCGTGTGCTGGCCAGCCTGGCGGCGGTGGGGTTGCCGGAGCCGGAGCGGATTTGCCGGGCATATCCGTTTCAGCTGTCCGGCGGCCAGCGACAGCGCGTGATGATCGCCATGGCGCTCATCAACCAGCCGCGCGTGCTCTTGGCCGATGAGCCGACCACTGCGTTGGACGTCACCACGCAGAAGCAGATTCTCGATCTGATACGCAGGCTGCAGCGCGAGCGCCATATGGGTGTTCTGTTCATAACGCACGATATCGGCGTCGTCGCCGATATCGCCGATCGCGTCATCGTCATGCGGCAGGGTTGCGCGGTGGAGGCCGGAACGCGCGATGAGGTCATGCTGAAGCCGCGTGCCGAATACACCCGGGCGCTGATAGACGCCTTGCCGGGTCGCCGTCCCGCGACACAGGACGAGGCGGGCGGCAGCCGCGAGGTGCTGCTGCAGATCAGGGGGCTGTCCAAGCGCTTCGTGACCGGCGGCAGCCTCTGGTCGCCGGCACGCGAGGTTGCGGCGGCCTGCGACATCGACCTGGACGTCCGTGAGGGGGAGACGGTTGCGATCGTCGGCGAATCGGGCTCGGGGAAGTCGACGCTCGGACGCATGATCATGCGGCTGGTCGAGCCTGACCAAGGCGAGATCCTGTTTGCCGGGCGCGATATTCTCAAGCTGCCGCGGCGCGACCTGGCCAACTTCCGGCGCGATGCACAGCTGATCTTCCAGGATCCCTTCTCCTCCCTCAATCCACGCCAGAAGGTAGGCGAGGCTATCGCCCGCGGGCTCATCATCCACGGGGAGGCGCCGAAGGCCGCCCGCAACCGGGCCCGATTGCTGCTCGACCGCGTTGGGCTCGGGGCCTGGGCCGCAGAGCGGTTTCCGCACGAGTTCTCCGGCGGCCAGCGTCAGCGCGTCTCGATAGCGCGGGCATTGGCCTTGCAGCCCAGGCTGTTGATTGCCGATGAAGCCGTATCGGCGCTGGATGTATCGATTCAGGCGCAGATCCTCCATCTGCTGGGCGATCTCAAGCGTGAGTTCAACCTGACTTTGCTGTTCATCACGCATGACCTCAGGGTGGCCGGAGAAATCGCGGACCGCGTGGTGGTTATGAGTCAGGGCCGGATCGTCGAGACCGGCACGCCCGCCGAGGTGCTGGGCGCGCCGCGCCATCCCTATACGCGTCAATTGGTGAGCGCCGTGGCCGGTACCGATTTCCTGGGCCAGCTGGCGCAAGATCGCGCCTATATCGAGGCCCTTGCATGAGCACAGAAGCGCAGACCCGCGATGAACTTGCGGCCCTCTATCGTCTGGTCGCCCATTTCCGTATGACCGATGTGATCGATACGCATATCAGCGCGCGCGTGCCCGGTACGGAGCATTTCCTGATCAACGAGTATGGCCGGCTGTTCCATGAGATCGGGCCGGATCAACTCGTCAAGATCGACATCCACGGCGACATCGTCGATCCCGGGCGCGAGGGTCACAAGCGGGTGAACCGTGCCGGCTTTGTCATTCACTCCGCCATTCACATGGCGCGGACGGACGTCGCCTGTGTGGTGCATACCCATACCGCGGACGGCATCGCCGTCGCCTGCCAGAAAGCCGGGCTGTTGCCGATCTCGCAGCACGCCCTCAAGTTCTACGGGCGGCTGAGCTACCACGACTATGAGGGCATCGCCGTCGATCTCGAGGAACGCGAGCGTCTGATACGCGACCTCGGCCGCAACGAAGCCATGATCTTGCGCAACCACGGACTGCTTGTGACGGGCACGTCCATCGCCGCCGCATTCACCAATATCTATTTCCTCGAGCGCGCCTGCCAGGTGCAGATCAAGGCCCAGGCCGGCAACAGTCCGTTGCATCTGCCTTCACAGGAGGTCCTCGACCGCACGGCGGCACAATTCGATCCCGCCAGCAGCGACTGGCACAGCCAGCTGTTCTGGCAATCGGCGCGGCGCCTGCTCGCCTGAGGTCAGGACGCCGCCGCCGAGCGCGTGCGGCGCCTGACGGCATTGGTGGGAGCCTTGGCCGGCAGAACCGCTTTCAGAGCTGCCGCGGGCGCCAGCTGCTGAAGCCAGAACGGCATCAATTGCGCCAGCAGTTCACGCGGCTCGAAGTCGTCGTTCGACAGCGTCCATTCAGCCCAGATGCCTTTCAGATAAGCGGTGATCGTGCGGGTGATCATGCGGCAATCCGCATCGCGGCCATAATGCTTGGCGACGGCCGTGACCAGCGTCAGCAACTGCCGCTCGAAGCGGGAATAGATTTCTTCATGCACCCGTTTGACCACCGGATTGGTGTGCGTAAGTTCGAAGAACAGGAAACGGATGCGCACATAGCTGCGATCCAGCAGCGGAGGCTGCAGGCCGGCATTGATGAACGCGACAAGCTGGCTCAGCGGATCCGGGGGGGTGCGACGGAGGATCTCCTGCGTCTGCTCCTTAAGCCGTTCCGACATGTCGCGGTAGGTGGCGGCGAGGAGTTCGTCCTTGGAATTGAAATAATGCCGTACCATTCCGAGCGAAAGACCTGCCTCGGCGGCAATTGTGCGAACGCTGGTCTCGGCGACACCGCAGTCGCGCAAGCAACGGAACGTTGCGTCGATCAACTCCTGCCGCCGGACACCGGGGGCCTTCTTGGAAAAGCTTTTTCGGTCGGAGACGCTCAGAACTGCATTCATGTCGATCCGGTACTCAAGGAAGGGACGGCAATAATACTCGATCCCAAGCCGTCATGCATCTGCGCCGATGCCACCTGGCGAAGTCCATGCTTGCTTTTAATAATACGATCGTATAGAGTTTATGCTGCCAGCGGACGCCCGCCGATCGACGGCCGTCTGTACCGTCCTTCATGCCTCCGGAGTGCCCCATGACAACTCCCACCCGACCGTCCCACTACGTGCCGCGCGGCGACATCGCCATCAACAAGACCGAGCTTGCGCGTTCCCGCCATCTTTCCGGCGACATCTATACTTCGCCGGAGATCTACGCACGTGAGATGGAGGAGTACTTCTCGAAGGAATGGCTCTTCATGGGGCGCGCCGAGCAGTTCGAGAAGCCGGGCGATTTCCAGGCGCGCAGGGTGCTGGGCCGCCCTGTGCTCATCGCCAAGAACAGGGACGGGGCGATACAGGCCTTCCACAACATGTGCCGTCACCGCGGCGTGGAGGTGGCTGATGGCACGGGCAATGCGCGCTCGTTCAAATGCCCCTATCACGGCTGGACCTACGATCTTAACGGTCAGCTCGTCGGCGCGGCCTATATGTCGGACACCGAGGGGTTCGAGCCAGGCGCGTGTCGCCTGCCGCCCATCCATCTGGATATCTGGCGGGGCAACATCTTCATCAATTTTGCCGAGCAGCCTAAACCGTTTACGGAAGCAGTCGCGGATCTGGAGCGCGACTTCGCGATGCTGCATAGCGAACGGGTGCGCCTGGCCGACGTTACAACCACCACCTTGCAGTGCAATTGGAAGTTCTTCCACGAGAACTTGATGGATTACTACCATGTGGGCGTGCTCCACGCCAAAACCTTCGGCCAGCGCTTCTCGTGGACGCCGGAAAATCTCGTTCTCAAGCCGGGCGGCGGGCTTACCATGCGTTATCTGGCCTCGCCCTCGACCCCCGACGGCGTCAGCCTGTTCGGCAAGGCGCCCTGGCTCGAGCATGAGGAGAATTCCTTCGCCTGCACGGCCTTCTATCCGCCCAATATGACGCTGTTCGGGCGAATCGACATGGTCAAGATCATAACGGCCTGGCCGACCGGACCGGACAGCTGCGAGGTCATGATCTACATGATGTTTCCGGAGGAGTTCTTCTCGCATGAGAATTTCGAGGAGAAGGTCGGCGTATACCGCGAGTACCAGAAGGCGATCTACGACGAGGATCGGTCCATGATCGAATCCATGCAGCGCGCGATGGCTCTTCCCAATTACGAGCCGGGGCGGCTGTCGGTGATGGAGAAGCCGATCCACCATTTCCTGGGAAGCTATGTCGATCGCATGTTCGGTGATGCCAACGGCTGACGGTGTTTCGATGGACGCCGATATTCAGCAAGCTCCAGTCGCTGTCTCAGGGGCAGCGGCGCGGGCGCAGGTCGAAGACATCCGGCGCCTGAGCGACGACATCGTCGAGATTGCCCTTGCCGTTCCCGAGGATTGCTGGCGGCCGGTCGAGGCGGGGGCGCATCTGCGGCTCGACTTCGGCGCCGGTCTGGTACGCTGCTACTCGCTTTGCAATATCGGCGACGTGCCCGGCCGCTATGTCGTTGCTGTCAAACGGGAAGCGGATTCGCGCGGAGGATCCGCCGCCGCTCACGCCCTGCGCATCGGCGATGCATTGGCTGTGGCGGGCCCCTTCAATCAGTTCGCGCCAGACTGGACCGAGCATCGCCTTGTGCTCGTCGCCGGCGGCATCGGTATCACGCCATTATATGCCATGGCGCAGGCCGCGGCCGCACGCGGACACGATTTCGTGCTGCATTACTTCCTGCGTGAGCCCAGGCAGGCCGCCTACCTGGATGCGCTCTCGGCGGGAGCCTATGCGCCGCACCTGCGGGTGCACGCCGGATTGGGGCCAGAGGAGGTGCAAGCCGCCGTCGCCGCCCTGCTGACTGAGGTCACGCGCGATGACGGCCTCTATGTCTGCGGTCCTCGTCCGCTCATCGAGCTGGTGCGCGCGCAAGCGGCTGATGTCCTGCCTGCCGCGCGCATCCACTGGGAAAGCTTCGGCGGAAACGGCGATGCGGCTGCTGCTGCCGACGCGGATGCGCCGTTCGAGATATCCCTGCTGAGCGGCGAGGGGCCGTTTACGGTCCCGCCGGGTCAAAGCGCCCTGGCTGTCCTGCTGGCTGCTGGCATCGATGTGCCATTCTCGTGCCGGGAGGGTGAATGCGGGATGTGCGTCGTCGAGGTCATCGAAGGACAACCCGATCATCGCGACCGCTTCCTGAGCGAGGATATGCGCAGTCGAGGCAAGCACATCGCCCTATGCGTCTCGCGAGCGCGTGGACCTCGCATCGTCGTCGATTTTTGACATCGTTCCTTTCCACATCATTTCTGCGAAAGAGCTCATGTTCCCACATCCCCGTCTCGCCCGTGCCGCCGACAATCTCGTGCGCGAGCAATTCTGCGTTGCCCCCGGAGAGAGCGTGCTGCTGACGGCGGATTCCGCCGTCGAGCACGCCCTTATCGATACCGTCGTTCAGGCGGTGGTGCGACAGGGGGCCAAGCCTCTGGTCGCGCTTGCACCCTCCCTGCCATTCCAGGGCGGTTTGTCCGATCCCTATGTGGGCGATCCGCTGGCCGCCGCGGTGGTCGCTTCCGATGTCTGGCTTGATTTCTGTTTTCCCTATCATGCGGGGTCGCGCATTCATGACGCCGCCATGCAGGGACGGCGCTGCCGTTACGGCCTGATCGCGCTCTCGCGTGCGGACAGCCTGTCGAGGCTGTACGGGGCGGTCAAATTCGATGCATTGCTGGACTTCAATATCGCCTTCATGGAGTTCGTCGCCGGTGCGGCGGGCCAGACGGTACGGTTCACCTGCGCGGCGGGGACCGACGTGTCGTTTGTGCTGGACGAGGTGAAGCTCAAGCGTTCTCGCAGCATGCGAACGCCCGGCATGGATACGGTGCCGGGTGCGCAGAGCCTGTATCCGGTGAAGGATTCCGTGCGCGGCCGCATTGTCATCCAGGCCCTGTTCGACGAGAGCTACCGGCGGCTGCGCAAGCCTATCCTGATCGAGGCGGATGGAGGAATCAAATCCATAAAGGGCGCAGCCCCCGAGGATGCGGCGAGCTTCGAGCGTGCGCTGCGGCGCGCCAGCGGCAAGAATACGCTCGGCACCTTTGTCCATTTCACCTACGGCTTTCATCCTGCGGCGCGCATGACCGGAGAGCAGTTCATCGAGGACATCCGGCTGCCTGGAACCAACGCCATCGGCATGGGATTGCCATGGTGGGAGGCCGGCGGCGGCGAGAATCACCCGGATGGCGTCGTATTCGATCAGTCGCTGTGGGTTGGAGGGGTGCCGGTTCTGGATCAGGGCCACTTCGTCGGACCCGATCCATTGCGCCGCCTATATGACGCCATGACAAGCCGCACCGACTGATCCCTCCCCACCAAGGAACCTCCCATGGCCATTCGTAGCATTCTGAAGATGGGTAACCCGGCCCTTACGGTCGTCTCCGAACCGGTAGCGGACCCTTGTGCGCCCGAGATCGGCGCTCTCATCGACGACATGCGGGAAACCTTGGATTCGGTGGCCGGCATCGGTCTGGCCGCCCCGCAGATCGGGGTGCCGCTGCGCGTCGTGCTCTATTGCCTGCCCGCCTCCCGCATCCCGGCCGGAGCCCGCACGAGGCCCGTGCCGTGGACGCCGCTGATCAATCCGCAGATCACGCCGCTGACGGCGGAGACGGTCGACCTTTGGGAGCGCTGCCTGTCCCTGCCGGGGCTGTACGCGCGTGTGCCGCGTCATCCGCATATCCATATCCGCTGGCAATCGGCCGACGGCGAGTGGCATGAGCGTGAATGCCGCGGCTATCATGCGACATTGTTGCAGCATGAATGCGATCATCTCGACGGCATTCTCTATCCTGCGCGCATGCCCGATGCACGTGAGCTCGCATTCGCATCGGAAGTTTGCGGGCCGACTGGCGTCTATACCTACTCGCCAGCCGAATTCGATGGCGAGAGCGCCGAATGACGGTGGACCCCGCCGCCGCGCTCGCGGGGCTGCGCGTGCTGGAACTCGGTTCCCTGATCGCCGGCCCCTACGCGGGTACCCTGTTGGCCCAGTTCGGTGCCGAGGTCATCAAGGTGGAGCCTCCGGGCAGGGGCGATCCGCTGCGCAAGTGGCGCAAGACCTATGCCGGCACGTCACTCTGGTGGTATTCGCAGAGCCGCAACAAGAAGTCTGTGGCCATAGATCTGCGCACACCGGAGGGCGGCGCGCTTGTGCGCGAAATCGCCGCCAGCGCCGACATCGTGATCGAGAACTTCCGGCCGGGCACGCTGGAGAAATGGGGCTTGGGCTGGGATGTGCTCTCCGCCATCAATCCGCGCCTGATCA
The DNA here is from genome assembly GCA_036380915.1 of Hyphomicrobiaceae bacterium. Classification (GTDB taxonomy): domain Bacteria; phylum Pseudomonadota; class Alphaproteobacteria; order Rhizobiales; family Hyphomicrobiaceae; genus ZC4RG25. The sequence goes on along the minus strand of DASVDU010000005.1, from coordinate 13,560 downwards.
TGTTGCGCATTTCGGGTTATGGCCAGGATGGCCCTTATGCGGGCCGGCCGGGTTTTGCAGCGATCGCCGAATGCATGGGCGGCTTGCGCCATGTCACGGGCTTCCCCGATCGACCCCCGGTGCGCTCCGGGGTGAGCCTGGGCGACACGCTGGCGTCGCTCTATGGCACCATAGGAACGCTGATCGCCCTGCATCATGCGAGATCGCGAGGTGTTGGCCAGGTCGTCGACGTCGCGCTATACGAGGCGGTGTTCGCCATCATGGAGAGCCTGATGCCGGAATACTCGGTATTGGGCCATGTGCGGGAGCGTTCCGGCGCCAGCCTGCCGGGGATCGCACCCTCCAATACATATGTCTGCCGCGATGGCAAATATGTCGCCATAGCGGGCAACGGCGACAGTATCTTTCAGCGGCTGATGCAGGTCATCGGCAGGGCCGACCTGGCCGCACGAGCCGATCTCGCCGACAACGAAGGACGCGTCAAGCATGCCGGCGAGCTGGATGCGGCGATTCAAGCCTGGGCTCTCACGCTGGACGCGCCAGCCGTTATCGAGACGCTGAACGCCGCCAGCGTCCCGGTCGGCGCTATTTACACGGCGTCCGATATAGCCGCCGATCCGCATTTCCGCGCCCGCGGCGTGCTCGAGGCCGCGCAGCTGCCAGATGGCACGCCCATGACCCTTCCCGGTGCCGTGCCCCGGTTATGCGCCACGCCGGGCCGCACGTCCTGGATCGGGCCGCGCCTTGGCGAGCACACATGTGACGTCCTGGCTGCGCTGGGTGTCGGCGAGGAGAGGATGAACGATCTGAAGGAGAAGGGGGTCATTGCATGACCGCCGGCCGTTTGCAGCCTCTGCCTTCGGCGGTGGCCATCCACGAGGTCGCGCCTCGCGATGGGCTGCAGGCGGAAAGGACATTCCTGCCCACGCCGCAGAAGATCGCCCTGATCGATGCGCTCTCACGCACGGGCGTGGCGAAAATCGAAGCGACATCGTTCACTTCGCCGCGCGCCATACCGGCGCTGGCGGACGGTGAAGCCGTGATGGCGGGAATTTCGCGGCTGCCTGGCGTCGTCTATGCGGCATTGGTTCCGAACGCACGCGGCTGCGAGCGGGCGCTGGCCGCCGGCGTCGATGAAGTGAACATCGTCATGTCCTGCTCTGAGTCGCATAACAGGTCGAATCTCAGGATGGAGCGGTCGGCATCGCTTGACCAGATATCCGCCATCCATTCCCTGGCCATGGGCGCGGCCATCGTGAATGTCTCGCTTTCCACCGCCTTCGGCTGCCCGTATGAAGGGCCGGTGCAGGCTGCCGAAGTCCTGCGTCTGATCGAAAGGATCGGCCGTTTCGGTATCGGGCAGATCACGCTATGCGACACCACCGGCATGGCCCAGCCGGCTCAGGTCGAATCGCTGTTCCTCGTCGCCTTGCGGGAGTTTCCCGATTTTCGGTTCACCGCCCATTTCCACAACACGCGCGGCATGGGCCTGGCGAACTGCCTTGCCGCCCTGATGGCCGGGGTGCGCCATTTCGACGCTTCTCTCGGCGGACTGGGCGGCTGCCCGTTCGCACCTGGTGCGACCGGCAATGTGGTGAACGAGGATCTGGTGCATATGCTGGATGCGATGGGCATAGAGACAGGTGTGGATCTCGATGCATTGATCGATGTGGCGCGGCAACTGCCTGCCCTGCTCGGCCATGATGTGCCCGGGCAGGTCATGAAGGCCGGACGTTACGACCGCCAGACTGCCGCCGCCCCAGACGCAGCACCATCCCGGCGCAACGTCGCTTCAGGCCCGGTCTCGCCGCCTTCGAATCCGGCCTTCGCCGCCATGGCGGCAGACTCGGACCGTCATTGATCCGGCCCGGGTCCATGAACGGGCGCATCGTTCTGGCGCTGTTCAGCCGCCGCCATGACCTGTCCTTCCTCAAGCCGCTCCTGGAGCGGGCCGATCCCTTGCTGGACGTCGTCGTCTGGCCCGATGCGCGTTTTCGCGAAGCCGAAGTGGCCGTCGGCTGGGAAGTCCCGCCCGGTATGTACGACGAGATGCCGCGTCTGAGACTGGTGCACAGCATTGCGGCTGGCGTGGACAACATCATCGCGGGGCAGGATCTTCACCATGCCCAGGTTTGCCGGGTGGTCGACCCGCAGCAGGCTGAGGGCATGCTGCAATTCGTGTTATGGACGGTGTTGCTTTACCATCGCAGGATGGATGCCGTCCTGGCGAACCAGTCAAGCTGCAGGTGGGATCGGCCGCCGCAGCTGCCGGCCGCCGACTGCCGTGTCGGCCTCATGGGGCTGGGCGAGATGGGCAACCGCATTGCCGCCGTGCTCCCGATGCTCGGCTACACGGTCAACGGCTGGTCGCGCTCGGCACGCAAGCGGGAAGGGGTGACCGTATTCCGCGGCGAGGCCGGCCTGGCGCCGTTTCTGGCCAGCACCGATGTGCTGGTCTGCCTGTTGCCGCTGACCGATGATACGCGTGGCATCCTGTGCAAGCGCGTCTTCGACGCCCTGCCGCGCGGTGCGGCTTTGGTTCATTGCGGCCGGGGCGAACACCTCGTCGAGCCGGACCTGGTTCAGGCCCTGGCCAGCGGCCATCTGCGCGGGGCGGTCATCGACGTTTTCGAGGACGAGCCGCTGCCATCCGGCCACCCGTTCTGGACCTTGCCGGGCGTGATCGTGACCCCGCATATGGCCACCATGGCCGATCCCAACACCGTGGCGGCGCAGATTGTCCATAACGTAGCCTTGCTGCGCCGCGGGGAGCGGCTATGCAACACCGTTGATCTGAAGCGCGGTTATTGACGGCCCCGGACGGTGCCGCGGATAGTATGGCGGGTTGCTGTCCGGCGCCGGGCTTAAGGCCGGTGCCGGGCAAGAATGCTCAAGAACCCGCCGGCCGCCTATGATGGAAACAGCTGCAGGAAGCGATGAAAGAGTTCTGCCTGCGACGAGATGTTCAGCTTCGCGTATATGTTTTTCCGATGGATTTTGACGGTACCGGCGCTGATGTCCAGGATATTGCCAATGGACAGCGATGAATGCCCCCTCAGTATCAGTGTGGCAACTTCCATCTCTCGTCGTGACAGCACCCGCTTTCCGAATTCGGCAAATGCGCTCTCCATCCTGCTTTCAAGGGCATCAGGTCTCGCGCGCCGATCGGACTGCCATATTTTACGCCCTAATGTTTCAATGACCGGCGCCATCGCGGCGAAGAGCGTCTTTTCCGCCCTCGAAAACAGCCTTTGGCTCTTTTCTCGTGTGATACTCAACACGGCCGTGACTGCCGGATCCAGCCCGAAGAATATGCCGATTTCGTCCGCTATGTTCGTCAGGTGGTAATGCTGGCGGTAAAACTCGCTCTTATGGAAGTGATCGGGAGACAGGTCCCGCATCGCACCGAAGCTGGATTTTCGTTCCATCAAGGCATGGCTGTAAAAAGGATCGAGAACAAAGGGGCCCTTCAAATAATCGTCGATGACGATTTTCGACCTGGCATCGGCGATGTTGTGATGCAGGCATTCCGCATGGTTCGCGGTGTATTTGAATATCATCAATATGTCGAAATCGATGACGTCGTGGATTGCCTGTTCCAGCAAGGAGACGCCGTTGCTCTCGCTTTCCAGGAGCTTGGCAATGCCGCCGTTCCATTTTGCGAATGTCGCGTGACTGAAGCTCATTTGGACTTCGGAACCGATCGCCGCCATAGGCCGCTGGCGCGCTCCGCGGCGGGGGCTGACGTCGGATTTCCCCCGGCGGAACATATCCTTAGCTGAGAATTGCGCGCCTGCGCAACAGCCGGCCGGATATCCCTTTACGCATATTCCTCGGCCGCGCGGATCTTCCTAACCTCCTCGCCATTGCGCCGTGTTGAAACGAGGAGCGGAAGTCAGGTCATGGGGAATGCTGAGATTCAACTGAGGAAATCGCGTGCCATCGCGCGCGGGGTGGGCGTGCTGACCCAGCTATTCGTGGATCGTGCCGAAAATGCCGAGATCTGGGATGTCGAAGGCAATCGCTATATCGATTTCGCGGCCGGAATCGCGGTGCTCAATACCGGTCACCGTCATCCCAGGGTGATGCAAGCGGTACATGAACAGATCGACCGCTTCACCCATACCTGCCATCAGGTCGTGCCCTATGAGAGCTATGTGCGGCTGGCCGAGCGGCTTAACGCCATCGTGCCGGGCCCGGACGAGAAGAAGACGATCTTCGTGACCACTGGGGCCGAGGCGCTGGAAAACGCCGTCAAGATCGCGCGGGCTGCGACGGGGCGCAATGCCATTGTCGCCTTCTCCGGCGGCTTCCATGGCCGGACATTCATGGGCATGGCGATGACCGGCAAGGTGCTGCCGTACAAAGCCGGCTTCGGCAGCATGCCAGGGGACGTCTATCACGTGCCTTTCCCGGTCGAACTGCACGGCGTTACCGAGGACATGGCGCTCTCCGCGCTGGACAAGCTGTTCAAGGCCGATGTCGATCCGAACCGCGTCGCCGCCGTTGTTATCGAGCCGGTTCAGGGGGAAGGAGGATTCTATGTTGCGCCGCCGGCATTCATGAAGCGGCTGAAGGGGGTATGCGATCAGTATGGCATCCTGCTTATAGTTGACGAGGTGCAGACCGGGTTTGCACGGACGGGAACCATGCTGGCGATCGAGCAGTACGACGTTGTCCCGGACCTGGTCACGATGGCAAAAAGCCTCGCCGGTGGCTTCCCGCTTGCGGCGGTGACGGGCCGTGCGTCGGTCATGGATGCTCCGAATCCAGGAGGGCTGGGGGGCACCTATGGCGGCAATCCTCTTGGAATAGCGGCGGCCCATGCTGTTCTGGATGTCATCCAGGAGGAAGAGCTGTGCGCGCGCGCGAACAGGCTTGGTGCGAGACTCAAGCAGCGGCTTGCGGGACTGCGGCCCGATATCCCGCAGATATCGGAAATCCGCGGTCCAGGATTCATGAATGCGGTTGAATTTGCCGATCCCTCAACGCGGGCGCCGGATCCGGCTTTTGCCGAACGGGTCCGCCAAATCGCCCTTGCGAAGGGGCTGATCCTGCTGACATGCGGCATCTACGGGAATGTCATCCGCTTCCTCTCGCCGCTCACCATCCCCGACGAGATATTGGGCGAGGCGCTCGAGCTCCTCGAGAGCGCCATTCGCGAAGCAAGGGGCTGAGCCATGACGCATTTGCAGCATGCCGATCTTCTGCGCCGTGATGCCTATATCGGCGGCGCCTGGGTGAGTGCCGATAGCGGCAAGAGCTTCGCGGTCAGCAATCCGGCGGATGGCAGCGTGATCGGCGAGGTGCCGGATCTGGGTGTGGGCGAGACGCGGCGGGCGATCGCAGCCGCAGAGGCTGCCTGGCCGGGCTGGGCGTCGCTGACGGCCAGGCAGCGCGCGGGCATCCTGCGCCGGTGGTACGAGCTGATGCTGCAGCACCAGGACGATCTCGGGGCGCTGATGACGCTGGAGCAGGGCAAGCCGTTGGCGGAAGCGAAAGGCGAGGTGGCCTATGGCGCCAGTTTCGTCGAATGGTTCGCCGAGGAGGGCCGCCGCCTTTATGGCGATGTCATCCCCAGCCATGCGCCGGACAAGCGGATCGTCGTGGTCAAGCAGCCGGTCGGGGTGGTTGCGGCGATCACGCCGTGGAACTTCCCGATCGCCATGATCACCCGGAAGGTGGCGCCGGCGCTGGCCGCCGGCTGCCCGGTGGTGGTCAAGCCGGCGGAGGATACGCCGCTTTGCGCGCTGGCCCTGGCCCGGCTTGCCGAGGAGGCCGGCCTGCCGAAGGGGGTGTTCAACGTTGTCACCACCCTGCAGGCGGCGGCGGTCGGGCTGGAGCTGACCACCAATCCGGCCGTGCGCAAGGTCTCGTTCACCGGCTCGACCGAGGTGGGCAAGATCCTGATGCGCCAGGGCGCGGATACGGTGAAGAAGCTGTCGCTCGAGCTCGGCGGCAATGCGCCCTTCATCGTCTTCGACGATGCCGATCTCGACGCCGCCGTCGCCGGGGCGATGATCTCGAAATACCGCAATACCGGGCAGACCTGCGTCTGCGCCAACCGCCTGCTGGTGCAGGACAAGATCTATGATGCCTTCGCCGCCAAGCTCACCGAAGCCGTGAAGGCGCTCAAGACCGGGCCGGGCTTCGCGGAAGGGGTCAGCCAGGGGCCGCTGATCAACCCGGATGCGCTGGCCAAGGTCGAGCGGCTGGTGGCGGATGCCAAGGCGAAAGGCGCCAAGCTGCTGCTCGGCGGCGCGCGGCATGCATTGGGCGGCACCTTCTACCAGCCCAGCGTGATCACCGAGGCGACGCCCGAGATGGCCTGCGCCCAGGAGGAGATCTTCGGTCCGGTCGCGGTGCTGTTCCGCTTCAAGGATGAGGCCGAGGCCGTCAAGCTGGCCAACGATACGCCCTATGGCCTGGCGGCCTATTTCTACAGCCGCGATATCGGCCGGGTCTGGCGGGTCGCCGAGCAGCTGCAATACGGCATCGTCGGCATCAACGAAGGCCTGATCTCGACGGCGGAGGCGCCGTTTGGCGGCATGAAGGAATCCGGCATCGGCCGCGAGGGCTCCAGATACGGCATCGATGGCTTCGTCGAAATCAAGTATCTCTGCTTCGGCGGCGTATGAGCATGAAACGGCTGCGCGGCGCGGTCATATACGGCGCGCCGCGCGCCTTGCTTCTTATGCTCCGCCGTTGACTGCATGCAGCGGACGGCGATCCCATGCTCGGTGCGCCGCGCGCTGGCCTGGGCAGGACAAGGCCGGCGGCGAACAAGGTTGAGATCCGTCCGCCAGGGTGGACATACAGTCAAAACATCCCCAGGGATTCGCTCTTTGCTGGCAAGGGCGCCACATCCACGTCCGTCATCCCGATGGCTTACGGCTTTGCAATTGCTGCTGCAACGAGGCCGGTCCGCTTGGTCTCTTCAAGACATCCTAATGGGGATGCTGCAAGCGGCGAAAATACGCATCGAGATTGATCAGCGCTGCACGAAGGCTGGTGGCGAGAGGCGCGGTGCCATTCACGCTGATCATAAGATTTTCGGCTAAGCCAAAATTCTCAATAACCCAGCCATTATCATCCACATCGCCAACTCCGGTCGAGGTGCGCTCGCGAAGCGACTGGTCGGTTTCGGACCAGAGGAAGACCGGCTTACCCAAGGCTTCGGCAAATCCGATCTCGTAAGCCGTGCCGGGATCCATATTGGGACCGCGGAATGGCGAAATGTTGGCGATGACGCAACTGGCTTGCCGGATGCGATCAAGGTTGGCGGCCTTGATATGGCGGGCGAGGGATAAGCCGACGAGATTTGGAGGAACCGTTCCGTCGATCGGAGTGATCGGCGTGACGCCGTGCCGGCGGCAAAGCCGGCCCATTCTGGCCAGTCTGTCTTCTGCATCTGGCGCAAAAACGTCGGGACCTGCCAGATAGGCGGAAATGGTCAATGGCATTGCAGAGCCCTCATGGCCGCGTCATCTCGGGATCAGGATGCTTCCTCCAGCCGCCAGGCAGTGCCCGGCCGCGCGTTCCGGACCGGAGGCGGATGGGAGGCGGCGAGCTGCGTCAGGACGGCGGATGGAGGGCGAGAACTGGCCAATGCCCCTGGGCGACGATCTCGGCGGCCAAGCGCCGGCCGGCCGGGGAGCCGATGGCGGTACGGGATTTGAGGCAGATCGGAACTCCGCCGCATCCTTTGCGGCCTCCCTGGCGGGAGACGGCCATGCACTGGCGGCCCCTTCCAAAAAGGGCGGAGCCATCTCTAGTCTATCAGCCTGCCGTCGGCATCGAAGAACGGGTACGGCCCCTCATAATCGCCTATCACCGCCGTGTGGGTGATGAGCTGGCCGCCATTCCACCAATGCAGCATGAAGCCCGGTGGCTCCATGCGGAAGCGGCTCGGCGCATTCTCGTCGATGTCGAGCGCCACCTGATGCGCCGGGCTCGGGCAGGTCAGAGCCGGTCGGCCGCCGACACTGGCGTGGATCACGCGGTGCAGGTGACCGCACAGGATCAGCCGTACCTGCTGATGCCGAGCCATGATCTCTGTGAAGCCGTCGCGGCCCTCGAGGCCGATCTTGTCCATATGGCCGATGCCGGTGATGAAGGGCGGATGATGCATCATCACCAGGGTCGGCGCATCAGGATTCCGCTTCAGCGTCTCATCCAGCCAATGGAGCCGTTCGGCACAAAGCTTGCCTCCGCCTTCGCCCGGGATCACCGTGTCGAGGCCGACGATGCGCAGCGGATACTCGTCGTCGATCGCGAACTGCAGGAAGCCATCGGCCGGAAGATAGCCCTCCTGCGCGAATGCGGCGCGCATGCTGTCGCGGTCGTCATGGTTGCCCGGGATGGCGATGACGCGCTGCCGCAGCGGCGCGAGAATCTCCTTCAGATGAGCGTATTCCTCGGGCCGGCCGAGATCGACCAGATCGCCGGTCAGCAGGATCAGGTCTGGCTGCTGTTTCAGGGTCTGCAGTTCGGCGACGCAAGCGCGCAGCATTGCGGCGGTGTCGACCTTCCTGTAGGCCAGCTTGCCGGGCAGCTTGATATGGGTATCGGTTATCTGGGCGATCAGCATGGCGGGCCTCAAAGAACAAGAAGGTTTTGCGCATCGATCTCGAGTCCGACCGTCTCGCCATGGCTGAAATCGCGTCTTTCGCTGCTCTCGACGACCAAAGGCCGCGCCTCGCCGACCTCGACGAACAGCCTCGTACGGTCGCCGAGGAAGAAGGCGGCGGCGACGGTGCCGCGCAAAGGCGCCGATTGCTGTGCGGTGATGCGGATATCCTCGGGCCGGAACAGAACCTCGCAGGCGTCGGCTGGCGCGCCGGCCCAGGCGAAGCGGCCGGCGCCGCAGGCGAAGACGCCGCCTTCAATCCGGCCGCTCAGGCGGTTCATGGTGCCGATGAAATCGGCGACGAAACGCGTCGCCGGCCTGCGGTAGATGTCGCGCGGATGGCCGACCTGGGCAACACGGCCATGTTCCATCACCACAATGCGGTCGCCGAGCGCCATCGCCTCGGCCTGGTCGTGGGTCACGTAGATGGCGGTGATGCCCAAGCTGCGCAGCAGGGTATCGATCTCAAGGCGCAGCGTGTCGCGCAGCTTGGCGTCCAGCGCGGTCAGCGGCTCGTCGAGCAGCAGGGCACGCGGCCGGACAGCGAGCGCGCGGGCCAGCGCGACACGCTGGCGCTGGCCGCCCGACAACTGGTCGATGCGGCGGTCGGCCAATTTCTCGATGCGCATCATCGCCAGCATCTCGGTGAGGCGGGCGCGGATGTCGGCAGCCGGCAATTTGCGAATGCGCAGGCCATAGCCGATGTTTTCCGCCACCGTCATGTTGGGGAAGAGGGCGTAGGATTGGAATACCATGCCGACATTGCGCTTCTCGATGGCGAGCCGGGTGACATCCTGCCCGTCGAACAGCACGCGGCCACCGGCATCGGGCTCCTCAAGGCCGGCGATGATGCGCAGCGTGGTGGTCTTGCCGCAGCCGGAGGGGCCGAGGAAGACAATCGTCTCGCCGGCGGCGATCTCGAGATGGAGCGGCTCCAGCGCGCGGGTGCCGTCGGGAAAGGTCTTGGCGCAGGATTCGAGGCGGATCGCCAGCGGGTTCTGGATCGCAGTCATCACTCACTCTGTGGCTTGGCATGCAGCTGGTGGCGCGGCCGGCTGAACCATTGCAACGCGATCAGCAGCGGCACAATCATCAGGAAGAAGACGAGGGTGTAGGCGCTGCCGACTTCGAGGCGTAGCGAGGCGTAGGCGTCGGCAAGGCCGACCGGCAGGGTCTTGGTCAGCGGCGTATGCAGCAGCCAGGTCATGTTGAACTCGCCGACCGAAAGGGTCACGACCATCAGCGCACCGGCGAGAATGCCGGAGCGGCAGTTCGGCAGCACCACGGTGAAGAAGCGGGTCCAGAAGCCGGCACCGAGCGAAGCGGCGCCTTCCTCCAGCGTCTGCAGGTCGACGGCACTCAGCACCGCCAGTACCGAGCGCACCATGAAGGGCAGCGTGAACAGCACATGACCGACCAGGATGAAGGTCCAGGAGGTGCGGAAGCCCGCAAGGCCGCCATAGGCGACAATCAGGGCGAGCGCGGTGGCGAGGCCGGGGATCGCGACCGGCATGACCATCAGCTCCTCGATGATGCGGGCGAGCGCGTTCTGCCGCTTGGCCAGCACATAGGCGGCCGGCACGCCGAGCACCAGGGTGCAGACGAGACAGGCGAGGGCGATCCAGATCGAGCGGAAGATCGTGTCGCTGTAGCCCGTCCAGACCTGAAGCACCCAGCGCAGGGTGAAGCCGCTGGAAATGCCGAGAAAGTAATTGTTGGTGATGCCCGCGAGAATCGACAGGATCACCGGCACGATCAGGAAGCTGCAGACCAGCAGGGTGAAGCCGAGCTGCAACCAGAACAGGACGCCGCGCTTCTTTGTCATTGTCGCGCCTTCTCAACCCGCTGCGGCGACCGAACTGCCGGCCGCGGTGCGTGCCAGTGCCAGCACGGCCCAGGTCACTGCGCCGAGCACGAAGCTGAGCGCCGCCGCCATGGCGATGTTAGCCGACAGCGTGAACTCCGTGTAGATCGTCATCGGCAGCACGTTGATGCGGGTGGCCAGCGTAAACGCCGTTCCGAAGGCGCCGACGGCGGTGGCGAAGCAGATCGCACCCGAGGACAGGAAGGCCGGCTTCAATCCTGGTATGATCACGTCGAGCGCGACGCGCAGGGGGGAGGCGCCAAGCGAGCGGGCGGCCTCCTCGAGCTTCGGGTCGAGTTTCTCGGTCGCCGCCATCACGGTGAGAATGACACGCGGGATGGAGAAATAGACATAGCCGGTGAACAGGCCCGCCATGGAATAGGCGAAGACCAGCTTGTCGGCGCCCAGCATCTGGCTGATATTGCCGATCAGGCCTTGGCGGCCGGCCAGCATGATGACCATGAAGCCGATGACGACGCCGGGGAAGGCGAGCGGGAAGGTGAGCATCGCCACCAGCGCGGCGTTGCCGAAAAACTTGTGGCGCTGCAGGAAGACGCCGGTGATGCCGCTGATGATCAGCGTGGCCATTGTGGTAATGGCGGCAACGCCGAGGGTCGCGAGCAGGGAGCTGAAATAGTTGGCATTGGTGACGATACTGGCATAGGCGGCCCAGCCGAGCGCGCCGCTGCCGCCGATCACGAACAAGCGGACCATGGGCAGCAGGAAGAAGGCGATGAAGAAGATGCCGGCCGGCAGCAATAGAGCCGCCAGACGGATGGTGTCGCGCCGCCTCATGCCCGATTCTGCTGCCATGTCCACTCCCCGCGAAGCTGGAAAAGCGGGGCGATGGCCGTCCATCGCCCCGTAGGTTTCCTTCGTCTCAAGTCAAGACGGCGCGCTTGCCCATCAAGCGCCGCTTGGTCAGTGCACGTCCGCGCCGTAGCGGTCGACGATCGCCTTCTGCGCACCGGCCAGCTTCTTCAGGTCGACGGCCTTGGCATGGGCGTATTCGGATTCGGGCAGGAACTTCGACTTTGCCTCGGCCGAAAGCTTGTCGGCGAAAACCGGGCGCAGGAAAGCATTGCCCCACATCGCCTGGCTCTGATCCGACAGCACGAAGTCGAGCACTTTCTTGGCTGCGTCGGCATGCGGCGCGTTGTTCACCAGACCCATCACATAGGGAAAGGTGAGGCTGCCCTCCTTCGGAATGACGAACTCGACCGGTGCCTTGTCGACATACTGGCCGCGATAGGCGTTGAAGTCATAATCCATCAGGATCGGGATCTCGCCCGAGATGACGCGGGCATAGGAGGTCTGCTTCGGCACGATCGGATCGTTCTTGGCCAGCTCCTTGAAGTACTTGATCGCCGGATCGAGGTTGTCGTAGGTGCCGCCGAGCGCGAGGTTCACCGCCATGACGCCGAGCTGGCCGACGGCGGCCGAGGTCGGATCGAGATAGCCGACCATGCCCTTGTATTGCGGTTTCAGCAGATCGGCCCAGCTCTTCGGCACCGGCTTGTCGCCGAGCGCGGCCTTGTTGACGAACAGGCCGAGCGTGCCCGAATGGATGGCGAACCAGTAGCCTTCCGAATCCTTCAGGTCGGCGGGGATCTTGTCCCAGTTCTTCGGCTTGTAGGGCGCCAGCACGCCGGCGTCTTTCGCGGGATCGGCGGCGATGCCGCCGAGATAGGTGACATCGGCCACCGGATTGGCCTTCTCGGCGATCAGGGCGGCGATGGCCTGGCCGGAATTCTTGTTGTCGGGCGGCACCTGGATGCCGAGCTTGGCCTGGATCGCCTTGAGCTGCGAACCCCAGTCGGCCCATTGCGGCGGGCAGTTGTAGCAGATGGCGCGGCTCTGCGCGTTGGCATCGTGGATACCGCCGAACGCGGCGATGCCGAGCCCGAGGCCCATACCTGCGGCAAGGAATGTACGTCTAAACATGGTCAGCCTCTCCTGCTGTTATGCTGCTGCGGTGATTCAGTGGAATGCTGTTCCGACCAGACGACGAGCCGCACGCCGGCATCCTGCAGGCGGGCGGCAATGGGCGCGGGCACCGGCTGGTCGGTAAAGACGGCGCTGGCCTCGGCGATATGCCCGCCGCGCACCGTGGCGCCGCGGCCGAATTTGGAATGGTCGAGCACCAGGAAACGCTGGCGGCAATGCTGCGCCAGGCTGCGGCGCATATGCACCTCGTCGCTGCTGAAATCGAGGAGTGTGCCGTCCTCGGCGACGCCGCCGACGCCATAGATGCCGATATCGACCATGAAGCGGCTGAAGAAGTCGCGCGCCTCGCCGGCGATCATGTCGCGGTCGAGATTGCGCAGGCGACCGCCGGCCACGGTGATCTCGCAGGAGGGATTGCGGCTCAGCGCGATGGCGGCGTTGAGATTGTTGGTCATCACCCGCAGGCCGGGATGGTCGGTCAGCGCCAGCGCGCATTGCTCGGGCGTGGTGCCGATGCCGAAGAACAGCGAGGCGCCCTCGGGGATAGCGCCGGCGACCAGCCGGGCGATGCGGCGCTTGGCCTCAATGTTCAGCACCTGGCGGGCCGGATAGGCGAGATTCTCGCCGTCGGGCGGCAGCTCGACCCCGCCATGGCGGCGGCGCAGCAGGCCGCGGTCGCAGAGCAGGTTGACGTCCCGGCGGATGGTCTGGGGGGTGACGCCGAACTGGCCGGCCAGCGTCTCGATGGCCTGGAAGCCCTCGCGGCGCACAAGGTCGACGATGGCGCGTGCGCGGTCTTCCGCCAGCATGCCGGTCCCTGAGGTCGTTTCCTGTCCTTGGCGGCTGATCATGTTCGTTCGAACACTGATCGCCGCTTATTTCATTAATATGACTTTCGCATGAACCTTATATGTCGTCAAACGAAACCGCTTGACGGGAATTGGCTGTCGGATCTGGCGCGTCATGCCCCCGGAATTCCTCCGCCGCCCCGCCGACGTTATGGCGCCGACATTCCCATTCCATTGCGACCACATCCGGTAGGCCCGGGCGTGCAGGACCGTTGCGCGCCGCTGCCCGGCTACCCAGAACGGAGACTCTTGCCGTGCAATTTCTGTCCAAC
>DASVDU010000004.1:0-7175 GCA_036380915.1 Hyphomicrobiaceae bacterium | reverse complement strand
TCCAGGTCCGGGCCTCGCCATTCGTGTGCCGGGAGAGGTCACACGCGAGAAGCTCGATATTTTGCGGCGTGCCGACGCGATCTACCTGGAGGAGATCCGCAAGGCCGGGCTTTACGACACGATCTGGCAGGCATTCGCGGTCCTGCTGCCGGTGCGTACCGTTGGCGTCATGGGCGACGCGCGCACCTACGACCACGTGTGCGCGCTCAGGGCCGTGACCTCCACCGATGGCATGACCGCTGACTACTACCCATTCCCTCACGATTTCCTTGGACGCACGGCAACGCGGATCATCAACGAGGTGCAAGGCATCAATCGCGTTGTCTACGACATCACCTCCAAGCCGCCCGGCACGATCGAGTGGGAATGATTGGGTTGGGGCTGGGCACACCCTGCCTGGATCGATCAAGTCTGGCGTTGTAAGCCGTAAGCGGGATCTGGTTCCAGCGTGCGACCGGAAGCTCGCGGGCCTGCGGATATGAGTTGTGGATTGCCTGCCGCACCATCAGGCTAGCAGCGTAATTCATTTGACCTCAAGCCTCGTTCCTTTGGCTAATGTCGCTATCGAGCTGGAACTACTCGTGGCAGGATCATGTGGTCGGAACTGAAACGACGACTTGTCGATGTGCTACAAACCGTGGCGCCGCTCATCGGCGCGGTGTGCCTGCTGCAGTTCACACTCGTGCAGGCACCCGCTGCCGTCTTTGTTCAATTTCTGGCCGGGTCGGTGCTGATCATCGCCGGGATGTTCCTGCTCTTCCTCGGCGTCGATTATGGCATTCTGCCCATGGGCAGATTCGTCGGGGCTGAGCTGCCAAGAAAAGGCTCGGTGGCTCTCATCGTACTGGTCGGCTTCGCCATGGGCTTTGCCACGACGGTTGCCGAGCCGGACGTATTGGTGCTTGCTGCGCAGGTCGATGAGATCTCGCGCGGGGACATCAATCGGTTGATCGTCCTCGCTGTCACGGCGCTTGGAGTGGCGACTTTCGTTGCGCTGGCCATGGCGAGGATCATCTACGACATCTCCATCCGCAATTTGCTCACGGCTTCGCTCATAGCCGTGCTCGCTCTTTCGTACGTCACACCGGAGAAGTTCGTGCCGATGGCCTACGACGCCGGGAGTGTCACAACGGGAGTTCTGACCACGCCCGTAGTCATCTCCATAGCCATCGGCTTGACGTCGGTGCTCGCCGGCCGGTCCACGGTGTCAGACGGGTTCGGTCTTTTGGGCTTTGCCTCGATCGGAGCCATTATCGCGGTCATGATTATGGGACTCGCGATCCAATGACCGGTATATCCCTGCTGAGCGAGCTGACGGACACGGCCTGGAGCGTCGTCATGGCCGTGTTGCCGCTCGCCGCGCTTTTCGTAGCGTTCCAGCTCTTTCTGCTCGGTCTGCCACGCAAGCAGATCCGAGGCATTCTGATCGGGACGCTGTTTGCCACCGCGGGATTGTTTCTCTTCCTGCTTGGCGTGGGAATTGGCTTCCTACCGTTTGGGCGCGTGATCGGCGCCGCCCTCGGCGGGATGCAGGAGCCGTGGGTTCTTCTTGCGGTCGGCTTGTTCCTGGGATTTGTGACCACGTGGGGTGAGCCGGCGGTTCGTATTCTCGCAGGAGAGATTGAACACGCTTCCAACGGCTCCATTCCGCAATCTCTCGTCGTCAGCACCATCTGCATTGGCGTTTCCGTCTCCGTGGCCTTGGGACTACTGCGGATCGTGTACGAAATTTCAATTTTGTATCTGCTGGTTCCGGGCTATGCGCTGGCGGTCATCCTGACCTGGCTCAGCAGCAAGGAGTTCGTAGCGATCGCCATCGATTCCGGCGGAGTGGCCACGGGGCCGTTGGCCAATACCTTTTTGCTGGCCCTCGCGTTAGGGGCATCAGCATCCAATGGTACTCAAGATGTGATGGTGCAAGGGCTGGGCCTTGTGGCGCTCATTGCGTTGGCGCCCATATTATCCGTGATGCTGCTCGGCCTTCTCATCCGGTGGAAAGCGTCCGCAAAGGTGTAAACATGCGCAATCCCACTCTGATCGTGACCATTGTGCGCAAAGGATGGGGGCAGCCCGTTCTTGAAGCCTCGATAAAGGCCGGCGCGACCGGCGGCACTGTCATTTTCGGACGCGGCATCGGCGTCAACGAGAAGGATACGATTTTCGGCATTCCCATCGAGCCGGAAAAGGAGATCATTTTCACGCTCGTGCGGGAGGATGAGGCTGAGGCTATCCTCGCGGAAATCATTCAGGCTGCCGAACTCGATGAGCCAGGGCGTGGGCTCGCGTTCACCGTTCCGGTGGGCAAGGTCGTGGGGATGCCGCATATCGACACGCAGAGCGTGGAGTAGGCGCGGCTGCTGGGCTTGCGCATTTCCATGATGTTTCCCGCCGAGCCTGAGATCGCAAAAGGGCCCCTCAGCCTGGGCTGAGGGGCTCGGACAACTTCGACTCGGCAGGGGTGCAGGGGGACATCCGAGGCGAAGTTTCCGTCAGTAGAAGCCCTTGCACACGAAGTACTTCGTCTTCCAGAAGTGCTTGCCGGTGTGCTTCCATTTGTAGAAGTAGAAGCCACAGCCGTCGTAGTGGACGAAGTGCGGCTTGTGCCACTTGTGCCATACGAAGCCGTGGTGCTTGCCGTGCTTATGGTGGTAGAAGCCCTTGCCTTTGGCTTCGGCAGCGGGTGCCTGCAGTGCGGAAAGCGCCATCAGCCCTGCAGTCAGTCCAATGATCATTGTCTTGCTCATATCTCAACTCCTGCTTTCGGTTAAGCGCCCCGGAAGTGCTCATGATCTCCCGGTCGGGGCTCCTCGGCTGCGGCTTTACCGTCCGCCGATATGATGAGAATGCCGGATGAGCGCGCAGAGCGCTGTCACGCGCGGAACACGTGATTGCAGGGTGCGATTTTTTTTGATCAGTGGAGGCGGAACAAGGGTGGGCGATCGAGCCATTCGGTTTGCCCGATCGCCCTCGGCCTTAGCGAAGCAAGTGCATTTGGGAGCGCTGATTTAGGTCGCACGCAGCGCTGGTAGCCCGATGGAAAGCCGGTCGTCGATTTTGTGCACGCCATCCGTTTCCTCAATGAGGACGTGGAGAGCCCTGCGCTGTTCGGCGGACGCGACGAAGCCGTTCAATTCTACGACGCCGTCGTGCACGCTCAGATTGATGAATGTGTCCTCGAGCCAATCCTGTGCGCGCATTTTCTCCAGCAGCGTTTTCTCCAGCGCTGCGTCGCTCATCGGCCGCCGCTCGACTTCCGCCTGACTCAACGCCCGTACGATGTCTGCCCGGGATATGATCCCGACGAGCTTGCCGTCGCGCAGCACCGGCAGGCGCTTGATCTTGTGTTTGTCCAGCGTGCGCGCGATCTCGCTCAGGTCCGCATCCTCTCCGACCGAAATGACGGGACGCGTCATGACGTTCTCGGCCCTGAGGCCGTGCGTTTTGGTGTACTGGCGAGCCAGCGCGTCCGGATCGCTGAAGAAAACCAGCCACCACTTTCGTTGCGGCACGGTGCCGATCTCGGCGCGCCGCAACAGGTCGCTCTCGCTGATGATTCCGAGCACCGTGCCGTCCTCCGAGACGACCGGAATTCCGCTGATCCGCTTCTCGGTCATGAGCGCGGCGACGTCGCGAACGGGCGTTGCTGGTTTGACCGTGACAACGTCCCGACTCATGATTTCGTGAGCCTTCATATCGCTGCCTCCCTGATCTGGTGCTGTTCCTTGCCCCAGATGCTCAGCAATCTGCGCACCGGGCATTGATCATCATCAACACGCCAGCCGAACTGCCGTTCCCCCGCGTTCGATCAACCTGCACTTGCACGGCCGACTTGCCGCAATTTCGGCGCAAATGCGTATGCAACATAAGGGAAGAGTCTCGTGGAGTGTGAGTACGGGGGATCCGGTGAAGACTATTTGTCGGCTACTCGGACTGGCGACGGCCGTTGCAGCCCTGTTCAGTCTAGCTTCGGCCGGCCAGGCGGCGCCGGCATCGAATTCTCTCAAAGTACAGCGCGATGGTACGATGAGCATCGCAGGTCGCAACCTGCGCTGCGGCAACGTACGTCATGTGCTCGACGGAGGTCTTCCCAGCGAGGGCGCAGCCGCCCCTGGGGTCCTGGTCATCAATCCTCGGCTGCTCAACCGAATGCCTCCGACGGTGCGCCTCTTCGTCTATTATCACGAGTGCGGCCACCACAGCGTTGGGGCCAGCGAGCTCGGAGCAGATTCGTGGGCGGTTAACCGCGGGGTCAGAGAGGGCTGGCTCGATCGAGCGGGGCTGCAGCAGGTCTGCCGCTCCTTCGGCAACATGCCGCGGACAGCGACCCATCCTTCATCCCGCAGCCGCTGCCGCAATCTTGAGCGGGCCTATGCCAGGGCTCTCGCCGGCAAGGCTCCGCCGCCATCGAGGAGACCCGCCGCACAGGCCAGTTCCGCCTTTGCACGTTGAGGCGGCAGGTAGACGCCCTAACCTAAGAGAGGCCGCACTGCAATGCGCGGCCTGTCTCCGTCATAGGCGGCCAGGACCGGGGCTCACTGTCCCTTGGCGTCGAACACCGCTTTGCTGTCAGTTGGAGCCTCCTCCCGGCGCTCCGTCATTTCGTAGTCCCGGATGATGCTGGCGACCCGGAGCCGGTATCCCGCGAACACGCCCGCGCGCCCCTTCGCCTGTGTGCGGCGATGGGCTGGATAATTGCGCCAGCGGGCGACGGCCTCTTCGTCTCGCCAGATGGAGAGGGACAGGATTTTTTTCGGATCTGAGAGGCTCTGAAACCGCTCGACCGAGATGAAACCATCCATCTTCTCGAGCTGAGGTTTGAGTTCGGCGGCGAGGTCGAGATACTCCTGCCAGCGCCCCTCGGCGGGTGTCACTTCGAAAATGACTGCAATCATCGCTTGTCCCCCTCGTGTAGAGACTGGAACGGGAAACGCGGACCAGCTCGCGTCCACCTCAATCGTCCGTCACGCGGCGCAATTGGCTTTGCTCCAGCAGGGCGATGCAATATCATCATCGGGTATGAGCGAAGCGGAACGCAAGCCTAAGGGGCGAGGTGAGACACAATGGCGGACGCAGTTTCGGCGATCATCGGAATGGTGCTGATGATTGGCTTCGTCGTGGCAATCGTAGTGACGGTGGCCGAAATCCCGTTGTGGATCGTCTCGATTCTCGCCTTCATCCTGATGGCGATCGCATTCTGGCAGGACGCATTCGCGCCCCTGCTTCGCGGGCCGCGAAACTGGCACTGAGAGCGGCAGCCCTTCAGCGCACTCTCAGCCTTCGTCTTTCGAAAGCATTTCGATGAGCGCGCGCGCCGAACGCAGCAGGCGCGCGTCGTCGTTGGCTGGTCCGACAAGCTGAAGTCCGAGCGGCATGCCGTCGGGCGCCTGCAGCACCGGTAGAGACAGGGCCGGCACGCCGAGCAGCGTCCATAGCGTGCAGAATACCGGATCGCCTGTCGAGTCCAGCGACTTCGGCGCGCTGCCGACACTGGCCGGCGTGATGATCGCGTCGTAGTAGTCGAAGAGTGGGGACAGACCGGACTCGAGACGCGGCCGCAAATCGTGGGCAGCCAGATAGTCGATAGCCAACCTCTGACGGCCCTCGGCGATAATGTCCCGAAGCCGTTGACTGGATGCCTCCTTGCTTCCGCGATCGACAGCGCCGCCGAGCCGATAGGCCATATCGATCGACATGATGGTCTGATGCGCCTGCCAGGCTTCGGAGAAGGCCTCCGGCAGCTCCGCTACCCCGCCGTTCTCACCCAGGCTGCTGATGAGATCTTCGAAGATCTCGCGGGTGGATGCGTCCGCCTTCTCCCAGACGGGTGTTTTCACCAGAGCGAATTTCGGCGGAAGTGGCGGCGGCTCAGCGGCAACGGCGCGGAAGTTCGGCGTGGCCACCGGGCGCGTATCCGGATCCCTCGGATCGTGCCCTGCGAGCACGTCGAGGAGAAGGGCGACATCCTCCAGCGTGCGCGCGAACACACCGACATGATCGAGCGTGCGGGACAGCTCCAGCATGCCAGCGCGCGAAATCGTTCCGTGCGTCGGCTTGGCGGCGAAGACGCCGCAAAAGGACGCCGGCCGAATGACCGAGCCGTTCGTCTGCGAGCCGAGCGCCAACGGCACCATGCCCGCAGCCACGGCAGCCGCAGAGCCCGATGACGACCCGCCGGGCGTGCGTTCGAGATCATGCGGGTTGCGCGTCGGACCTGGATGATAGAAGGCGAACTCGGTCGTCACCGTCTTGCCGATGATGACGGCCCCGGCCGCGCGCAGCTTCGCAACGACCGTCGCGTCCTGGCGCGGACGACGCCCTTTGAACAGGGGTGATCCGCACTCCGTCGGGTAATCGGCAGTATCGATGATGTCCTTGATCGCCACCGGAATGCCGTGGAGCAGCCCGGTTGGCCGCCCGTTGCGGCGCCACTCGTCGCGGTCGCGCGCCTGCTGCAAGGCGTACTCCCGGTCGAGATGGACGAACGCGCGGACGTCACCGTCCAAGGCCTCGATCCGGTCGAGGCATGCCGTGACGTATTCCTCTGCAGAAAGCGCACCGCGAGTGATCTCGCGGTGCGCTTCGGTTGCGGTCAGAGCGGTCAAAGAGTCAGCCATGCCTCAGCGCCCGTAGAGCTGATCCGGCAGCCAGAGTGCGATCCCCGGGTATATATACACCACCGCCATCGTAATGAAGACCAGGAACACGAACGGAAGCGCGCCGGCAAAAATTTCGGTCAGCTTCACATGCGGCGGCGCAATCCCCTTCAGATAGTACGCAGCCATGGCCATCGGCGGGGTATTGAACGAGGTCTGGATGTTCAATGCCACCAGAATGCCGAAGATGATCGGATCGATATTGAACGCCTTCAGCAATGGCAGGAAGATCGGCACGAAGATGATGATGATCTCCGTCCACTCAAGTGGCCAGCCCAGCAGGAAGATGATGATCTGAGCCAGGATGAGGAACATCGTCGGCGACAGCTCGAGCGACTTCACCCAAGCCTCGATCACCTCGTGGCCGCCAAGGTAGGAGAAGACCGAAGAGAAGGTCCACGATCCGATGAACAGATAGCAGACCATGGCGGAAGTCCGCGCCGTAAGATAGGTCGCTTCCTTCAGCCGCTCGAACGTCAGCGCGCGATAAAGCGCCGCCAGCAGCAGTGCACCTGCACACCC
>DASVDU010000003.1:0-8381 GCA_036380915.1 Hyphomicrobiaceae bacterium | reverse complement strand
CGGCACTGTCGCAATGCACGGTGCATTCGGGCGATCTGGAGGTAAGCATTGAGCGAGACATTCGGATTTATCGGCCTCGGTAACATGGGTCGGCCGATGGCCGGGCGCCTGATCGACGCCGGCCATTCTCTCGTTGTCCACGACGTGCGCGAGAGCGCCGTCGTGGACTTCGTCGGACGGGGCGCAAAAAAGGCCAATTCTCCGGCCGAGCTCGCGTCGATGGTGGAGACGATCTTCCTCTCCCTGCCGACCCCGCCGGTCGTCGAGGCAGTGGCGGTTGGCGAGAACGGCCTCATGTCGGGAGAAAAGGTGAGGCGGGTCGTCGACCTGTCCACGACCGGTCCGCAAACGGCGGAGAGCATCAGCGAGAAATTCCAGTCGCGCAACATTCGCTGGCTCGATTGCCCGGTCAGCGGTGGTGTCGGCGGAGCCAAGGCTGGCACCGTGGCCGTGATGTTCTCGGGGCCAAGTGCGGATTATGAAGACCTCTTGCCGGTGCTCAAGGTGATCGGCAAGCCCTTCTACATCGGCGACAAGCCGGGCCTCGCGCAGATGATGAAGCTCGTCAACAACTGCCTCTCCGCGGCAGCGATGGCACTGTCCTCAGAAGCTGTCGTCATGGGCGCGAAGGCCGGCATCCCGGCAAAAGTGATGATCGACGTGATTAACGCCGGCAGCGGCCGCAATACGGCAACGCTGCAGAAGTTTCCCCAATCCATTCTGCCGGGCACGTTCGATTACGGCTTCGCGACAGGCCTCATGCACAAGGACGTGTCGCTGTTCATGCAGGAAGCCAGGCGGATGGGGCTTTCTCTCGAGGGCTGCCAGGTTGTTTTCGACATTTGGCAAAAGGCGCTCGACAAGCTTGGCCCGGATTCCGATTTCACAAGAATCGTCACCCTCATGGAAGAGCAGGCGGGTGTGGAAGTCCGTGGCTGATAGGTGAGCTGGGAGCTGCGCCGGTGTATGCGCTTATCTCAGCGAGACAACGGGGTCCAGTCCGGTCAGAGGAGAGGAGAGCACAGGATGGAGATCAAGCGTTGCGGCTCGAGGCCGACACGGCGTGCCCCGGCGAGCGCGTTCACCGGCACGGTTTGGCAGGATCCGGTCATCGAGGCACCCGAGCCCGCACTGTTGAAATCAAATGTCGTCACCTTCGAGCCCGGAGCGCGCACCGCCTGGCACACGCACCCATTGGGCCAGACGCTCTATGTCGTCTCGGGCACCGGCCGCATTCAGGTGTGGGGCGGTCCTATCGAGGAAATCAAGGCAGGAGACGTCGTCTGGATTCCGCCGGGCGAGAAACATTGGCATGGTGCCGGACCGACGACCATGATGACGCACATCTCGATGCAGGAGGCTCGTGACGGCGTCGCCGTTGAGTGGCTGGAGCACGTCACCGACGAGCAGTATGCGGGCGCCTGACATCGACTGAGCGGACGGACACCGCCTCACTTCATTTAACGGCATGACGTGAGGCTGACCGGCGCCGCCATCACTGCACCGGAGCGGCGGGAGGAGAATGAGAATGGCTGAGTTTCCGGATGAGGGCTGGAAGGTCACCGGCAGCTACGATTACTCCTGTACACCGGCAATGACCGAAGCCATAGCGAAAGAGATCCCAGGTTGCCGCTATAGGCAAATGAAGAACATCGGGCATTTCCAAATGATCGAGAATTACGAGCTGTTCCGGACATATCTGCTCCCGGAAATAGAGATCATGGCCGCCGAGTAGCAATCGATTACGGCTGAATCGATAATTGGCCCGAGCGCCGACGCGGTTCGGTTGTCCTTGGAGGAATGCACATGTCGCTTGAACCTTATGAAGTCTACGCTGTTCGCTACGCCCACAACCCTGCCGCGCGGTCATCTCATAACTTCGTTCTGGGCGATCCGCATGACGTGCCGATGCCGCTTGACTATTTCGTCTGGGTGATAAAGGGCAATGGGCACACTTTCATTGTCGATACCGGTTTCGACGCGGCCATGGCGAAGAAGAGAAAGCGCGACTTCCTGCGCTCGCCGGGAGAGGGATTGAAGGCGATCGGTGTCGACCCGGATGCGATCAAGGACGTGATCCTCACCCATATGCATTACGACCACTGTGGGAATTACGATCTCTTCCCGAACGCGAAATATCACCTGCAAGACATCGAAATGGCTTATTGCACCGGCCGATGCATGTGCCACGACGCGTTAAGGGCGCCCTTCGAAGAGGAGGACGTCGTGGCGATGGTGCGCAAGGTTTTCGCCGGTCGGGTGCGATTCCATGACGGTGATTCCGAAATTGCAGATGGGATAACCGTCCATCACGTCGGTGGACACAGCAAGGGCCTGCAGGTGGTACGCGTCTGGACGCGGCGCGGCTGGCTGGTTGTGGCTTCCGACGCCAGCCATTTCTACGCCAATATGGAGCAGGGGCGCGCCTTTCCGATCATGCACAGCCTGGCCGATACGCTGGAAGGGTATGATCGGCTATGGAAATTGGCGAGCGACCGGACGAATGTGATTCCGGGTCACGACCCGATTATCCTAGACCGCTATCCGGCACCCTCTTCCGGATTGGAGGGCATTGTCGTGCGGCTCGACGCCGATCCCAGGTCGTAGGCGGCATTGAGACAATGCCATGTCGCGCTCAGAGGCCGAGATACGCTTCACGGACCCTTGGATTCTTGTGCAGCGACTCGGCCGCACCGCTTAGCACGATCCGGCCCGATTCCAGCACATAGCCCCGCGACGCCACGGAGAGCGCAAGGGCGGTGTTTTGCTCGACCAGCAGGATCGAGGTGCCGCTTTGATGACTCTTGATCGGCGCATCGTGGACCTGGTCGACGACGATGGGTGCAAGGCCGAAATTTGATCCAAGGGACCAGATGAGGGCGATCCTCCGCGATCACCGCCCCATGGTGGCGCGAGCGGCCGAACTGCCGCGACACATGCCACGCACGCTGCCCCTGAATTTGCTCCAAGACGTAGGGCGCGAGTGGCGCGACGGCCGCGACAGCGGTCACACTCTGCACTGCTTCTCTTGGAATTTACTGGAGGCCACGGCCGGAATCGAACCGGCGTGCGCGGATTTGCAGTCCGCTGCGTAACCACTCCGCCACGTGGCCGCCAAGAATGGGCGAGGTGCAGTGCGCACTTCAGCCGCCGCCGCGAGGAGCCTCTCGGGCGAAGGCGTCCTGTAGCATGCCCGGGACGGTCCTGCAATGAGGTCGCTCCCGTGCGGCTTTGCGTCCGAGTCGGCCTTCTACCTGAACAAGGGCTCTGGCGGAGCGGGCATTGCTTGGTTAAGTTCCCGCCGCTTTGGCTATGCCAGCCGTATGCTTTGCACGGGAGTGTCGAGGAGGGGAGATGGTCAGTTTCGCCGTCCAGCGCGAGAACATGGTCGAAAGCCAGGTTCGGACCGCCGATGTCGTGGACCGGCGCATCATTCGCGCCATGCTCGAAATCCCCAGGGAAGCGTTCGTTCCCGAGGACGTGCGGGCACTCGCCTATATGGATGGCGATGTCCCCATCACCCAATCGCAATCGCGGTTCATGATGGCACCGGGCGTGCACGCCAAGCTGATCCAGTTCCTGGAGATCGAGGACAATGCGGTCGTGCTCGACGTCGGCTGCGGAACCGGTTACGGCAGTGCCATCATGGCACGGCTGGCGCAGACCGTCGTCGGCCTCGAAAGCGACCCGGCGATCGCGGAGAGCGCGACGAAAATCCTCTCTGAGCTGGGGGTGGACAACGTGGTGATCGTGATCGGCGAGCTGACTGCCGGCTGGCCGAGCGAAGGGCCCTACGATGCCATCCTGCTCAACGGGTCGGTGCCTGAGGTGCCTTCCGTACTGCTGGAGCAGTTGAAGGATGGTGGCCGCCTTGCAGCAATCGAAGCTGATGAGGGTGTGAGCAGGGCCCGGATCTGGCAGCGCTCGGGCAAGACCGTTTCGGCGCGGACCGTGTTCGATGCAGCCGCCAAGCCGCTTCCAGGGTTCGAGCGGAAGCCAGAGTTCGTATTCTGATCATCCGTATCGTGGCCGAAGTGTGGGGTTACGGCCACGCCGGCCAAGTATCTGTGCTTTCGGCGCCATTCGCTATTCTAAGTTGTTGTCCTGTCGGGGTACTCAGAGATTCGATCCGGTGCGCGTCTGGATGGAATCAGTGTAAGCCCCTGGAGCAGGCCAGGAGTATCGGCCTTGCCCGGTGATTGCGTCCTGGACAGTGGGGGGCTGAATGGCAGCGAAAACCGAGGGCGAAATGGGGGTGTCTCGAAAGAGAATCGCACGGGCAGCGATCGCTGCCGTATGTGCGGCGATGCTCATCGTGCCTGCTGGTGTCGCAGACGCGGAAACGCTGCGTGAGGCCTTGACTGCGGCCTACAAGTTCAATCCTCGCCTCGATGCCGAACGGGCCAATCTGCGCGCGACCGACGAAGAGGTGCCGCGGGCGCTGTCCGGCTATCGCCCGCAGATCTTCGGCTCGGCAGATGTCGGCTATCAGCGGTCGAAAACCCGCGGGGGCGGACAGACGAACGTCCAGGAGACGAACCCGCGCGGATACGGAGTCGACATCTCTCAGCCGATATTTCGCGGGTTTCGGACGCTGAACACCGTGAGAGAGGCCGAGGCTGTCGTGCGGGCAGAGCGCGCCAATCTGCTGATCGTCGAGCAGGCGGTGCTGCTCGAGGCCGTGATCGCTTACGCAGATGTCATACGGGATCAGGCCGTCGTCCGCCTCCGTGAAAACAACGTCAATGTGCTGACCCGCGAGTTGCGCGCTACCCAAGACCGGTTCGCGGTGGGCGAGGTGACGCGCACGGACGTTGCGCAGGCCGAGGCGCGTCGGTCGGGAGCCGTGTCCGCGCTCGATCTGGCGCGCGCCAACCTGCGCACCAGCCGTGCGGCGTTCGAGCGCGTGATTGGACATCCGCCAAGCAACCTGGCGGATCCCCAGGTTCCGGAAAAACTGCTGCCCCGCTCGCAGGAGGAGGCGCTGGCGATTGCAAGCCGGGAGAACCCGAACCTCGTTGCCGCACTCTACCGCGAGCAGGCGGCGCGCCATGTGGTCGATCGGATCTGGGGCGAGCTGCTGCCGGAAGTGAGTGTCGATGCGAGCTATGATCGCCGCTTCGGCCAGGGCAACTTCGACGAGAGCGAGGTTACGGCGGTCACGGGCCGCGTGACCGTGCCCATCTATCAGGGGGGAGAGGTCTCGGCTCGTGTCCGGCAGGCCAAGCACACCCACGTCGCGCGCCTGCAGGAGGTCGAGCAGTTCCGGACCGAGACGGTGGCCGACGTGGTCGCGTCCTGGGCGCGGATGGAGGCGGCACGTGCGCAGATTGCATCCGACCAGGCGCAGGTCGAAGCGAACCGGGTGGCCCTGGCAGGTGTGCGTGAGGAGGAGCGCGTTGGTCAGCGGACGCTGCTCGATGTGCTCAATGCCGAGCAGGAATTGCTCAACGCCGAGGTCAACCTCGTGACCACACGGCGCGATCTGGTGGTCAGCGCCTACACGCTGCTGGCGTCCATCGGCCGGCTTGATGCGGAGTATCTGGGGCTCGGCGCGGCGATCTACGATCCGGAGGCCCACTACCAGGAGGTCCGCCGCAAGTGGTGGGGCATCAGCATAACCCATGCGGATGGACGCCGTGAGAACCTCGATCTGTGGGACACCTACGGAAAGAACGTGCCGATGAAGTGAGCCCGAGTGCGCTGGTCCGCCTGACCGCGCGCCGGTAGCCCGCGAGGCCCTCCCTGTTGCATGCTCCTAGTAGCTAGCTAACCGATAGTCGCATGGAGCCAAGTCCAGCGACGCGGACGGCTGCTGGTTCGTGCCATTGGGGTGTGGCATTAGATGCATCGGAAAGCCTCACAAAACGCACAATTTCTATGAAGCCAATACATTGATGCAACCGAGCGATCGGTGTACCAAAATCTTTGTCGTGCGTTGCAGGTTGGGCACGCGGCTTTGGCCGGGCGAGAACCGTAGAGCAGTGAGGGTGGGGGATGCACAGAGCGGATAAGACGCCCGAGCCGAGCATGGAAGAAATCCTAGCGTCGATCCGCAAGATCATCGCGGAGGAGCCGATCGGCTCGCGGCCAGGACCGGAGCCGCGGGAGACCGAAAGCGATCGTCAATCGTCGACCGGTGGTTCTGGGCGCCAAGCGAATGAACCCACTCTTTCCATCCCCTCACGGAATGAGGACCACCCCGAGGAGCCGCCTTACACTGTCGAGGATGCGCTGGCCGATCTGATGGACGACCCGTCGCAGCGGCGACCCGGCCGTCCTGCGGGTAAGGATGACCTTCCCAAGCCGCAGGCCCGGCCAGCAGGCGAGGAGGAGAGCCGTCCCAGTTGGCTGTTCGGCCGCCAGACCAGTCCGCCTGCTGGTGCGTCCCAGTCTCCCGGCGCGATCCCGG
Organism: Hyphomicrobiaceae bacterium; assembly: GCA_036380915.1. GTDB lineage: Bacteria > Pseudomonadota > Alphaproteobacteria > Rhizobiales > Hyphomicrobiaceae > ZC4RG25. The sequence continues at coordinate 1,969 of DASVDU010000003.1, read as the reverse complement.
CCGGGTCTGACCGCAGGCAAGGAGGAGGCCTTCTGGGGCATCTTGGTCAGCTGCGCGAAACGCCCGAGCGGGCGGCGGGCGAGGGCGAGGTTTCCAGCCCGAAGCCGAGCACGGGCAGCCCAAGACCGCTGGAAGCCGGCTCGCTCTTCGAGCGCCAGCGGGAGGGCGGGCGTCCCGGTCCAGCAGATTTTCCGTCTTTGCCGCAGGTCCAGTCCCAGGACGTGCCACGGCCTTCTGCGCCACGTGTCCCGACGCGGGAAGCCACAATCGATCGCCGAGCCGACGAGGGGCACGGTCTCATGGCGCCTGGCGCAGGCTCTGCGGGCGCCAAGCACGGTTCGCCTGCGCCCATGGCGCGTTCACCGGAACCGGCGCCTGATCGCCCAATCCACCCGCAGACCCCGGCTCGCGCGCCCATAGCCGAAGCGGAGCGCAAGCCCGAAGAGCGCCAGCGGCCGGCCCCGACTGCAGCCGACGGTTTGGTGCGGCAGGAGAAGGCCGTTCCGGCCCCCTCCGCTGACCATCCCGGCGGCGAAGGACCCCAGCGGGAAAAGCTGGCGGAGGGGGCCAAGACGGTTGCGCAGAACGCCAGCCCTGCCTCGGGTAACGCGCAACTGGCACCGTCACAAGCGCCGCAGGCTGTCCAGCCGGCAGCGGCTCGCACCCTGGAGGACACGGTTGCCGACCTGCTCCGGCCCTTGCTGCGTGAATGGCTCGACGCCAACATGCCCCGCATCGTCGAGAAGGCGCTACGGGTCGAGTTGGCGGCCAGCGCCAAGCGGCCGGAAATCGACTCAAATCGCTGAGCTTCGGCTGACAGCTGGCTCGTCGTTGCCGAGACGGCGCGGGTTCTGTGCGCGCTGCGCGTTTGTATCCAGGTCCCCTGAGGCGACCACTCGAGTTGACAGGGAAGGAAGGCGGGGCGTAGGACGCCCTTCGCTTTCCTTGATTTGAAACCGGGCCGTCCGACCCATGCTCCAGAAAACGTACCAACCTGCCGACATCGAGAAGCGGATCTACCAGGAATGGGAGAACGCTGGCGCGTTCCGCGCCGGCCGGCCGGAGCGGGTGAGCGCCAAGCCTTATTGCATCGTCATTCCACCACCAAACGTCACCGGCTCGCTTCACATGGGGCATGCACTCAACAACACGCTGCAGGACATCCTGTGCCGGTTCGAGCGCATGCGCGGCAAGGATGTGCTCTGGCAGCCCGGCACGGACCACGCCGGCATTGCAACCCAGATGGTGGTGGAGCGGAAGCTTGCGAAAGAGCAGCGCGACCGCCGCCAGATGGGCCGCCAGGCTTTCCTCGAGGAGGTCTGGAAGTGGAAGGCGGAAAGCGGCGGCATGATCCTCAACCAGCTGAAGCGGCTGGGGGCCTCCTGCGACTGGTCGCGCGAGCGCTTCACCATGGACGAGGGGCTGAGCCGTGCGGTGCTCAAGGTCTTCGTCGAGCTCTACAAGCGCGGCCTCATCTACAAGGACAAGCGGCTTGTGAACTGGGACCCGCGCTTCCAGTCGGCCATTTCCGATCTCGAGGTCATGCAGGTCGAGGTGAAGGGCCACCTCTGGCACCTGCGCTATCCGCTGAAAGACGATCCCTCGCGCTTCATCGTCGTCGCCACCACGCGGCCCGAGACGATGCTCGGCGATACGGCGGTTGCCGTTCACCCGGAGGACGAGCGCTACAAGGAGTTGGTCGGCAAGATGGTTGTGCTGCCCCTGGTCGGGCGCGAGATCCCGATCGTGGCCGACGAGTACTCTGACCCCGAGAAGGGCTCAGGTGCCGTCAAGATCACGCCGGCCCACGACTTCAACGACTTCGAGGTCGGCCGCCGGCACAACCTGCCGATGATCAACATCTTCGACGCCGAGGCGCGGATCAACGAGAACGCGCCGGAGGCCTATCGCGGCCTCGACCGCTTCGAGGCGAGAAAGCGGGTGATCGCCGACCTCGAAGCGCAGGGGC
>DASVDU010000002.1:0-11360 GCA_036380915.1 Hyphomicrobiaceae bacterium | reverse complement strand
CCGATCACACTGGGGCCGCCCAAGCGTAGCAAGAACAAAACAGGCCGGATTGCTCCAGCCCTCCGATAACGCGAAGCGACGGAATGCTCTACTCGGTCACCCGGATCGTAATCGGATCGTCGTAGAGGGTGAATCGTTCCTCGCCCGGATGCGTTGCCGTGAACACCACGGCTCGCGCAGGCGTGCCGCCGCTGCAAGCGCGGCTGACGCGGATGCCGACGCCCCCGTCCGACCAAACACCGTTAGATAGCGGAGGCAGTCCTTGGAAGACCTCCTCCCAATCTGGCGGCTGTTCACCACACCGCCCGCGGCTGCCGTGTACGACCACAGACTGGCCGACTTTGGCGGTGACCATCTCATGCGCCTCGATACGCTGGCCGGTCATGTCAAGGACCTGCGCACCTGGCTGCGTGAATGCCGCAGCATGCGTCTGGGGGCCGTCGAAGGTGCCCAACGCAAGAACCGCCCCGCCCGCCCCCAAGAACAGCAAAACGGCAGCGGCGGCTAAGCGTCGGCTGGCGCGTCCGCCGGATGCGGCGGTAGGGGCTGGGTCGATCTCGGGTATTGTCGCGGTCTGGCTCGCATCGCCATTGCCATCGGCGGGCTTGCGCCTCTGAGCCTCTTCATAGAGCCGGCTCCAGTGAGGCAACACCTCCGGCGCGTCTTCAACGCGAAGGATTAATGTCAGTATTCTGAAGTTGCGGCGGCTGGGCGTATGTAGTCCCTGCCGCCAGTTGTTCAGGCTCTTCAGGGAACTCTCGTAAGCGGTAGATGCCTTGTTCTTGGTGAGCGCGCAGTATTCGCTGGCAAGCGTCGCGTTATCGAGATGGCCGCGCTCGATGCAAAGGGCATCGAATAGCCTGTGCCATTCCCCGAAACTGTCGAACGCGCCTGACATGCCGCCCCCGGCCAATCACCTCGTTCTTCAACTTCTACCCACCCTGCCGGAATCCGTCAACCTGTTGATAACGATCATGGATTCCGCCTGTTTTCCGGATTTTCCAACCCTTCCAACTTTGGACGTGACGCCGCACAAGCGGCCCTTCTAGGAAGGAAATCGGGGGCTTGTCCAAACGGGCCGCTTTTCACGCGCGCGTGTCAGCACCGCACGCGCCTTGGATCATCCGTTCAAGGTTAGGAGTTTCCATGAACACCAAAGACAAAGTTGTTGCGCGGTCGGCAAGCCGTCGCGACGTTCTCCGGGCGCTCGGCGTGGCGGGGCTGGCCACGGTCGGCGGCACCATCGCCAGTCAGCCTGCAATGGCGGAGGTCAACTTACCGGCCACGGCGACGCAGAAATGCGGGACTTGCCGTTTCTGGGGCGGTACCCGTTCGGTGTCCGAAGACCGCAAGACCGTTATCGCTTCCGGCAAGGGCACCTGCAACAACCCCAAGAGCCCGGCCTACCAGAAACAGACCCGACCGGACCAGGGCGCCCCGGTTTGGGAACGCTGGGAAGCCCTTGGCTGAGGCGCTCCAGATGCGGAACACGTATTTGTCCAAGGGTTGGCTGATCGCCATTGCGCTCCTCACCGTCACCGCCTGCCAGACGACCGGCGCCACCAGTGCAAAAAGCGCAGATGCCGATCCGCTGGCGGCCTACAAGGCCGCCGTGCCCGCGCTCGAACAGGCGGGCGGCGGCAAGGCGTGCGTCGATTGCTTCCTCACCAACTATGGGCCGAGCCCCTTCCCCAAGGCGTTCGCCGTCTCGCCGGACGGCGCCTATGGCGCGCGGTACAAGGTCGGTGCGTCGATGGCAAAGATGCGTGAAGACGCGCTCGCGAGCTGCCGGAAGAAGCCTGCCTACAATCCGGCCCACGACTGCTTCATCTTCTTCGAGAACGACCAGCAGGTGTGGAAGCCATGAGAGCAATGGTCCTGCGACCCGCAACGCTGTCGCTCTTGGTGGCGCTGTCGGTCACGCCAATTCACAGGGCCTTTGCTCAAGCGGCGTCTTCCAATTCCGGCGGCATTCTTGACGGACTTCTTGACGCGCTGGTCGTTCTGCTGGTCGTGGTCGCAGCGCTCTTCCTTCGTAAGAAGCTACGCAATCGGGCTCAGCGACATGGCCCTTTCTTTGCCGAAATAAGGGCGTCGCCGGAGGGGATGCAGAAGCTGCGTGCTCAAATGAAAAGCGCTCGCGCCATCGCGATCGTGCTCGCAGTACCGGCTGTTCTCGTCACCGTCGTGCTCCTGATCAAGATAAACAACACGTCGAACTGGGCGCTCCGATACGACGGCTACGTCTGGGAGCAATTAGGTTGGTGGTTCATAGGCGTTGGTCTGCTTTGGCTTCTGACGCTCGTGGCGGGTGGGTTCTGGTTCGTAACGGCACGCAACTTTGGACGCATTGTGCTCGACCGCGTGGCCACCATCCGCACCCGCCTCGTCGAGATTGAGAAGGAACTGGAAACGCGCGCCGATCGGCCAAAAGCGGACCTCCGGTCAGAAAGGCAACTGCTTGAGTCCGAACTCAGACAACTGGGCGCGTGACAGAAGAGGCCGCCTAAGCGGCGGCCTCGGTGATGTCGGCGGATTGCAGGCCACCGAGGTAGTCGGTGGCCTTAGCCGCTTGTGAGGCGGCGGTGAAGATGGCCTTCTTGTCAGCCTTGAGGACCTTCAGCCAGTTGTCGATGTAGGCGGCGTGGTCGGGACGCGGTGTGAGCGTCACGCCCAAGTCGGCGCAGAGGAAGGCCGCGCCCAGTTCGGCCACGAGCTCTTCCATGGCGTAGGCATCGTCGCCGAAGCGCTTGCCGAATCGGCGGTCGCAGCGGCGGTCGTGGCCCGTCCAGTGGGTCAGTTCGTGCAGGAGCGTGGCGTAGTAGCTCTCGGTCGCCGTGCTTGTCTCGGTGCCGAGAAAGCGCTCCCGCTCGGGCATCTGGATGATGTCGTCCGACGGGCGGTAGAAGGCGCGGCTGCCTCCGTGGTGGACGATGGCGCCGGTATCGGCGATGAAGCGCTCGGCCTTGTCGAGGACCTGCACTGGGTCCTTGGGCTCGGGCAGCGCGGGCGCCTCGTAGCCGTCCACCTGGTCGGCGTTGAAGACCCAGCTCGCACGGGCCATGAGGCGCTTGCCCTGCTCGGTTTCGCCGTCGTCCGTGGCCTCTTCCACGTCGAACTCCTTGTAGAAGACCACCAGGCTCGCCTTCTCGCCCTTGCGGACTTGCGCCCCGTTGTTCTGCCACTGGCGATAGGTGCCCCACGTGCCGGTGCTGAAGCCGCGGGCCTGGCCTGCGGCCCAGAGGCTGACGACGTTGATGCCGCGATAGGCGTTGTTGGTGTCGATGTTGACGGGGCGGTTGAGGCCATCGCCGCTGCGGTGCCAGGGCATCTGCCAGTCGCCCGCTCCCGCCTCGATGGCGGCGATGATGTTGTTGGTGACCTGGGTGTAAACGTCGATGCGTTGCGCGGTCATTGTTCCTCTCCTTGTCTTGCGGGGCCGCACCCATCGCGGCCGTCCGATGGCGACCGGAAAGGCAGGGGCAAGACGGGCGGCGCATCCGAAGGACCGCAGAGAATCGGAGGACGGCGGGCAGGCTGTTTCTTGGAGCGAAGCGTCCGCGAGGAAGGTGTCAGCCGGGGAAGAAACCGACGGACCGCCGTTGCGCCGCACGGCGTCCCTGCCAGGTCAGCCACCCCATGAGGACGGCCCGTGGGCGGCGGTTCCGGACGAGGATCCGAGGAGCAGCGCGCCGACGGGAGACGACGCGCCGGTCCAAACAAAAGAGGCCCGCCTCTTCGTGAGGCGGGCAAGGCGGAGACTGTCGGTACCTTCGTTGCAGGCTTATGGGCTCAACCCCGAGACAGTCGCCTGACATGCGCCAGGCAGCACAAGCCATCAGCCGCAACTCGCTGAACAGAGTGGGTTAACCGGCCAATTCGGGGTAAAAGATTTGGGCAGGCGAACAAGGGAGACAGGCACGATAGCGGGGTAGCGGATGGTGTTCGGCAGTCTGTTCGGGGGCGGGAAGAAGCCGCCGGAAGGAAAACCTCAGGTCAGGCGCTGGCTGGAATCGCTCGACCCGATGTGGCGCGCCGCTGTGACAGCGATCGCGGCCGATAAGAGCGTGGACGAAGTCTTCAAGCAGGACATCTACCGGCGCCTTCAGGAAGGTCGGATCGACGACGCCCGCGAGGCTGTACGCAAATACTTCCAGTTCATGAGCCCGGAGACGCGGGAACGGGTCAAGCACGCCGGCCAGCACGAGGCGTGGGCCGATAGCGACGCCCTACGCGAGGCCGGCCTCATCACGCCGACGAGCGAAAGCGACCCGGTGGACTCGATTATCATCGGCGAGTTGCCGCTCGGGGATGACTTACGGCCCGCGAACCTGCTCTTCCACGGCGAAGGACACCTGCTGACCGTGGCCCCCACGGGTGCGGGCAAGGGGCAACGTTTCGTCGTCCCGACGTTGCTGGACTACGAAGGGCCGGCGGTGATCTTCGACCCCAAGGGTGAGAACTACGAACTGACCGCGTGGCGCCGGAATCTTTATGGCCAGGTCTACAAATGGGAGCCGAAGTCGGAGGACGCGACTATCGATCCGGAGTCCGATTGCTACAACCCACTCGACGCAGTCAAAGGCTGGGACGACGCGCGGCTACTTGCCGAACTGCTCATCGTCCAGCAAAGCCGGGAGCCCTTCTGGGACGAGGCCGCCAAGGACCTATTGACGGGGCTCATCTTCTATGTGCTCCGCACACGCCCGCCTGAGCGCAGGAACATGCGCGAGGTGTGCCGCTGCCTGACGCTCAGCAAGGCGGATTTCACCGGGATGATCGAAAGCCTGCAAGGCTCATCGGAAGAACGATTGCAGGAGCTGGGCAATATCCTCGAAAGCCGGTCGGAGAACCTTCATTCGTCGATTGCCACGACGCTGCTCACCCAGCTAGCCCCCTGGCGAGCGGACGAGATAGCAGACATCACGTCGACCACAACGCCGGGCTGGTCTGTCGAGAGCATCCTCGTACAGGACAACATGGGCGTCACCTTCGCGGCCCAACAGGGGCGAGCGCCGGGCTGGCACTCACCCGCTCCTGGGCATGTCGAGCGTGGCATGGCTGCGTCCGTGTATCTGATCGTGAAGCCGGAGAAGATTGCGGCCTACCGTTCGGTGCTGCGGGTGATGCTGGGCCAGCACCTGGGCGAGGCCATCAAGTGGCGGGCCGATATCGAGCGTAACAACAGGTTGGACGAAGATCTGCCGGAGCGCTTTCCCGACTGGCCGATGATGTTCTACCTCGATGAGCTGCCGCAGCTTGGCTACATGCGGATCATCGAAGAAGCCGTCGCCATCACGCGGAGCTACCGGGTGCGGCTATGGCTCTTCACCCAGGACATGGCGCAGTTGAAGGAGGTCTATCCCAAGTGGGAGAGCCTGCTGGCCAACTGCCGCTGCCAGATCTTCTTCCGGCCGAACGACATGAACACGGCGACCGAGATCGCCAACCGGCTCGGCATGCGGAAGGACATCTGGGGCGGCGAGGACTGGGTGGCCTCGCCGCAGAAGCTCATGGGACGGGAGTTCCGCGAAGACGCGGTCATCTTCCTCGACGGCCTGATGATCCGCTCGCGGATGGTGAAGCCTGCCCACGGTAATCCGGAGCTTAAGGCATGGATTGCCGAACAGAAGCGGGATTTCGGGGAGGAGGTCTTGCGTGCGCCGCGGGCGGAAGCACCGATACCTGCTCCCGACGACGAACCGGATGCACCGCCATCCGGCAGCGCGGAATCAGCAGCACCCACCAAGAGTGAAGGCGCTCAAAAGGAAGACGCCAATCTGGCAGGCAATCCGGAATACCAGCGCCGCCTCGCCGCCCTCCAGGCGGAGATGCGTGCGCAAAAGCCTGAGGCCAATCCGCCGTCTACCGAGAACGGCCCTAGACCGCCTGAGCGGCCTGTAGGACCATCCGAGGAAGCGAAGCGCCCTCCGATGCCTCCGTCGTTCGAAGAATGAACTGAGAGGGCTTTCAGCGCGCCACACACCCCTCTCAAAACCAAAAGCCGAAGGATCAGCACATCGGGAGTTTCAGAAATGATGGAGAACCTCATCACAATCGCCGTCGTGGTCGTCGTCGGCATCGTCGTCCTCAACCTGGTTTTCTGGAACAAGAACAAGAAGGCGTTCAACGACGCCAAGGAGCAGAAGATCGCCGAGCGACAGGCACAGCGCGAACAGGCCGAAGAGCACAGGCGGCAGAAGAAATGATGGGAAGTGGTCGTCTGTCCTGAAACCCGGCGAACTATCCACAGAAGTGGGCGGCCAACTACAGGATTTAATTATACAGGTACATATAGGTATATAGCGGGAGCGTTTATGCGTAACCGCGGGAGCGTTTATGCGTAGCCAAAACCAGAACTGAAGGATTCCTGCCGCATTCCGCGCGGGAGCGTTTATGCGTGGATAAGTCTGCTAGTTCACAGGGTTTTGCACAGCGCGGCGGCGCTCAGGGACACCGGCAAGTGCATCCTCGACCTCAGGGCGGTCGGCTGGCGGGAGCGTTTATGCGTAGAATGGGCGAAGACAGCGCAGGCGTGTGGTCAGGTCTCACGAGCGACCGATATGCGGCCGACTGGGCAGCAGAATCAAGCTGTCGGGTGCCGTATCGAGGCGCGCCGCCGGATAGACGACCGCGACCTTGCCCAGTGCCCGCAGGAACGCCTTCTTGAAGTCGCGGCGCCCCTGGTCGGTGGTCGGGTAATCCGCACCGAACTGGAGCTGCAAGGCAGCCCAGGGGATAGCGGTCCGGCCCTTCACGTAGGACAGGCGATAGGTGAGCCAGAGATAGACATCGAGCGCCATCGGGGACCGCTTCAGCGCCTTGAGGGCGCGAAGGTCGATCGGGACCGGGTTCTCGGTGATCTCCGTGAAGAACCTATCGGACAGGACGACGGTACTCTCCCACAACGCCGCCTGATCCGGTTGGTGCGGCGTCCACCAGAGCGTGGCCTTATCGGCGATATTGACGTTTTCCAAGCCGAAGGAGTTGCCGCTCGTATAGGTGCACGAGATCGAGCAGGCGAACAGGCGCGTCATCTGGTCGCGAAGCCGAGGTATGGTGCCCCAGCGGCCGCCGGTCGGCGCGAGGTCGAGCTCGGCCATGAACTTGCTGAGCGTCCGCCCGAGAACGATCTCGCGGCTCTTGGTGCGGACGGCCTCCGTGGTCAGGAAGCCCGTGACGAGCCTCGGGATGCTGCCGTAGGGCAAGCCGATCTTGGAGGGCGCAAGCATGGTCATGGTGAAGGCGCCGTTGGTCCGCGTGAACTCGTTCCCCGGCATCCTGCGGTGAGGCATGGTCGCCTGGACCATGGCGCGCGCCATGAAGCCGAGAGCGCCGGCCTCCCGCGCCTCCTCCAGCTCTATGGCCAAGGCCGAGGTGAACAGCTTGCTTAGCTGCCGAGGGACTGGATGGTTGTCGTTTGCGGGAAAGACGGCGCCGGACGAGGCCGCCGCGCCTCCAGAAACGGCGGAGCAGGAGATCGGTTCAATCTCTTCAAGGGGCAGGGGAGCGAATTGTCCTGATTTCAATGCACGTCACATCCGTTCTTTATTTGTTCTCAATATAGCACGCGAAGCCGAGACCAGGGTAGGATTTCCCCGCAGACGGAAAAGTCGATGCTTTCCCGGGACCGCTCAAGTCCCGCGTGGCCCCCACAGGATGACGGCGGCCCCCAGGAGGCAGATTGCCGCGCCAACCAAGTCCCACCGATCGGGCGTCCGGCTTTCGACCAGCCAGAGCCACAGGATGGATGCGGCGATGTAGATGCCGCCATAGGCCGCATAGGCGCGTCCGGCGAAGTCGCTGTCCACGCGGGTCAGCAGGAAGGCGAACAGCACGAGGCTGACGAGGCCGGGCGCAAGCCAGAAGATGCTTCGGCCAAGCCGGAAATGCGCCCAGAAGGCGAAGCACCCGGCGATCTCGGCGACGGCGGCGCCGATATAGACAGCGACCGTCGCGATCACGATGCCAGCGCCTCCAGCACGGGGCACTCCGGCACCTCTTCGCCAGAGCACTGCGCCGCCGTGGCGGCGAGCACCTTCTCAATGCGCCGGAGGTCCGCGATCTTGGCCCGCACGTCCGCAAGATGCTGCTCCGTCATGGCCTTGACTTCCGCGCAGGTCTGGGTCCCCCGGTCGACTAGACGCAAGAGCCCGCGCAGTTCCTCGATGGAGAAACCCAGTTCCCGGCCACGCAGGACGAAGCGCAGGCGGGCGACGTGCCGCTCGTCATAGACGCGGTAGCCGGACGCCGTGCGCGGCGGCTCCGGCATCATGCCGATCTTCTCGTAATAGCGGATGGTCTCCAGATTGCAGCCCGTCCGCCGCGCGAGGTCCGCGCGCCTCAACCCCTTCCCGGAAACGTGATCGTCCATGTGCTCGAAAAGCCCCTTGAGTCTGTAGTTGCTACAGACCTTATCTTAAATTCAGAACGGAAGCGAGGATGATGACGCATGAGTACAACCGAAACAGAAACACGGCCGTTACAGGCCGTGGGCGATACGGAGGAACGGAAGCGGAATCTCTTTGCGGCGGGCGGCGTGATCGGGGCCATTCTGGCCTCGACCTGCTGCGTGGTGCCGCTGCTGTTCGTAACACTCGGGATTTCCGGGGCGTGGATCGGCAACCTGACGGCGCTGGAGCCCTACAAGCCGTACTTTGCAGGCGTTGCTCTGGTCTTCATCGGCCTCGGCTTCCGGCAGGTCTACTTCAAGGCCAAGCCCGCCTGCGTGGAGGGCAGCTATTGCGCCAGGCCGCAGTCGGCCGTCATCACCAAGACTGCGCTTTGGCTCTCCACCGTCATCGTCCTGCTCGCGCTGACCATCAACTGGTGGGCGCCGCTCTTCTACTGAGACCAAACAAAGGAGTTACCGCCATGAAACGACCTCTCATCCTCGCCGCCGCCTTGCTGACCCTCGGTGGACTCGGCTGGGCAATCATACCCGCCGTGACCCCGGCCGCCGCCCAGTCCGCTTCCCAACAGGTGACGGCCGCCCAGACCCGGACCTTCGCCATCCAGAACATGACCTGCGCCTTGTGCCCCGTCACGGTGAAGAAGGCCATGGAGGGTGTTTCGGGCGTGAAATCGGTGGCCGTCGATTTCGAGGCCAAGACGGCGACGGTCATCTTCGATCCGGCGGTGACGAACGCGGACGCCATTGCCGCCGCCTCCACCAATGCGGGCTATCCGGCCTCGGTCAAAGGCTGAGCCAGATGAAAGACGCCACGATCCTGAAGACCGGCATCATAGGCGCGGTCATCGCCGCCATCTGCTGCGCAACCCCCGTGCTGGTCATTGCCTTCGGGGCGCTCGGCCTGTCGGCCTGGGTGAGCGGGCTCGACTACGTGCTTCTGCCCGCGCTCGCCGTCTTCGTCGGTCTGACGGCCTATGGCCTGTGGCGGCGCAACCGCGCAGCGGCCTGTTGCGACGCGAACATTGAGACAAACAAGCAAAGAGCCTGACATGGCGGACTGCTGCACCCCGGCCAAATCATCCAAAGCGACCTACGACCTCGCCGTCATTGGCGCCGGCTCGGCGGGGTTTTCCGCTGCCATCACCGCCGCCGAACTGGGCGCGAACGTGGCGCTCATCGGCCATGGCACCATTGGCGGCACCTGCGTCAATGTCGGCTGCGTACCCTCCAAGACCATGATCCGGGCCGCCGAGGCGCTTCACGGCGCGCGGGCGGCGGGCCGCTTCCCGGGTCTGGCCGGAGAAGCGCAGGTAAATGACTGGCGGCATCTGATCGCCGCCAAGGATGAACTCGTCTCGACGCTCAGGCAGAAGAAGTACGCGGACCTCCTGCCCGAATACAACACCATCGCCTATCTGGAAGGTGAGGCCCGGCTGAACGGCGCCGGTGTCATCGTGGACGGCACCGCCATCGCTGCGGATAAAACCCTCATCGCCACCGGCGGACGGCCCGCCGTACCGCCCATTCCCGGCATCGACAAGGTGAAGTACCTGACCAGCACGACGCTGCTGGAGTTGGAAGAGCTACCCAAGAGCCTGATTGTCATCGGCGGCGGCTATATCGGGGCCGAGCTTGCACAGATGATGGCGCGCATGGGTGTGAAGGTGACGGTGATCTGCCGCTCGCGGCTGCTGCCGCAGGCGGAGCCGGAAGTCTCCGCAGCCTTGGCGGATGTGTTCCAGGCCGAGGGCATCACCCTTCATTGCGGCATCGCCTACCATGCCTGCCACGAAGACGAAACCGGCGTGACGGTCTGCGTCAAGGAGGGCGGCAGGCTGATCGAGCTGACGGCCGAACGGCTTCTGGTCGCGACGGGCCGCACGCCCAATACCGAAGCGCTGGGCCTCGCCGACGCCGGTATCAAACAGGACAGCCGCGGCGCCGTCGTCGTCGATGACCGGATGCGCACATCCAAGGCCGGCGTCTATGCCGCCGGCGATGTGACCGACCGCGACCAATTCGTCTACATGGCGGCCTATGGGGCCAAACTCGCCGCCCTCAACGCGCTCAACGGCGACAGCCTTTCCTACGACAACAGCGCCATGCCGTGGGTCGTGTTCACGGACCCGCAGGTGGCTGGCGTGGGCCTCAGCGAGGCGGCGGCGAAGGCCGCCGGTTACGCGGTCAAGACCTCCGTTCTGCCGCTCGACAGCGTGCCACACGCCTTGGCTGCCCGCGACACGCGGGGGCTGATCAAGCTGGTGGCCGACGCCAAGACCGACCGCCTGCTTGGTGGCCAGATTCTCGCGCCGGAGGGCGCGGACAGCATCCAGACACTGGCAATGGCGCTGAAGTTCGGCATGACCACGAAAGCGCTTGGCGCGACGATTTTTCCCTACCTCACCACGGTAGAGGGGCTGAAGCTCGCTGCCCAAACCTTCGACAAGGACGTGGCGAAGCTGAGTTGCTGTGCCGGTTGAATCGCCAACACCCGGTATGCCTGCGCGGTTCTCGTGGGTCAGACGGCGTTGGCCTTCTTGGCAATCTGCCGACAGCTCTCCATCAGATCCTCGAAGCGGTCCGGATCGTTCAGCAGCAAGCCGTCCTCGACCATGCGGGCATAGTCCTTGGCAAGCGCCTCGAACGCCGCGCCTTCGGGGACCAGGACAAGTCCGCCGCGAACGGCCGCCTCATAGTCGATGGAGGCCCCCTCGGCATCCTTCTCGGCGAAGAACATGCTCTTATGCCGCGCGACCGCGAGGGCCAGGTCGTGGTCCTTCAGCGCAGCGTCGGCATGACCGGCCTCGTCCAGGCGGACGAGATCGTACCAGTGACGGGCGAAGCGGTCCCCACGGGCGCGGCCTTGCAGGCAATAGACATGCACGGCCGTCGCCTTTTCCCAAAAGGTGCGCTCGACACGCATCGTGCGCGGCGTGGCTTCGGGGAA
>DASVDU010000001.1:0-3821 GCA_036380915.1 Hyphomicrobiaceae bacterium | reverse complement strand
GAGCTGGCCGAGCTGGAGCGCCGAACCGAGGGCTGGGCCGCGAGCCTGCAGCTCGTGGAGGTTTCGCTGCGCGAGCGCCACACGGCCGAGGAGCGGCGGGCGTTCATCCAGTCCATCACCGCCACCCGCGACAGCGACCTCTTCTCGTTCCTCGCCGAGGAAGTACTTGATCAGCAAGAGCCTTCTGTGCAGGACTTCTTGCTCGTCACTTCAATCTTGGCGCAAGTCCATCCCGAACTCGCAGAGCGGCTCTCCGGAAGCATGGATGGTGCTCGGATGCTCACCACGTTGGAGCATCGCGGTCTCTTCACCTATCGCCTCGATACAGCTGAAGACCTCTACCGCTACCACGGTCTCTTCAGAGATTTCCTCCAACGGCGACTTTCCGCCGATAGATCTGAAGGCGAGATCGCGGGACTGCATATTCATGCAGCGTCGTTCTACGAGACTCACCAGCTCTGGCCCGAGGCGATTCATCACTACCTGCGAGCTCGTCTCCAACCACAGGCAGCGCGCCTCATTGCCCGCTTTGGCGAAGAGGTCGCTTCGGAGGGAAGGCTCGGTCTGATCGACGAATGGCTGCAAGAGATCTCACCGCGCGTCATCCGCGACAACGCTCGCCTATCCCTTCTGTTCGGCGAGGCAAGGGGAATCGGCGGGGACTGGCATGCCGCGCTCAGTGCCCTTGGTCGAGCCCGAGCGTTCTTCGCTCGCAAAGGTGACCGCCGGATGGAGGCACTCGCGTGCCTAAAGCTCAGCACCGTCTATGCAAACCACGGGGACATCGCGCTCGCGATAGAAGCCGCGTCGAACGGGATTGACTTGGCGCCGGAGGACGCAGCCGCAACGCGACTGCGGCTCAGTGGCAACCTCGCCATCACGTCCACGTGGATGGAAGCGCCCCTCGAAGACGTAGCCAAGGTATGCCAGCGGATTACCGTCGAAGCAAAGGCGCGAGGGTGGGAGCACTTCGCCGCGATTGCCCTGCATAACCTGGGCGCCGCTCAGCGCAACATGGGTCGTATTGGTGACAGCATCAAGAGCCTCGAACTCGCCGCCCACTTCTGGGCTACGTCTCCGGCAAGCCCATTCGCGGACAACGCCGAACTCGTGGCTTCGCTGCTATGTGCAGATCAGCTCACACGGGCATCTGCAATTGCGGAGGCTGCAATCGTCCGAACCCGCCCGTGGTCACGGCCACATGCCGAAGCACAGTACGGAAAACTCCTCGTTCTTTCCTATCAAGGGCGGCACGAAGAGGCTGTTGAGGTAGCTCAGCGCCTCCTCCAGGATCCGGACCCCCTTGGGCCAACCGCCGACCTTGTGATGGCGCATCTTGTTGAGAGCCAGTGGCTGCTTTCACAGGCCGGTTCCGTGCAGTTATCGAGCGCCGCGCCGAGTGGAACACTCGACCCCCGCCTTGCGCCGTTGATCGCGCCCGCTCAGGCGATAGCCAGCCATCGCGCGTCTCCATGTGCGGGTGAGTGCCTAGCTGCCATCGAGGGACTTGAGTCCTGGGATATGCGAGGGGCGACACTGACGGCGACCGTAGGGCTAGTGAAACTGGGGCGCTTGGCTCTGGAACACACCAGCAGACCGAATACTCGAAGGGTGATCACCTCGGTCATGCGAGCTGCTGAAGCCGGAATACTGAGGATGCTCCGCCCGTGGATTCGCCTCTACGCCCCCTTCGCCCGAAGCATTCTCCGCGAGCCAGGCGGTGCCGATGCCCTGTTGCTCATGGCAGAGGCAGATCCAGAGGCGTGGCGGGACGCGGTGATCAGCCTCCTTGCCGGACGCGGGATGAGCGACCGAGCCCGGCTTCTTCAGCTCGTGACCAGGATCGCCTCCAAAGACACCGCTGCCGCCTTGCGGGACATCGAAGGTGCGGACGTTGCGGCCGTACGCCGCTTGCTTGTTCACCGTCACGCCCCTCGGCTCTACGTGCGTTCTTTCGGATCGATGTCCCTCCATCATGGCGCGTGGGATGGACCCAGTGCGACGATCGAGCGCCGGCGGATGCGCAACTTGTTAGGCCTCCTGATCGCCTACGACGGGAGCACGCTGACTCGGGACGTGGCACTCGACATCCTTTGGCCGGATGCCGACCCCGGAGCGGCTATCAACAGCCTCAATCAAACGGTCTTCCAGTTGCGCCGCACGATCGACCCGGATTACCGAGACGGAGAGAGCGCGCAGTACATCATCAGCACCACGGATGTCGTCCAGCTGAATCCCGAGCTTGTCCGTACCGATCTTCGAGAGTTTCGTGCGTTGGCCGCTCTCGTGCGGAGCGATCAGGTATCCGATTCTCGAAGTGCGGGCGCCCGCATGATCGATCTGGTCCGAGGGGAGTTCCTGGCCGAGCTCAAGTACGAGGACTGGCCGTCGCACATACGTACGGCAGTCCACTCAGAAGTCAGAGATGCGCTGCTGCCGCTGGCCAACGGCGTCCACGGGTTCACGAGCGACCTTAGCGTCCGCGCCGCTTGTGCACTGGTGGAGCTCGACGAATTCGATGAGCAAGCGTACGTCGCCATGGCGGAACAGCTGGCCGCAGCCGGCAAGCGAGCTGCGGCGCGTGACGTTCTGATTCGTTTCGCGAAGCGGCTAGAGGCCGAACTGTCGGAACCGGTCCCTGAATCGATCGCCACGGTGTTGGCTACACTTCCGCAGGTGTCGCCTCCCGTTCAGTAGTTATTGACCGTTTCGCATCGGGGGTTGACTTACCCCGTGGGCGAGCGTACAGTACCGGCGAGCCATGGTACTTTCGTACCACGGCGCAATACCGAGGGTGCTTCGATCCGCCGGCCGAATGTGGGCACTTGGGCCGTCGGGGAGCATGTAGTGCAACCGACCGTTCCGTCACCGGAAAGTGTCGGTTGTCTTGGTAAATACGTTCAGAAGAGGGCACCTTCTGATGGCTCGCGAATGCATTAAGGGCTGGTAATCAGTCCAAGGAGTCACGCATGCGTGCGTTTCCACGACGCCTCATGGCGTTGCTGACCTCCCTTGGCACGCTGATTACCTTAGCGATTGCTGGGGGCGCCAGCTTCAAGGGTTGGTAGGCGTCCGGATGGTAGACTCGCCGACCTCACCCCGCTAGGGTGAAGTTCGGTGAATGACAATGTCCGGCGCCTGATACTCGCATGTTCCGCCGCTGCGACCGTTGCTGTCGTGGCGGCGGCTTTCCTATTCCCAGTTAGGGCTGAAATCCAGGGGCCAATAGGTTTGGCGTTCTGGATTGGGCTCACTCTCATAGGCTCGCTGTTCCCCGTGCGGCTTCCGCATGGAACAGTCGTATCGGTGAGCGCTGCGCCTTTCCTGGCGAGCCTGCTCCTCGGCGGCCCTGCGGCGGCCGCCTTAGTCGCAGCAGTTGGCAGCACCGATCTCCGCGAAATCCGACGGCAGGTTCCTTGGTACGGGACGGTCTTCAATCACGCGTCTGTCGTGCTTTCAGTCGTGATGGGGGGCGCCGTCTTCGAACTGATCCGGCGGGAGGTCGCCGACCTGCCGGCAGCAGCGGCGCTTGCTCTCACGTTTGCCGGTCTGCTGATCGGAAGCGGAATCTACTACATGATCAACGCGATCCTTGCTCTGATGGCCGTCAGTGCCAGAACCGGGACGCCGATCCGGACGATCTGGGCCCAAGATCTCGGCGCCGTCATGGCAACGCTCTTGGGATTGGCGCCGCTCGCCTGGCTCATGGCGGAGATCTTCAGGCTCCCCAACGGCGTCGGCTGGTGGGCGACTCCCCTCTTCGTCGTCCCGCTCTTCACCACCCGGCTGGCGTACCACCGCTACGTGGAGACGCGCGAGCT